>CALADQ010000001.1 GCA_937890765.1 uncultured Candidatus Neoarthromitus sp.
AAAAAGGCTAAAATTTAAAAAAATTTTTTTAAAAAATGAAAAAGCACCAACCTTTTGGGTTGGTGCGATATAACAAAAAGAATTATTTATTAGTAGAAACGCTAACAACAACTTTGTTAGTTTTTTGAGCGCCGTTAGATCTTGAAGCATTTTCTTTATTCTTCTGAGCTTTTGATTTAGATTTTTTAGCACTAACAGAAGAGTGACTAGTCTTTTTGCTGTTTTCTTGCTTTTTCTCAGAAGAAGTACCAGCGTTTCTTCTTCCTGAAGAAGTAGACTGTTCAGTTTTCTTTTCAGTTTCTTGAGAAGCTATTTTACCAGAAACTTTTCTGCTACCAGCACTTCTAGAAGAAGATCTGCTACCGCTAGTAGAAGTAGAAGATGCATTAGAAGAAGGACGTCTAGTACCAGTAGAAGAGGATTCAGTAGTAGTAGACTGAGAAGAAGATGAAGAAGGACCTCTACCTCTAGCTTGAGCTTCTTGTCCATTAGTCATGCCGGCACCAATACCAGCAACGACACCAAGAGCGGCACCAAGAGCGACAGCTTTTTTAGCGATATCTTTTTTACTATTCTTTTTTGAATTACTCATAAGTAAAAAAACCTCCTTGAATACAACACATAATCCATGTAAAAATTAAAAATCGATTATGATATAAATTTCGAATAAAAGATAAAAAACTTTACTGAAAAAGGCTAAAATTTAAAAAAATTTTTTTAAAAAATGAAAAAGCACCAACCTTTGAGTTGGTGCAATATGAAATAAAATTATCATTCAGAGATTGGTTCTAAACAAACATAAAAATAATTTTAAGTAAAAATATAACTTAAAATTTAAAAAGAGTATTGTTTTAAAAACAATACTCTTTTTGATAAAATTAGTTAGCTTTTGAATCTACGAATAAGTTACCATCGGCTGAATGAGAAACCATAGTTGAATAAGCTGGTGGTGAAGAAGGTACAGGTTTTAGAGCAGGAGGTGTTACTTTATTATCTGGATCGTTTTTGCTTTGTTCGTTATTATTCAATCCTAAACCAAGTCCAAGACCAAGTCCTAGTGTTGCTAAAGCTGCCATACTTACACCAGTACCCATCAGTATTTTCTTCTTATTAAGCTTTGTACCTTCTTTAAGATCTATTAATAGACCTGGAATAGTGTCTCTAACACCTTCAGGGTCATTAATCATGTTAGGTTTACTAGAACCATTCGCATTTGCATTTGATGGTTTAGGTATAGTAGTATCTTGATAAATGCTTGATACACTATCTGCACTATCATCATTAGCCATATTACCAGAATTTAATGGTCTAGGTCTAATAGAACCTTGATGACTGCTTGATGCTTGTGATGAACTGTCATCTAGAACTTCTATGTCTAAAGTACCAGTGAAAACAGATCCATTTTTATTACCTGCTGAAAGTTTATTTGTTGTGTTGACATTATCACTATCTATATTAGTTTGAGTAGATTTATCTGATGATGTAATGAGGTTATTTCTATCACTTGCTCCAGTAGAAGTTGATGTAGACGTAGATGTTACTTTCCCAACGGTACCTTTTCCACCAGAGGTACTAGTAGACGGTTTATTATTTTGATTTGGAAGATTTTCTTGCATAAACTGTCCTAAAGCTATAGGTGGATTATTTCCTGAAGTGGAACCTACCCTATTAGGAGCATTAACTCTACCACCTAGTGAGCTTGAAGAGGAAGCAGTAGAACCCACTCTACTAGGAGCATTAACTTTACCGCCTGTTGAACCTGAAGTGGAAGTAATAGAACCTACTCTACTAGGAGCATTAACTCTGCCACCTATTGAATTTGAAGCAGAAGTAGTAGTACCCACTTTATTAGCAGAACCTATTCCACTTGTAAACTGAACACCAGGAATAAATTTACTAGCATTAACAGAGGGACGCATTGTAGGTTTAGAAAGATTTATACCAACTCCCGTATTACCACTATAAGACCCAATCATTGGCCTCTGTCCATTCGATCCATAAAATGTTTTTCCAACTTGAGGAGTTGCACTAACTTGGTACAAATTATTAAATGTGAGTGTGACAAACAAACTTGATAGTGATGCAAGAGATATTGCTTTCAAACATGATTTCTTACCAAAATAATTATCATCGTTATTTGGTAGATTATTTTTAAATTTACTCATATTTCATTTTCTCCTATAAGAGTGATAAAACTAACAATTTAAGACAAGACAATTACTTACTATAAATTGTTTATCGTACAAATAGGGTTAAACTTAACATGAATATTAAAAAACAAAGAGAGTTCACTGACGAAAATCAATGAACTCTAAATCATTATCCAAAATATCTATCAAGAAGACCTTTAAATGCCTTTCC
The DNA here is from genome assembly GCA_937890765.1 of uncultured Candidatus Neoarthromitus sp. Classification (GTDB taxonomy): domain Bacteria; phylum Bacillota; class Clostridia; order Clostridiales; family Clostridiaceae; genus Dwaynesavagella. The sequence continues at coordinate 2,362 of CALADQ010000001.1, forward strand.
ATGTCTAGCTTCATCTTTACACATTTCGTGAACTGTGTCGTGAATAGCATCGAGATTTAATTGCTTCGCTAATGTTGCAAGATCTTTTTTACCTTGACAAGCTCCTTGCTCAGCTAAAACTCTTTTTTCTAAATTTACTTTTGTGTTACTCTCAACAACTTCACCCAAAAGTTCTGCAAATCTTGAAGCATGTTCAGCTTCTTCGAAAGCTATTCTTTTATAAGCTTCAGCTATTTCTGGGTAACCTTCTCTGTCTGCTTGTCTTGACATTGCCAAATACATGCCAACTTCTGTACACTCAGCTTCAAAATTCATTTTTAAACCATCTAAAATTCTTTGGTCAACTCCTTGAGCAACTCCTATAACGTGCTCATCAGCCCAAGATAATTCTCCAGACTGCTCAACAAACTTAGATGCAGGAGCTTTACAAGTAGGGCAAACCTCAGGAATTGAACCTTCAGCAATATACCCACAAACACTACAAATATATTTTTTCATAACTACCTCCAAAACATAAAACAATTTTCAATTACTAATCATTATTATATAGTAAATATTATCATAATTCAATATCCTAAATTTCAAAAAATATAATTTTAATAAAAAACTTATCAAATTATAATAATTTTGTAAATTATTTATGGAAAAATTGAACTTAATGATATATAATTGTAATTGAGTTTTGAGAAATGGAGGGGGTAAAAGATGAGGATTAACAGAACTATATTTTTTGTGTTTATTTTTTGTTGTTTGTTTGCTTTTCTTATTTTTTCAAAGGTAAATGTAATAGCCCCTAGTGCTAATCAAAGGATAAATGTAGATGTTGAGTTTTCTGAAAAAATGTCTGGTGGAAACAAATTTATATTTGACGTATACGTTCAAGAAAAATTTGATGGAACGATTAAAGAATTTTTTATTGAAGAAGGTCAAAAGATAATTCCAGTTTCTACATATGAGGTTTCAAAAAATAAATATGCGATAGTTGTTAATCATAATAAAAAAGATTTTTCGATTAGTAATGTAAAACTTGGAGTTGTGATAGTTAAAAATAGAGTTGAAGAAGTCATTAAAGATATTGCCGTATTAAATGGAAAAAATTCAGAATTTAAAAGTGGACAAGTTTTAGATTCTCCTATGTTATTGTATCACGATCAAGATAAAATAATGGTGGCAATTCAAATAGACGACCCATGGGACATGCTTAAAAATGTAAAAGCCGTTGTAGTTTATCCAGAACTGATTAAAGATTTTGAAGTTAGTTTTGAGAAAAAATATATAACAGTTGGTGGACAATTTAAACAATTTGTTTATGTAACGCTTAAAGGTTTCAAAGACAATCAAGTTTTAAAATTTAATATAAAGTTGTTATTTCAACGTGGATTAAAAGATGTTTCTTTAACAGGAGTTAATAAGGTTTTCTTTTACAATTTTGACATAAGTGAGATAGTTAAAAATTTAGTGAAGCATGTATTTTTGTCTTTGGTAAAAAGAAATCCGAGTGAATCCGAAATTTCAAAATATTCCAAGCTTTTGTTGTCAAAGTCGATGACCGTTTCAGGATTTATCACAAACATAGTTAACAGTAATGAGTTTAAAAATATTCAAATGGATGATGGTGAATTTTTAAATAGAATTTATGGTGCTGTTTTAAATCGTGAACCTGATAACGATGGAAAAGCTCATTGGATTGGAGAAATTAAAAAATCATCTCGCGTTAGTGTTTTGAAACAGTTAGTTAAAAATGATGAATATGTTAGAACGATTAAAGAATTGGATTTGAGTGCGTAAGTTAAAAGCTATGGTTTAAGTTTTTAAATCATAGTTTTTTTTGTGGTATAAAATTAAATAAAATTTAATATATGAAAATCTTATAAATTTAACGCATGTAATATGGAAAAAAATAACAAAAAAATGTATTATGGTTAAGTTAGGAGAAAGTATGGAGAATTTAAAAATTAATTTTAAAGAATTTTATTTGAAGAATGGATTTAAAATTATTTTTGTTGAAAAGAAATGCAATTTTTTTAATTTGAGTTTCGGTGTTAAAGTAGGGAGTGCTTACGAAGATGACACTGAAAGAGGATTTAGTCATTTTGTTGAGCATATGTTGTTCAGATCAAATTTAAAATTTAGTGATAATCAAGTTAATAAGATTATTGAATTTTTAGGTGGAGATTTTAATGCTTTTACTGATTATGGTTCAACGAATTTTACAGTGAATGGTTTAGGCGATGACATTGAGAAAGCTGTTGAACTTTTGTCAAACATGGTTATTCAACCAAAGTTTGATTCAAAAGAAATTGATATTGAAAGAGAAATTATTTTATCGGAAATAGATTCGTGCAATTCTAATTATGAAGATTATAGTTTTATAAAACTTAACCAAGAGGCATTTGAAAAATCCCATTTGAAATATGATGTTGCTGGAACTAAAGAGATTATTAAAAGTTTGACTAGTCAAGATTTAATTAATTTTCATAAAAAATATTATGTTCCAAGCAATTGCTACATGGTTGTTATAGGTTGTTATGATGAGAATTATATAGTTGGTCTGTTGGAAAAATATTTCAACTCCTGGCAAAACAAAGCAGTATCACACGATAATTTTATAATTGAAAGCAATATTCCTAAATGTATAGTTACGGATAAAAATGATTTAGAGCTTAGCACTGTTACATATTTGTTTACTTTCAAAGATTTGCGTCAGCATGAAAAAATATTTTTAAAGATAGCAGAATATAAACTTGGGGGAAGTTCTAATTCTATTTTGTTTAAACGAGTTAGGGAAGAAGAGGGACTTGCCTATGATGTTTATACTCAATTGGAACTAAGCGATGAGTTTAAAGGAATGTATATTTTTTGTGCTACGAATGTCAATAATATAGATAAGGTTAAAAAAATTATTGAAGATTGCGTAGAAGATATAAAAAATTTTAAAAATCATTTTGATGAGTATAATTTACAACTCATGAAAAAACTACAGTTAATATCTATTTACTCCACTTTGGATGACAACGAAAAACTTGGAATGTATATATTGGATAAAATGATTTCCAATAGAGAAATTGATACTTACTTAAAGGATTTGTTAATGATTGAAAATATTAATGCAGATGAGCTTGTTAATGTTTGCAAAAAATATTTCAGTAATCCAACAATTCATGTTTTAAGAAGGAAGTAGTTATGAATAGAGATTTTATTGTGGCTAAAAATTTATCACTAAAATTATTAAATAGGTATGATAAAACCAAAAAAGAAATGAAGAAATATCTTTCTGATAAATGTATAGAACCAAAAATTATAGACGAAGTTGTTGACTATTTGGTTGAATACAATTTAATAAATGATGAAAGATATGCCAAAAATTACATAGACAGAAATATTTTAAAATATGGGGAGAAAAAGATATTTTTTGATTTAGTTTTAAAAGGCTTGGATGGAGAATTTTTAAAATCAGAGTTTCTTAAAATATCTGACGAACAAAAAATTGAAGCGGGGATTAGACTATGTCAAAAAAAATATGACTCAATTAAAAATAAGTTCGAAGGTTTTAAGATTAGGCATAAACTTTTTTGTCATTTAGTAAACAAAGGATATGATTATGACCTCGCAACAAAAATAATTGAGCAAGTTATTTAAGGGTATTTAAAATGTTAAAAAGGGGATTATTGGGTGTTTAACTTTTTATTACATACCTTCAATAATGGTATCGTAACTTTCTTTATTGTGGCGATATTTGTTCTAACTTTATTTAAAGGAATTGTGCAATACGGCAAATTTTCTTATGTATTTAAAGATATAAAGTTTTATATGAATATTATTTCTTTATATTTAGTCTATTTATCTTATGATTTTATAGCTTACGAATTATATTATCTATTATTGAAGACTTTCAATTTGTATCAAATAGAAACTAGTATAATAGGATTCTTTTTTAAAATTTTGTTGTTTATTATAACGTTTCTTATTTACGCATTTGTTTGTAGGTGTATTTATGTTTTGATTTTTAAAAACATAATTTTTGAATGTCACAAAATATTTTGTAAATTGCCAATAGGATTTAAATATATAATTTTTGGTTTAATAAAAGTTCCTAAAGCTGTTTTAAATGTTTTGATATTGGTGTTTGCTTTAAATACATTTTCTATGTTTTTAAAAGATAGTAGCAATTTAGTTAAAATTATAAACTCTTCGACAGTTTATAAAAATTTATCTACAAAAATAATTGTTCCGTTTAAATACGATTTAAATGAAATAATTTTAAATATATTTAATCCTATATTTGATACTTTTGAAAATATAGGTGCCATAAGTGTTAAATATTTATACAATGGAGTTACTATCGATGAAGCAACTATGAGCAACGATGAAATTAAAAAATATGCAATCGAAAGTGTAAAAGACATAGGTGATACATACGAGAAAGCAAGAAAATTATACAATGATGTAATAGATATGTTGGATTATGACAATCAAAAATCTGAAGAAATAATGAATGAAAACTTTAACAATTTATCCGGTGCAATCTCTGCATTTGAAACAAAAAAGGGAATTTGTTTTGATTATGCAAGTTTGTATTCTGTTTTTTCAGAAATAGCCGAACTTCCAAATAGAATTGTCGTTGGAAAGGGATTCGATGGCAAAGAATGGATTAACCATGCTTGGAACGAAGTTTATATTGAAGAACTAGGCAAATGGATAAAAGTAGATACTACTTTTGGAGAAACAGGAAATTATTTTGATGTAGAAGACTTCGATGTCGATCACAAAAAAGAGAGAATTATATGGGAATTTTCAGTTTAAATATATAAATGTTGGGTAGTTTTAATGGGGGTTAAATCTACCCATTTATATTTTTTATTTTATGTATTTTATTTTGTACTTTTATTATAAGAATCCAATATCATTGAAATTGCTTTTTTGCATTCGTAATCTTCATGGTTGTAAGCCCATGACCAATTAAAATATGTTAATGCTTTTGAATTATCTTCGAGTAAAGAATAACAATACGCCAAATTAAACAAATATTTATGATCGATTTTAATTTCTAGAGCTTGTTTAAGTAACTCAATTGCCTTGTGATATTCTTTTAATTTTATGTAGCATACAGCTGAATTATATAAAGAACAAGCTTCATTCCCTTGAGTTTCTATAGATTTTTGATACAAGAAAATTGCTTTTTTATAATCTTTTTTATTGTAATAATCATTTGCTTTTTTAAAATAAGAATCCAAATCTAATCACCTCTTGTTAAACTTATTTTTATTATTCCAAAAATTACCTTGATTATTCAGTTTAAGATATAAATATTTTTGACATTAATATTCTATGTGATAAAATAAATTTGATGTTAAACTTAGAAAAAAATAATTATAATTAATGTAATTTATGGTGATAATTACGGGGGTTGAAATGAAAGAAGAATTACATAAATATTGTCCTTCAGAATTTGAAAAAAATATTTTTAGAATGTGGCAAGAGAACGAATTATTTAAAGCTAATGTTAATAATGAAAAAAAACCATACGTTATATCGATGCCTCCTCCTAATATAACTGGAAAGTTGCATTTAGGTCATGCTCTTGATTTAACTCTCCAAGATATTTTAATAAGATTCAAAAGGATGCAAGGGTTTGAAGCTCTTTGGGTTCCAGGTGAAGATCATGCAAGCATTGCTACAGAGGTTAAAGTTGAAAACGAACTTTTGAAAAGCGGAATTAAAAAAGAGGATTTAGGGCGTGAAGGATTCTTAGAAAAAGTTTGGGAATGGACTCACATATATAGGAAGAAAATAAGAGAGCAAATTGAAATGATGGGTTCTTCTTGTGATTTTTCTAGAGAAGCTTTTACGATGGATAATAATTTAAACAATTCTGTGAAAGAAGTTTTTGTTAGGTTATACAATGAAGGTTACATATATCGAGGAAATAGAATTACAAATTGGTGTCCTAAATGTACAACGGCTCTTTCTGATGCTGAAATTGAATACAAAGAAATGGAAGGAAAGTTTTGGCACATAAAGTATCCGTTAGAAGATGGAACGGAATTTTTGGAAATCGCAACAACGAGACCAGAAACTATGCTTGGTGATGTTGCTGTAATGGTTAATCCTAATGATGAAAGATATAAGAAATATATTGGGAAATTTGTAATTTTGCCTTTAGTCGGAAGAAAAATTCCTATTATTGCTGATTCGTATGTTGATATGGAATTTGGAACTGGAGTTGTTAAAGTTACGCCTGCTCATGATCCAAATGATTATGAAGTTGGAGTGCGTCACAATTTACCGCAAATAAAAGTTTTAGATGAGAGAGCTTTTGTAAATGAAAATGGATTTAAGTATCAAGGATTAAGTAGGTATGATGCGCGTAAAAAAATAGTTGAGGACTTAGAGCGAGAAGGATTTTTGGTTTCAATAAAAAATCATTTTCATAATGTTAGTTGTCATGATAGGTGTGGAATAATAATTGAGCCGATGATTTCAAAACAGTGGTATGTTAAAATGGAGGAACTTGCAAAGCCGGCAATTTATTGTGTTAAAAGGAAGGAAGTTTCATTTATTCCAGAGCGTTTTGAAAAAATATATTTCAACTGGATGGAAAACATAAAAGATTGGTGCATTTCTAGGCAATTGTGTTGGGGGCATAGGATTCCAGTGTTTTACTGTAGAGAGTGCAATCATTTAACAGTTTCATCTCAAGAAGTTGTTAAGTGTGAAAAGTGTTCATCCACAAATATTTTTCAAGATGAGGATGTTTTAGATACGTGGTTTAGTTCTGCTTTGTGGCCGTTTTCAATTTTGGGGTGGCCTAATGAGAGCGAAGATTTAAGATATTTTTATCCAAACGAAACTTTGGTTACGGGTTATGACATAATTTTTTTCTGGGTTGCGAGAATGATTTTTTCAGGATTGTATAACATGAAAGAAGTTCCTTTTAAAAATGTTTTTATTCATGGGATAATTAGAGATTCTCAAGGAAGAAAAATGTCAAAATCATTGGACAATGGCGTTGACCCTATGGATGTTATTGAAAAATATGGTACGGATTCATTGAGATTCATGCTTGTCAATGGAACTTCTCCTGGAAATGATATTAGATATATTGAAGAAAAAGTTGAGTCAGCTTCCAATTTTGCCAATAAAATTTGGAATGCTTCAAAATTTGTAATGATGAATTTAGATGACGAGCTAATAGAAAAATATAAAAATTGCGAAGAATTTAGTTTAGCGGACAAATGGATTTTGAATAAATTAAATGTGCTTGTGAAAGAAGTTACAAATAATTTTGAAAAATTTGAAATTGGCGTTGGGCTTTCAAAAATATATGATTTTATTTGGACTGAGTTTTGCGATTGGTATATAGAACTTTCAAAAACTGTTTTATATGGTGAAAATGAAAAACAAAAGGGCATTGTGTTGAATATTCTTAAAAATGTTTTAGTTGATTCGTTGAAGTTGCTTCATCCTGTTATGCCTTTCATAACTGAAAAACTTTATAACAATTTAAAAGAATCTGAAAAAGATTTTATTGCTACACAAAGTTTTCCTTTTTTCAATAGTAAGATTAATTTTGAAGAGGACGAAGAGAAAATGAGTTTAATCATTGAATCAATTAGGATGATTAGGAACTTAAGGTCTCAAATGAATATTCCTCCTTCCAAAAAAGCAAAATTATATATTGTGCCTAAGGAAAATTTCAAAAATATGTATCATGAATCTGTTGTCTATATTGAAAAATTAGGATTGGCAAAAGAAATTGAAATCATAAATGAAATTGATAAAGAGCTTGTTAATTCAAATAAAGTTATTTCAATAGTTTCATCATCTTCAAATATGTACATTCCAGTTTCGGATTTAGTTGATGTTGACAAAGAGCTTGAAAGGTTGAGCAAAGAAGAAAGTAAATTGTTGTCGGAAATTGAAAGAATCGAAAAGAAACTTTCCAATGAGGGATTTGTTAACAAAGCTCCAGAGAAAGTAATACAAGAAGAGAAGAACAAATTGTTTAAATACAAATCTATGCTTGAAGACGTTAAGAAAAATATTATAAATTTTAAAACTAATTTATAATAAAATTGCCGATGCTTCGAATAAAATTTTTATAAAATGCAAATAATCTTTCTTGAATGGACATTTAGGAAGGATTATTTTGTGTTTAATTTAATGTAAAATTAGTTTAAAGGAGAAAATATGAAAAGCGTTTTTAAATGTTTTGCAATGGTGTTTTTAATTTTGGGTTTATTTTTAAACGTGGGATTTACTTCTAAAGCTAGTAATTTAAATGTTATGACTAAAACATCTGACAAACTGTTAGGCAATTTTGTGGAATCAGCGTACAACGTTTTGTACAATAGAGAATCTGATTTAGATGGTTTTACTTATTGGTATGAGATGCTTGGAACTGGACAAGCAACAGCAAAAGAATTTATAAAGAAATTTGTTTTAGAGTCAGGAGAATTTTTTGAAAGAACAAAACTTAAAAAAGATTTTATAGATAAGCTTTATAAATTTATTTTAGGTAGAGAGGTCGACAATAAAAGTTCTGACTTTTGGATTAATTACATTGATGAAAAGATTTTGGAATATTACAAAAAAGAATATCCTGCGTTTTATAAAAACAGCGACATTCTAACTTTGAGATGGAACATAAACGATTCTCCCAGAGTTGTAAATGAAGTTGTAAATTTAATTATGAACAGTGCGGAGTTTTCAATACGAGTTTCTTTTATGAACATAAAGTTAGACGATAATGATGTTATGTTATCTTCAAAAACTAGGACAAGCCCGCTTAACATTTATAACAACACTATTAAAAATGTAAATATGTATGATTACACAAATGAGGAAAAAGAATTGCAAGATAAAGCAGAGGCTTTGATGAAAAAATTATCATTAAAGCCTGATTCTCAAATTAAAAATTCTCAAGTTTCACCATTGGAAGCAAAAATTTTAAATTATTTAGGAAGTAATGTTTCAAATGTTGCCGTTTCTTTTTACGATTTGAAAACAAAAAAATCATTTGATATAAATGGCGATATTTTGTTTAAAGCAGGTAGCGTTCATAAAGTTCCACTTAACATGGTTTTGTATGACCTTGTCCAACAAGGAAAAATAAATTTAAATGACACGGTTCCATACGTTCATGAAAAACATTATGAAGGCGGTTCAGGAGTTTTGCAAAATTATGTTGTTAATGGAACTTTGCCACCTCAAACATATGAAAATCTTTCAAAATTATCTTTGATAAATTCGGATAACATTGCAGCTAACATGCTTATAAGTGGTATAAATTCTCATGCAAGCTTGTACAAAGAGTACGGAAAAATTTTAGGACATACCTTAAACAGAACGGGAAATTTATTTTCGACTAATGAAATAAATGAATTTCTCAAAAAAATTTATTTTAATGAAGGGGACAACCCTTACTACCATAGAATAATTGACTATCTCAAAAAAAGCTCTATAGGTGTTAGGTTAGGAAGATACATACCAGATAGCATTATTGCGAATAAATATGGTTCTTATGATGGGAACTATCATGATGTTGCAATAGTTTTTGGTAACAGGACGTTTGTTCTCAGCGTGTTCACGAGAAATTTACCAAATGCGGAAATCGTAATTGCACAAATTGGAAAAATAGTTTATGAAAGACAATAAGCCGTACTTTTTAGTACGGTTTATTTTTTTAAATTAATAACAAATGAATAATGTATATAAATTTTTAATTTGTATAAAATAATTTTTGTTCAATTGATTTACGTTATCATAATTTGTACATATGTTTTTAGAAAAAAATATTATATGATTTTCGGAATTTGAATACTATATTTAAATATTTAAAAATGTTGGGGTGGGATTTATGAAGGATTTATACGTTTGTAATGTTTCATCTAATTATGTTTCTAAAATTAATTTAAATGATTATGAGGAAGAAAAAATATATATAAGCAGAGAAGAAAAAATTTTAGGTTCCCACGGAATAGATTTAAATGGACAAAATCTTTATGTCGCAACAAACAATGATTATAATTTTTATAGAATTGATTTGAAAAATTTTTACGTTTCAAAGTACAATGTAGGAATGCTTGCGAATGATTTGATGTTTAAAGATAGATACATGTATTTAATATGTAGTGAAAATAATTGTTTAATTGTTTACGATATGATGGAAAAAAGATTGAGCTACGAAATTTGTTGCGGAAATTATCCTCATAGCATGGACGTTTGCGATTACAATAAATTAATTTGTATAACAAACATGCACAATAACCAATTAACTTTGGTTGATTATGAGCAAAATGATTTTGTGAAAAATATTAGAACGGGAAATCTTCCTATGAAATCTAAATTCTATAAAAATAGCAAATATATTTTTGTTTGTGAAAGTAATTTGGGTCATGAGGAAAGTGGAACGTTTAGTGTTTATGATTCTCAAACAGGCGATAAATACAAAAGTATAACTTTAGATAAATCTCCTTTGGATATGTATTTCGATTATCATTCAGATACGGTATTTGTTTCTAATCATTTAGGAAATTCAATTAGTATTGTTGACTTAGGGAAATTCAAAGAAATAGTGAGAATTGAAGTTAATGGTTCGCCACGTGGTTTGTGCAAAGTTGGAAGATTTTTGTACATTGTTATAAATGATAAAGACGAATTGTTAAAGTATGATATGTATACTAAAGAAAGGGAATTTATAAAAATAGGTTCAGATCCTACGTGCATATGTGTGGGATAAAAAATTAAAGATACTCAGTTCATAATTTTGTAAATTTATGTTCTAAGTATCATTTTTTATGCCTTGAAATAATGAAATTATAGATTCATAAGTTTGATTTGGATTTTCGTTGCAACGTTTTATTATTGAATCTAAATTTGTTTTTGAATTTACAAACATGGATATATTTAAAATTGATTTGTTATCTTTATTGAAATTTATATTTAATTTGAAATTATTATTTTTGTCTTCTGAATAATTTGTGTCAACAGTTATTGTTTTAGATTTTTCATTTATAGAACTCATATAATTTTTAAAACAATCAATTTTAAATTTTGATATTCTGTTTTGAAACATATCTAAAATTTTTTTGCCACGAGGGGCAAGCTTATACAAAAATTCATCAGAATTTTTTGAATTTATCAAAATCAAATAATTATTTTCAACAAGGTCATTCAAGTATTGTTGAAGCAAAAAATAATTCATAAAATTGTTGTTTAAAATTATTTCGGTTATATATGCGTTTGAACAAGGATTTTTTAATTTTTTTGTTATGTATAGAATCAAAAGTTTATTATCGGCAAGTTCTATAATGTTATTTAACATAGTTTGTTTCACCTCATTAATATCACAATCACATATACAATTATTCTAATCTTAAAAGTAAAATATTACAAATAAAAATTTCCTAATATTATAAATTTAATATTATTTAAATTGTATTAGCATATACTTTAAAAGAAAAAATAATTTTAGGAGGCGTAAGTTGAAAACAAGAGTAAGGAGGCACAAAAAAAATTTTTTAAAGTTATCAAGTCTTTCATTTGCATTAATGTTGATTATGTTTGGAATAGTTACCTATAAATATTTTTCAAATTCTGTAATCTCAACATTCAGTAATCAAAAATCTTTGCCAATTTATAGAGTTGACACTGAAGAAAAAAAAGTTGCTATAACTTTTGATGTTAATTGGGGAAAGGACACAACGGAAGAAATTTTAAATATTTTGGACAAGCATAAAGCTAAAGCTACATTTTTTTTAATAGGAAAGTGGATTGATTATAGCGACAAAAACTTAAATTTAGTTAAGGAAATAAACAAGAAAGGACATGAATTAGGAAATCACAGCAATCTCCATCCTGATTTTACAAATTTAACTCGTGATAAAATTGTTAAAGAATTAGAAATAACAGACAGTAAAATTTATGATATAACTCACAAACGAAATAAAATTTTTAGATTTCCAAAAGGTTCATACGATAATAATTCTGTAAGCGTTGTTAAAGAGCTTGGTTATATACCTATTCAGTGGAATATTGATTCAATAGATTGGAAAGAAGAAGGAAAAGATATTGAGTATAATAGAGTTTCCCAAAAAATAAAACCTGGTTCTATAATTTTATTTCACAATAATACGAAATACACTCCAGAAAATTTAGACAAAATAATTTCTAATTTCAAGAAACAGGGTTATGAATTTGTTACAGTTTCTGATTTGATATATCACGAAAACTACGAAATAAATATCGAAGGTGTACAGAAAAAATTAAATTTATAAATAAAATATAAATAAATTTAAAATATTGAAAAAAATATTAATAAAATTTATAATATATTTAAGAGTTTTTAAAAAGTAATAAAAAATATATTGACTAATATACATATTAGAGAAGTAAAAACTAATGTGGAGAGGTGCTGTATGGACACAAACTTGGTTAATAACAGGATATGGCTTGAAGGGAAAGTAGTAGCTAAACCTAGATTTAGTCATGAAATGTTTGGAGAAGGATTTTATAATTTCGATATGGAAGTTGTACGTCTTAGCGATTCAAAAGATATATTGAGTATAACTATATCTGAAAGAATAATGGATGGAATAGATTTTTCTATTGGATCTGAAATAATGCTAGAGGGGCAATTGAGATCTTATAATAAAATTGTTGACGGAAGAAATAAGCTAATATTAACTGTTTTTGCACGTAATGTAATGTTGTGTACGGAAAAAAGCAAAAATCCAAATGAAATTTATTTGGATGGATACATTTGTAAGCAACCACTTTATAGGACAACCCCTTTCGGTAGAGAAATAGCTGATGTGTTGCTAGCAGTTAATAGAGCTTATAATAAATCAGATTACATACCTACAATAGCATGGGGTAGAAATTCAAGATTTTGTAAAAATTTGCAGGTTGGCGATAACATAAGAGTTTGGGGAAGGCTCCAAAGTAGAGAGTATCAAAAGAAGATTTCGGAAAATGAAAAAGTTACTAAAGTTGCGTATGAAGTTTCTGTTTCTAAAATGGAAAAAGTTGATAAGGATAATAAGGTTGTTGAAACTTCAGAAGATGTTGGATAAATTTAAAGACCATCATAATTTTTTATGGTGGTCTTTGTGTTTTTTATAGGCTTCTTAAATCTTCAAGAATTTTAGTTTTGTCTTTTACCGCTTCATCAATTTCTTTAACAATTCGAGCAGGAGAACCAGTTACAACAGAGTTCGGAGGAACATTTTTTGTTACAACTGAACCAGCACCTACAACGGAGTTTTGTCCAACTCTAACACCTTCAAGTATAACGGCATTTGCTCCAATTAAAACGTTGTCTTCAATTATGCAAGGGTCCTTTGATGGAGGTTCTAAAACTCCAGCAACAACAGCACCAGCTCCTAGATGGACATTTTTTCCTAATTTTCCACGAGCTCCTATAACAGCATTCATATCAACCATTGTGCCTTCACCAATTTCTGCACCAATATTTATAACGGCCCCCATCATTATAATTGCATTTTTTTCAATTGTAACCATATCGCGAATAATGGCACCAGGCTCAATTCTAGCTTCCACATCGATTAAATTTAACATTGGTATTGCGGAATTTCTTTTTGAATTTTCAATTCTGTGACGTTTAATTTTTGGAGAATTTTCATTTAGAAATGAAATGACATCATCTTTTTCACCAAACAAAACATAATTTCCATTGTTTCCATAAAACTCTAAATTTCCAAAATCATTTTCATTTAAATCACCTTTTAAATAAACCTTAAGAGGTGTAGATTTTTTAGAATCTTTTATGTATCTAGCTATATCATAAGGATTTTTCATATCGTAACTCATTTACAAACTCCTTTTTTTCAATTCAAATATTCTAAGACAATTATACAGTAAAATTGTACAAAAACACCAAAAATTTTTTGTATTAAAAGTTTTTTAAATATATTATTTGGTAAAATTAGTTTAAAATTTTTGGTTTTAAAAATCGTCCAAAAGTTTTTAGGAGGGATTTTATTTTGAATAGGAGAATGAAAAATATTAAGTATTCTGGGATTAGAAAATTTTTCAATGAGATTAAAAACTATGAGGATGCTATTTCTTTCACGCTTGGACAACCCGATTTCAATATCCCAAAGTCTATAGAAAATGGAATTGTAACGGCTTTAAGAGAGAGAAAAACGTCTTACACCTCAAATCAAGGAATACCAGAGCTTAGAGAAAAAATTTCTGAATTTTTGGATAAAGAATACGGCGTGAATTTTTCAAGGGATGAAATAATGTTGACAGTCGGAGGGAGTGAAGCTTTATTTATTGCATTCAGTGCTTTATTTAATGAAGGTGATTATGTATTAATTCCAAATCCAGGCTACCCAGCTTATGAAAATATTTTGAGATTTATTGGAGCTAAACCAGTTTTTTATAGTGTAAATTCAAAATATGGAGTAAATTTTGGAAATATCAAAAAAATTTTTGAAATGCAAAAAATTTCTGGGATAGTTTTGTGTTTTCCCAATAATCCAACAGGTATTTCTATGTCACAAGAAGACAAAAAACATTTGCACGATATTTTAATAGAATTTCCAGAATGCAAAATTATAAGTGATGAAATATATAGTGGAATAAGTTATGAAAAGTTTGAAACTATTTGCACTTATGAAGATTTAATTGATAGGACGGTTTTGGTATCCGGATTTTCAAAAATATTTTCTATGATGGGACTAAGACTTGGATTTATGTGCTCAAAAAAACATTACTTAGATGAAATAATAAAACTTCATTCTTATGCAACTTCTTGCGCAACTTCCATAGTTCAATACGGAACTTTATATGGTTTCGATGAGGCCGTTGAACAATCTAAATTGATGGTTAAGGAATTTGAAAAAAGAAGAAATTTTATTTGTGATTCTTTAATTAACATGGGATTTGACATTATTTTACCTAAAGGAGCTTTTTATGTTTTTCCTTCGATTAAAGAAATAACAAATATGGATAGTTATAGTTTTGCGGTTGATTTAATAAAAAATGGTGGTGTGGCATGTGTGCCTGGAATTTCTTTTGGAGATGAGGGAGAAGGACATTTGCGAATTAGTTATTGTAATTCAATTGATGAAATAAAGGAAGGTTTACGTAGAATAGAAAATTATTTAAAAATTATACATAAGTGAAGTTATGACTTTTGAATATAAAAATAAGAGAGCTAAAATTAAAGCTCTCTTTTTATATTAGGAAGTTATTTATTCAACTGTAGTTTCGATATTTTCTTCTTGATTATCTTCCATTTGAATATTTTCCATAATTTTAGTTACGTCATTTTCTATTAAAGTGGTTGAAATTAACTTTACGTCGTATTTTGTGTAATCGTACAATTTTGCTATTGAATCAGCAGCATTATATATATCTTCATATGAAGCAGTTTCTTTTATATTTGATAAAGTTTTAGTAAACTTTGAAATATTTCCTGATGTTGGATCTTCAATAAAGAAAATGATTGAAACATTTGTACATATTAATTTATTTGTTATTAATTTAGGATCTTGCAAATTTATCACTCCATTTTTAATATTTATAAATTGATTGAAAATAAATTCATTTTTCAATAGCTAATTTATAATGTAATCTATTCATTTAATGTTTTAAGTGTTACAAAAAAATTCTATAAAAAATAATTATTTTGGTGAAATTTTGCTTCTACTAATGTGAATAAAATTTTCAAAATATATTGATTTTTGTACAATACTAATATAAAATGTAAATAAATTTTACAAAAATGTTACAATAAATACAAATAGTTTGTTTTTATGAGAGTAATTGTTTAACTTTTTGTTTTGTTATTTGAATTTTTGTTTGTGTTGGTGTTGATTATTAATTTTATGAAGATTTTTGTGTAAATTTTTAGATTTTATTCGTTGTGTATTTTTAAAAATTTTTAAGGAGTGATTATATGGGGTTTAAATCTAAGAGAGGAGTAGGTTTTTATTGTAAAAGTTCTTACATACTTCTTGTGATTTCTGTTTGTGCCGTTAAATTTAATTCAGAAAAAGCAAGTGCTACTGTTGCAAATAGGGCTGGAAGTTTAGTCAGGGGTGCTGCTAATAGTGTTAAGTCTATTTTTTCAGGTGGTCAAGGTTCTGGGCAAGGTGTTAATCAATCAATTCTTAGAAACGGAGGGAGCTTAGGTGCAGGGAACGTTAATTCTATTTCTGGTTCTGGGTTAGGTGCACGTGGTTCTATTGGTGGAGCCAACACTCCAGATTTAAGTAGTTTGAGAAGTGGTTCACCTGTTTCTGGTGTTCATGAACCTGTTTTAAGAATGAATCCAGCTACTGGTCAATTTAATGGGGGAAATTTAGGTGAGGAAGCTCAATCGTTTCAAGGATTAAGAGCTTCTCATAAATATGGCGTTAGTGCTAAAGATTTTAATATTAATTTTGCAGGTGGGAATATAGATCCCGATAAAAAATATGTTCAATTTCCTAATAGTGGTGGAGATATAATTACTCTTGAAAAATCAGCTTTAAATAGAATTAATCTGTTTATTACTGAAGATAGAATTGGTATTGATAATGGGATTGATAAAAATGGTAAAAGTGTAAAATATATTTACAGAACTTCTCCATTGTGGATTAAAGGTAGTGATATTATAAATGCTCAGAGTGGTAAAGATGGAGCAGATAAAGGTGGCGATATGGATGCTCGTTCTTTAGCAGCTCAATCTGTTATTAGTGTGGGAAGTGTTAGCACAGGTTCAAGTTCATCTGAAGATATAATTTCTGCTACGGGAGGTGTTTTGGGTAAAACTCGTAGTTTTGGTGTTAATGCTGTTGTTGAAACTAGTGATAAGAGCACACAAACGGGTGATTTTGATGGAGGTATTAATATTGGAAATCCAATAAAAGGAG
>CALADQ010000002.1 GCA_937890765.1 uncultured Candidatus Neoarthromitus sp.
TCGGGTATAAACATTTTTTTACCTCTCATCTTGTTACAATTATTATAACAAAATATTATTTTCAAATTCTTTAAAAGTCAAAAGCTTATCTCGGTAATATTCATATCTCAAAATAAATTTTACCACATTACAAAACCTTTTCAAAACAAAAAGACTTTCCCAAATGAGGAAGTCTTTAAAAATTTTTTTCCGAACAAAATTATTTTAAATTACAATAATACATTTTTAAATTGAATCATTTTTATTTTGTTCCTCTGCTTTTAACTCATCAATACCAAGCCCAAGATATTTTTCAAAAAATAATCCAAGTTTTCCTATAATACCATGCTTACGTTTTTCCCTTCCCAAACCTCCAAAAAGTGAAACAGGTGGCATAATCTTACCAATTTCAGTTCCTGTAGTTTTAAATATGCCATCACGAAAAACGTTGAAAACAAATCTTCTTGTTTCTTCAGGCTTCAATTTCTCACTTACAACCAAATCATTTAAATCTTTATCTACCTGTTCCAAAACAAAACGACGCCAATCACTATTAACTTGAGTATCCACATTTACACTATTTATAAATCTTTCAATAAGTTCCTTCTTACTACGAAGTTGTATGCTCGCATCAATTTCTTTAAGAATAGATGAAAGAATTTCTTTGTCTTTACAATTGCTCACATGATATTTTTCAACCAGCATTAAAACATAATCAATATTAATTTCAACTTGTTTAATTAGCTCAATTTCAAATTCAATATCGTCTGTAATGTCTTCTTTCTCTGAATCTTCTTTTCTGCGATATTTATCATAGAAATCAAGATACATACTTTGATAATTTTGCAAATCTCTTTTCGTAATATTATCCATTTCTTCAAATTGGTCAAATGATGAAAGAATATTTCTCATATTGATGATAGAGCCAAACAACTTGATAAATTCTTTTTCAGCTTGCTCTCCTACAATTTCACCTTCTAACGGATACTCCGTTTCTAACTTTCTAATCAAATCAATATATCCAGGATGAAACTCACCATTGCAATCTTCATATCCATTCCAATAATCATAGAAACTTCTTAAAAGTACAATACCACTTGCATTTTTATCTCCAAACAAACCAATTGCATCATCTGTAGCTTCATGCAAATCACGAAAACAAATTATATTACCATAAGTCTTTACAGAATTTAAAATACGATTAGTTCTGGAATAAGCTTGAATCAATCCGTGCATTCTTAAATTTTTATCTACCCACAAAGTATTTAATGTTGTTGCATCAAAACCTGTAAGAAACATATTTACAACAATTAATAAATCTATTTCTCGACTTTTCACTCTCATAGATAAATCTTTGTAGTAATTCTGAAACTTATCAGCAGAAGTATCAAAATTTGTTTTAAATACTTTGTTGTAATCACAAATTGCACTTTCAAGAAAATCACGTGAAGTTTGGTCTAGTTCATCAGTTTCAAAACCTTCCTCTTGAAGAACATCTTCAGGAGAATCCTCATTTGGTGCATAGCTAAAAATCGTAGCAATAACAAGTTTACTATTATTCTCTAAAATCTGTTTTTGAAATTCTTTATAATATTTCATCGCCATAGGGATAGAACTTACAGCAAATATAGAATTAAATCCTGCCATTCGTTTACCTTTTAAAGAATAAAAACTATTACGCTTTGTTTTCTTATCAAAGTGTTCCAACGTATATTTAACAATTCCTCGAATACGCTCTGGCGAACCCATTGCTCTTTCAATATCAATAGCAGATACATTTTTATCATTAATATTTTCTTTTTCTTTAACCGTATTAACATAATCAATACGGAAAGGAAGAACATTACCATCATTAATGGCGTCTATAATCGTATAAGCATGGAGTTGGCTTCCAAAAGTTTGTGGCGTAGTCAACATTTCCTTATACTTTCCCGTTCCTGAATTAGCTGCAAAAATAGGCGTTCCCGTAAATCCAAACATATAATATTTTTTAAATGATTTTACAATCTTAGCGTGCATATCTCCAAATTGACTACGATGACATTCATCAAAAATAATAACACAATTCTTATTAAATACTTCATGCCCTTTATTTTTAGTAACGAAGTTATCCAATTTTTGAATCGTTGTAATTATGATTTTGTATTGATGATAACCGCCTTTTTCATCTCTGTCCTCAAGTTGTCTTTGCAATACTCTCGTAGAAGAATTACTATTAGCAGAACCTTTTTCAAATCTGTCATATTCTTTCATAGTTTGATAGTCAAGGTCTTTTCTATCAACTACAAACATAACCTTGTCCACATAAGGAAGTGCAGATGCAAGTTGTGCTGTTTTAAAAGATGTTAATGTTTTTCCACTTCCTGTAGTATGCCAAATATAACCTCCCGCATCAATCGTCCCCATTTTATTATAATTATTAGAAACCTCTATTCGATTTAAAATGCGTTCAGTAGCTGCAATTTGGTATGGTCTCATAACCATTAGGATTTCTTCCGTTGTAAAAACACAATATTTAGTTAATACATTTAGAATTGTATGTTTAGCAAGAAATGTTTTTGTAAAATCAATAAGATCTGTAATTACCTTATTGCTGCTATCTGCCCAAAAAGAAGTAAACTCAAAACTATTACTTGTTTTCTTCGATTTTCGTTTTTCTGATTCTCCCATTTCCTTAATGTGGCTATTTCTTGTTGTATTGGAGTAATATTTTGTGTGAGTTCCATTGGAGATAATGAAAATTTGAACATATTCATACAACCCACTTGATGCCCAAAAACTATCTCTTTGATATCGTTTAATCTGATTAAACGCTTCACGTATTGCAACTCCACGACGTTTAAGTTCCACGTGAACAAGAGGAAGACCATTAACAAGAATGGAAACATCATAACGTGTATCATGATTTCCTTCAGTTTCTTGATACTGATTAATAACTTGTAATCTATTGTTGTGAATATTTTTTTTATCTATAAGGCGGATATTTTTGAACGTTCCGTTATCTCTGCATAATACTTTAACATAATCATTCTGAATAGTACGAGTCTTTTCAACAATTCCCTCGTTGGTATTGGCAAGCATTTCCTTAAAGAAACGCTCCCACTCACTATCGGTGAAATCATAATCATTCAGAAGTGCTATCTGTTTTCTTAGATTATTAATTAAACTTTTTTCATCACAAATTGCAAGGTATTCATATCCTTGCATAGTCAACATACGAATAAATTCTTTTTCAAGAGCTGCCTCACTTTGAAAACTCTCAGAACGTGAGCTTTCTGGTGTATATTCAGCTACAACTGTACTATCATTACTTTCTGCAATGATGCTGTATGTACCCATAATTTCACTACTCCCTTCCTCAAGAATCAAAATATTTATTCTATATATCGATTCAACGCCCATATTCTTTATATTGCCAATCAACCTTTGGAACTAAATAAGTTAATATCTTTTTGGTTCAAAAGTCAAAAGCTTATCACGATAATATTCATATTGTTTTTGTCTCATTTCAATTTCTGCTGGGATTCCTTCGCTAATGTCATTACAAAGTTTGTCAAATTTGTC
This sequence comes from uncultured Candidatus Neoarthromitus sp., assembly GCA_937890765.1. Taxonomy (GTDB): domain Bacteria; phylum Bacillota; class Clostridia; order Clostridiales; family Clostridiaceae; genus Dwaynesavagella. Next base: position 3,544 of record CALADQ010000002.1, read on the forward strand.
TAGAATGTTTGCTATTCTTTCTTGTTCTTCTAGTGGTGGAAGTGGAATTTCAATATTTCCAATTGATTTTGCATCAGTATGTACGACCTTGCTTTTAATTTTCCCTTTTCTTTTTTGTTTTAACGCCTCATTAGTTGATAGGGCATAAGACAAAAATTTAGGATTTTGATTGTGTCTTAAAACTAAAATATCTCCACCTACTAACGCTTGTTCATTTCCTAAATACGCCGTTGTTTTTCCAATTTCTTCAACACTTTCCCCTGTTATTGCAAACAATAAATCTCCATACTTTATATATTTTTTATTCTTTATTATATTTTCATCAGTAAATGAAACACATTTATCAAAATGAATTCCATATTTAGTATAAATTTCTCCATATCTAACGCATGGAATACCAGAATTCTTTAACTCATCTCTTTTAATCCCATTTCCTCTAAACATTTCTTGGCTTATATCTTTAAGCTTAACTCTTGGAACACCATCCCCAAAAGTTAAAAGTTTATCTCTGTAATATTCGTATTGTTTCTTTCTTTTTGTAAGCTCGCGAGTAAGCTCGCGAGTAAGCTCGTATATTAAATTCGTAAATTTGTCAAGTATTCTTACAATTTCTTTTTGAACTTCTATCGGTGGAATTGGGATTTTAAAATTTTTAATCACTGGTAATGTAATGTACGGTACTGAACCTTTTTTAGAATTAATTTTCAAATAATCTCTTAAATTAGATTTTAAATAATAAAACAAAAACAACACATTAATACATTCATCAAATTTTAAAAGTACATATGTCCTTTGATAAGCATTAAACTTTCCTTCATAATAATTAACATGTCCAACATTACTTCCATTTCCTGAAATCATAATTGCTTTGCCATCAAACGCATAAGTATCAATTCTGGATGGAAATTCATTGCATGTAAAAAATAAATATTTACCATTCTCATTCATCGCATTGGCGTTTAGCTTTCCTGTTTGTATATCACAAACTTCACCAATCTCTCTCCACTCAACACCATCCCCACAAAATTTTTCAATCAATTCATGAAATGTACTCATGCACTAGCCTCAATTTCCGAAATGATTTTCGCAATCTCATCACGAAGAACTTGTTCAAGTAAAACGATTTTTTCAATCTCAGCATTAAGTTCTACTATATCAATTTTTTCTCTAGTATCCTCAGACTCCACATATGTAGAAACAGAAAGATTATAATCATTATCAACTATTTCTTCATGTTTTGCTAAATACGAAAAATGTGTTTCTTCTGCACGATTAGCAAATGTTTTTACAATTCTATCTATATTTGTTTGAGTTAATTTATTATTGTTTGTAACCTTAACATATTCATTTGAAGCATCAATGAAAAGAACCTTATTATCAACTCTACCTTTTTTCAAAACCATAACACAAGTTGCAATAGAAGTACCAAAAAACAAATTACCTGGCAACTGAATTATGCAATCAACGACGTTGTTATCAACTAAATATTGTCTGATTTTTTTCTCTGCTCCTCCACGATACATAATACCAGGAAAACAAACTATCGCCGCCGTTCCATTTGATGCAAGCCACGAAAGAGAATGCATTACAAACGCAAGGTCCGCTTTAGACTTAGGCGCAAGCACTCCAGCAGGCGAAAAACGTTCATCGTTTATCAGCGTCGAATCATCATCACCAGCCCACTTAATAGAATAAGGTGGATTAGAAACAATTAGTTCAAACGGTTCATCGTCCCAATGTTTTGGCATTGTTAAAGTATCATCACAAGCAATATCAAACCTATCAAAATCAACATCATGCAAGAACATATTAATACGACAAAGGTTGTAAGTAGTTATGTTAATTTCTTGCCCATAAAAACCATTTCTAACTCCATTTTTCCCAAGAATTTTTTCCGCTTTCAAAATCAAAGACCCAGAACCACAAGCTGGATCATAAACTTTATTTATTTCAGTTTTACCAACTGTCCCAAGCCTTGTAAGAAGTTCTGAAATATCAGACGGAGTAAAAAATTCTCCTCCAGATTTTCCTGCATTAGATGCGTACATAGTCATCAAATATTCATAAGCATCTCCAAACGCATCAATATCATGGTCTTTTATATCACCAAGATTCATATCAGCAACTCCATGCAAAAGTTTTGCAAGACGTTCATTTCTTTTCGCAACAGTAGAGCCTAACTTATTACTATTTACATCAAAATCATCAAACAAACCAGCAAAACTATTTTCAGAAATAGATCCTTTTGCCGATGATTCTATATTTTTAAACACACGTTGCAATGTTTCGTTTAAATTTTCATCATTATCTGCATTCTTATTTACATTGCAAAAAAGTTCAGATGGTGGAATAAAAAATCCCTTTTCTTCTACCAAACCTTTACGAGCTTCTTTTGAATCCTCGTCAGACATCTTTGTATAATCAAAATCTATATTGCCAGAATCATGCTCCCAAGCATTTATATAGTTAGTCAAATTTTCAGAAATATATCGGTAAAACATCGTACCAAGCACATAATTTTTAAAATCCCAACCATCTACAGCACCTCGAAGCTCGTCAGCAATTGCCCATATAGCACGATGTAGCTCTTCACGCTCTTGTTCTTTCTTTGTATCAATCAATTGTTTCTCTCTCCTTTCCACTTTGTTCCCAAAATTTTATCAAAGAATTGAAAATCTTATTTACACAAATATTCAACTAAATTCCACCTACTCCTGTATGTTTATATTCAAATAAGTAAAATTTCAAATTGTAATAAATAAAACTACACACCATTACATAATACTACATCATAAACATCGTTACCATAAGAAAAAAACAAAAAAATAAAAATATATCCTCCTAAAAGAATATATTTTTCTACTAAATCTTGAAAAATTTTTAATTAAAACTGAAAACTATTTTCTTCAAACCACTCACTCTCAATTTCTAAACACAAAAATATTTAAAAACGTAACTAGTTCTGTCCTTGCTCGCCATCTTATTCAATCTTTTCTCCCCAATAAAATATCACAAAAAAGGAATACCTTACTTTCAAAGTATCCCAAACTAAAAACAAAATATATAAACTTTAAATTTTAATCCACATACCTACGCAAGGTGCGACACGATAAACAAGAGGTATAAAAAGCCCAATTAATAATTTCAATCCACGCACCTACGCAAGGTGCGACGATAAAATATTTAAAGTATAATAATAATGGATTTGAATTTCAATCCACGCACCCACGCAAGGTGCGACAAAATCATAGCTATCGCAACTCCAAACAAACCCATATTTCAATCCACGCACCCACGCAAGGTGCGACCAGAAAAATTATTTAGTAAGATTTGGCAGATATCAATTTCAATCCACGCACCCACGCAAGGTGCGACTTACTATAGGCACTTCATCGTCATATGGCCTAAATAAACCGTATCTTAACATTTGCGACAGCTCAAAATGAGGTACTCTCAAACATTCCACATTGTAGCGTTTTTCATAGTAATTAATAATTTGTTCTTGAAATGACAATCCGTTTATATAGTACATGAAGGCTATTTTTATTTTCTTGAAGAATTTTGAACATAAATCTAAAGTTACGATACTATCTTTCCCACCACTAAACAAAACAATACAGGATGCCGTCATTTCCGACGACACCTTTATTGTATGCAATAGATTCTTTTTAGCCACCTTGCCCTCCTGCTGACCTTCGTCTTGCCGCATTCCGCATTTGTCTTTTAATCTTGTTTGATTCTCTTCTTCTTGCCCCTGCTCCTGCAAGGCCTACTGATTTTCCTATTTGCCTAACTAGTCTTTTCATTCAGTTTCACCCCCTTTGCCGCAATTTTACAACTAAATTACAATCCACTTATTCGCTTCATCGTAAACGCTGTCAATATAGTCTAGGTCATTAAGGTCTAACACCTCTATATCTTCCTCATTGTAATCAACATTGTAAATTCTTTGTTGCCCTCTAACTGGTAAGGGTTTTATTCCTCTGACATTTGCAAGTATAAACGCATAAACGCCGTCTTCTTTTACACAATCCACAATCGTGGCAATAGCACAAATAAACGGATTACTATTTTTTGTTTTGGTGCAAGCAATCAGAATATCACCCCTGTATTGCGTGCTCCAACTTCTATACTCTTTCGTCTTTTCACCCTCCAAAATCTGCATTACATATTCTGGATTTATAGATATACACTTCATAATACAACCTCTTTAAATTTAAAAATATTGTATTTACATTATATTTCAATCCACGCACCCACGCAAGGTGCGACGCCTTTACCCGTAGTTAAAAAGATAGATATTTAGTTATTTCAATCCACGCACCCACGCAAGGTGCGACTGACACAGCGTGTTTTTTAGACGTAATCTCTATATCTATTTCAATCCACGCACCCACGCAAGGTGCGACAGCAATACAAGGCACTAGAAGTGGTTTATTGTATATTTCAATCCACGCACCCACGCAAGGTGCGACCTGTTGGGAAAATGATTGATAACTTCATCACATTGATTTCAATCCACGCACCCACGCAAGGTGCGACAAGGACAAAACAATTACAAAAGGTTAGAATATGACATTTCAATCCACGCACCCACGCAAGGTGCGACCATTACAAAAACAGATTTTAAAAAAAGAGAAAAGAATTTCAATCCACGCACCCACGCAAGGTGCGACAATCGGCACCTTATACACCCGTTTTAAGCAAGATATTTCAATCCACGCACCCACGCAAGGTGCGACAAGGCCAAGACAAAAACAATATTTTAAGAATTGTTATTTCAATCCACGCACCCACGCAAGGTGCGACCACTGACCATGATAAATATAAGCATATTAAATGTATTTCAATCCACGCACCCACGCAAGGTGCGACGAGGATATGAGTTTTATAAAAAAGGAGCTAGTCGATTTCAATCCACGCACCCACGCAAGGTGCGACTCATTATCTTTATCTTAATATGGTTAAAGGTCATAATTTCAATCCACGCACCCACGCAAGGTGCGACAGTTAAAGTTAAAAGTAACTGTCCATGATAAATAGAAAACCTATTTATGCGAACAATAATATTTTGTATAATTTATTTGTGAATGTCAATATAAACTATTTTATCAAAGTTAAACATTATGAGTTTTGCGAGCCTTCTAGAAATTTTATGTACACTTGTACTTCGCAACTAAATTATAATAATATCTTCAACATCAACGGAAGGTTTAGATCCTACATGAAGCACTTTTCTTCTTCCAGACTTTCCTAAATTATAGTATCTAACACTATCTCGTGTTTTATCTATTATCTTACTAATATCATTTTTAAGCATTTCAAACTGTAAATTGTCAACAACACATTCAAAAACTGAATTTTGAACTCTCACACCGTAATTTTCACAAGTCTTTGAAACTTTACGAAGTCTTTTTTCTCCATCCTCAGAATTAACTTCTATATCGTAAGTTACTAAGATAAGCACTTAATCACCTCTATTTATTTCATTAAATACGGAGGATATTCTTCTAAATCTCCTCTTAAATATCTAGCAAGTAATAATGACTGAACATATGGTATAAGACCAATTTCTATTTTTTCACCTAAAAACGGATGTATTACAGTATCTTTCTTTCTTTTTTGCCACGCAACAAGTATATTTTTACGGGCATCCTCCAAAATTAAAACACTTCCATTTTCTTTTACAATGAAATCATTTTGTTTTATAACTCTTGTATTTATTAATTTTAATACAAATCTATCGCATAAATATGGCCTCAATTCTTCCATCATATCTAAAGCTAAACTACTTCTTCCAGGTCTATCTCTATGTAAAAATCCAGCTTGTGTATCAAGTCCAACGCTTTCAAGAGATGATTCCATATCATGAGAAAAAAGTACATATACAAAAGAAAGCAAAGCGTTAACTCTATCAAGAGGCGGCCTTCTATTTCTTGATTTAAATTCAAAATTTTCCTTATCAACTAGTATTAATTTATCAAAAACATCAAAATAATATTTACTTCCAACTCCTTCAAATCCTCTTAAAGTATTTAAATCTTCACATTTAAAAACATTTTTTATACCATCTGACAAATATTCAATAGATTTTTTCATTTCATCATCAAACTTATCTGCATAATCCCTTTTAAAGCGATTCAACACATTTCTATAATTAATAAGTTTACCTATGACAAAATTTCTAGCAATTAAACAAGACATCTTTTCATCATCAGAAATTCTATATTGCTTTTTCCTAAGCAAAATATTTCCCGAAACTTTTCCTTGTACTCTAAAAAGAAATTTACCAAATGGAGTATGAAAACTCATTCCAATATTTTTTTCTGCACACATTGCCATAAGTTTTGTACTAGCTCCTCGATAACTAAAACATACAATTCCTTCTAAATTATGACTTGGAATTTTTATAGGTTTTTGGCCGCTTATAAGTATAGATATATCTTCACCATCTTTTGATAAATAAGCTTCTTCGTTAGTTACATATAATACATTTAATAATTTTTTCATTTAACTATCCTCAATGTATGAATTAATATAATTTTTAACTTTATTATATTTACAACTTAGTTTAGGCAAACAAATATCATATAACGAACAATTTTTACAATGCTTCTTGTAAGATGGTTTTGGTGTTATTCCATTTTCAAAATAATAATTCATTTTTTCAACTAACCCTTTAACATTTTCTCTAAGTTCATTTGTAAAAACAACTTCAACTCTTTTCCTTAACTTACCATAATAAAGATATCCTTTTTCAATTTTCGTATTAAACATTTCTTCAAGACAAATAGCTTGAACACAAAGTTGTGAAATATCACTTTCATCATTTTTAACATCACCAACTTTATATTCAATTGGAATTGCATCATATCTACCATCTCTTCCCGAAATTTCAATTCCTAAACCATCATTCCTTAAACGAAATTCCACACAATCACTAATACCTTTTAAACGCAATTTATGTGAAATTAAAGGAATGGAGCGAGAGATTACACGCTCGCTCCTTTTTTCAAAAATATATGGATCATCAACTTTTTCGTGAAATTTATGTCCCTTAAAAGTTTTATCATTATCTTTCCAAATTTGCTCTATATGTATAAACGCCCATTGACGTGGACAAAATTCAAAATGTTGAATTCCTGAAATCATCAAATAATCCATAACAACTAAAGTTTTTCAATAAGTTTTACGCCACTAGGAAGATTATTATCATCTATATTAATTTCATAATCACCAAAACTTCTAGCAGGTTTCGACTTATCTTTTCTTTCAATTTTTATTAAGTTAAATAATTTATGAGACGGAGCATTTCCAAGAGATGTTTCATGTTCAAAAACAAATAATTTTCTTGTTGCCATTTTGCCACGTGATGCAGAATGGTCATATTCAAACATATTTATAAGAGCGTTCCATAAAATATTTAAATCTTCTTCACTAAATCCTGTAACTTTTTCTGCTAAATGTGCCGAAACATAACCTTCCATTCTATACAAGCCATAAGGAATTATTTGTTTTCTTCCCATAGTTTGTCCTTTCTCTAAATCTTTTATATTTGTAACTGCACATCTAGTAATCGTTAAATCCTGAGAAAAAATAGGATCTATACTCCTTCCAAAATTTAATTGAATTGGACCTCTAACTTGTCCACAATTAACTTCATTGCTCATCACTGCTCCAAAAGCTCTTATATCATAAAAATTTTTACACATATATCCTGTAAGTTCTTTTGCAACTTTTTCATCTTTTGGAAGTTTTTTATTTTCAGGTTTTAAATCAAAAGCTTCATAAGCTTTTCTATGTTGTTCGTTTAAAACAGCACCATTTTTAACATAAATATCAAATCCTTGTTTTTCTCCTTCAACTACTTCTATGTAATTTCTAATTTTTCTTTTAATACAAACATCTGTTACAATTCCATGACCTGTTTCTGGATCAATTCTTGGCATATTTCCAGCATCAGGATCCCCATTCGGATTTCCATTTTCAACATCAAATAATATTACAAACTCATATCTTTTATTTAGTGACATAATTAATTTTCCTCCCTATCTTTTTTACTTGTATATATATCTTCTCTTTGATGATAATACCCTAAAATAAACATTCCCTGTTCATCAATTGAAAATATTGCTGGGAACTCATTAACATTTAATAATATTTCCCCTATCATTTTGTCATAATAATTAAAATTTGTACTACCTTCTTTTTTAATTTTTGCTATATGATGTTGTGCTAAATTTAATAAATTTGGAAAAATAGATTTTGGTGTAGAAGATGCTGCAGATAGATATTTTTCTCTAATATTACTTCCATTATTGGAATCCATCTGTATTTTTTCAAGTATTGCAAAAATCCTTCCCAAATTGTATGCAACATTTGTAGATTTTGTATTTAATGACACAGTTACTTCCCCCTCTTTATCTCTAAATTTATTTAGTCTATAATATCTTTTTAAATATCCCTTTATAAATGAAACTCTTATATGATTTATAACGAAATCTTCTCCCGCCTCTGCTCTTATTCTTCCAAGAATTTGATTATAAATAGATATAGGATAAACATTTCCTGTCAAAATACTCTTAAAAAGAGAATTAATTAAAGTATTTGGTACATTTTGAGTTTTACCATAAGGTGTTATAGTTTTTAATATTGATGAGATTTTCACCCCTACTTCTTCATAAACAAAATTTTTTTTGCCAATATTTCGTTTTCTCTTAAGTTTTGTATCTTCAAAATGTTTATTTGATAATCTTACAAAATCTCCAATAGAATTTTTAAACCAAAATCTTATAAAAACTCTAGCATTGTTGGGTGAAAGACCTAATATATACATATTAATTGAACTGTCATAATTAATTTTATCAACATCAACTGTCATACCTTTTCTAATAAGCTTTATTACACTCTCAATTTCATCAACTCCCTCCTGATTATATTCAATTTCATTATCCCTTTCATTTTCTTCTAACATAAATGCAGGGAAAAATTCTTCTTCTTTACATCCGATTTTATCACTCCAAAATACAACAGTATTACCAGACATATATAAATTATTATCTTCACTTAAAAGTAAAGTATTTAGAGCCGTTGTATATTTAAACATAGAGTTATATGAAATATTTACCTTTTCATTATAAGAATCTGAACCATCAAAACATATGTATGAACCAGCAGGTTGACCACCTTTAAGTTTAATAACTTCATACTTAGAACATAATTCATCTAATAGATTACCTGATACTAAACAAATTCCTTCTTCTTTAGACTGAGTATTATTTTTTTTAATAGAATTATATTCTATAAATTTTTGTCTAACTTCATAAATATCATGAATACATTCTTTATCTCCATCTAGAGAAAAAACTATAAGACCACCTTTCAAGCATTCTTCATCCATTTTTTGAACATTTTCAATATTTTTATCTTTATTTTCAAAAAATCCCATAATAGCTTTGTAATATTTTGAATCTTCTATACTTTTTAAAATAATTTCATGATATTTTTTAGATTCTTCAAAATTTTTATCAAAGTATTGAAAACTTTTCTTATCTTTATTATAAAAGTATCCTAGAAGATATTTAGAATTATCACAAAGAAATGATGGAAGTATCCCACTTGTTTTAGTAACTTGCAAAGGAACTGACATAAAAACACCTTGCTTATCTTCTTGCAAATCTAAAACTTGTTTTATTAAACCTTCTTCATTGATAACAAATTTAAACGATATTTTTTTAATACTAGAATTAAAATCGGCAACTTGAAATTTATCTGAATTCATCATCAAATCATAACAATCCACTAATTCCTTCAGAATCATTTATTAACCCCCTTTTGAAGATCTTTAGGGATACATATTTTACCCTCAACCATTTCAGCTCTGAAAAATATCGGATTATATTTTTCAACTTTTTTATATGAATCACTTTCTTTTACGAAATCTATATCATAAAGCATCCATCCTAAATCTTTTGTTTCATTAAGTGGCAAAAAATCTTCATCTTCCAAAAGTTCAAAATTACATGAAAATTCCCTACATCCTAAATATGGTTGATTAAAACATTCTCCATTTCTAGCACGCCTTAAAAAAATGTTATAATGCTTTTTCTCATCATCACTTTCACCAGCATATTTAGTCATTTCAAAATGAGCTTTTATAACATATTCAACATCCTTAAGAATCATCGAATTTCTTTGTTGCCTATTTTTATTTGTATCTATGTAAAAACTATCATTTGGATTTTTAATTGAATTTTTAATAGCTTTTTCAGAAATAATATTATTTACTTCATTTCTGAGTATTGTTTGAAATTTAATAGGTTTAATTACATTTATTTCGTCTATAACCCATTTTATTGCAGGTTTCCAATGAATCGCTTCAAATATAGCTCTAGCTGAAGATGGAGTTATAACATCATAACTAACTCTTTCTACTTTCATTTCAGGTCTCGTAAAACACGCATAATCTCCCCAAACTCTTAAAGTAAATCCCATAAATTCCTCCCTAAAATTTATATGATGTAATCATAATTTTCTAATTTATCTTTATCAAATCCTAAATTAGAATCATACATTTTCAAATTTTTCAAAGCAAATATATCATCAGAAATTTGATATATATAATCATCTTTTATTAATTGTCTAAAAACATAATCTGGAATATTAATTGAAAATCCATTTAATTTTCTCAAAATACTTTTAATACCTTTTTCAGAATATTTGAGAGAATTTAATAATTTTTCTCCTTCTCCAACTGGAATAATAATTTGTACACCTATGTTATCAATAAACTTAAATTCATTTGATATTTTTTCAAAATCATAATTTATTTCTGTCATTTTACGTTTATCTATCATATCTAAAATAGATTGTTTATCCTGTCTATGAGTTGTATTATTAAACAATTCTGAAAAATATTTAGAAATCGCTTCTATCGACAATATGTCATCAAATTTATTTATTATTCCTTCTCCAATTTGTGATGTAAGTTTTAAATATCCCAAACCTAAATAGGATTGCTCATCAGGTTTAAACACATATACTATTGAATTTTCCCTTTTTCCTTCTCTATTACATCTTCCTGCAGCTTGTACTATTGAATCAATTCCTGCAATCGATCTAAATACTACTGGAAAATCAACATCAACTCCAGCCTCAATTAATTGAGTTGAAACAACTCTACACTCTTCTCCATTTTTTAATCTTTCTTTTATAGTTTTGATAATCTCTTTTCTGTGATTAGGATACATGTTAGTTGAAAGATGAAAATTTCCTTCGCTTTCACTTAGATTTTCAAAAATCTCTTTTGCGTGCTTTTTTGTATTAACAATGGTCAATACTTGTTTGTACGAATTCATTTTTTCACATACATCTTTTACGCTTTGCTTGCCAATAAATTTTCCTTCGACACGTTTTAAATCATCAAAAAGCTTATACGTATCATCCATTATTTCAGTTACATTAAAATTTTCTATTAAACCATTTTTCTCAAATTCTGGTTGAGTTGCCGTGCAAATTAATACTGTACAACAATAATTTTTTACCAATTCTTCTAAAGCTTTTATACAAGGTTTTAAATATTCATTGGGTATTACCTGAGCTTCATCTAAAATTATTACGCTGTTATAAATATTGTGAAGCTTTCTAACAGAAGAAGGTTTGTTTGAATACATACTTTCAAATAATTGAACATTAGTAGTTACAATTAAAGGCATGTCCCAATTTTCAGTTGCAAGTTTGTATTTAAGCTGTCTATCTGTATACTCATTTTCACCAATTTCATTTGAAAAGTTAAAATTACAGTGATGTTCTAAAATGGTTTTCTCTCCAAAAATATCAGAATATACTTTGGCATTTTGCTCTATTATACTTGTAAATGGTAAAGAATAAATTATTCTATCGTGTCCATTCTTTTTGGCATGATTTAAAGCAAATCCCAAAGATGAAAGAGTTTTCCCACCACCCGTTGGCACACATAATGAATAAAAACCTCTATCACCACTCGCTTTATTCACACAATCATTAAAAATTTTATTTCGTATTAAATTAATTGGATTATCTTTTCCATCTGACCTCTTTGATTCCATAAAAGTATTAAAAACGTTTAACATTTCATGTAAACTCATCAACTTTTTAGAATTAACAATAGATTCTTCACCTTCTGAAAATTTTTGAGCATCAAGTCTATCACCATCAACAAGAGAAGAAAATATAAACCTAATAAGCATCTGTACAGAAAAATTACTTTCAAGAAATTTAAATGCTTCTTCTTTCTTAAATTCAATTTGTTTAATATCATTAATATTTATTTCATTTTCCCAATCTGAAAAATCACACAATTCTCCGTCACGTTTATTAAGCCTAGCACATATAGTTCCTTCACTATCTATTTTAGTGCCATAATTTAATAATCCTGAATGATGTCCTATAATGGCATATTTAAATATTTTGTAGAGTATCCACTCTAACTTTTTGTTATTTTTAAACTGATTTTCTAAATCATCACAAACTACAGCCCCAGCTGTTGAATGATCAACTTTTATATTTTTTCCACGTATTCTTTCTTGAAATTCATCAGAATATTTTCCTAAATCATGTAAAAATCCTAAAATTTTTCCAGAGTTTTTCAAAAAAAATTTATTTACAAATTCTTCTGTAAAATCAGAAACGCCACATATATGATCTATTAATTTTTGATACTCAACTCTGCCATCTTCTTTTTCAATTTTTCTCGCAAATTTTTCATTAAATTTCATTTTTACCTCACAATTAACACTATACTAATTATAAAAACAAATTCAAGTAAATTATCTCTTAAATATAAATTTAAGGCTATGTTAGCTATCTTCGTGATAGATATGACATAAAAACAACCACGCCTTA
>CALADQ010000003.1 GCA_937890765.1 uncultured Candidatus Neoarthromitus sp.
ACTATCAAAATATATAAATATAGTCAATACTATTCTTTAAATTTATTTATAAAAAATTGCCCAAAAAGCTTAGGTTCCTTTTAAAAAGCTAATTTGGACAATTATAATTTTTAAAAATCAAAATGAATTTTCTAGAATTTTAATATAGATATTAAATTTTTCAGCATCTTTAAGTGTGTTCAATAGAACTTCTGGATAATTTGAAATTAATTTTATAAATACTTTTGCTACAAATATATTTTTATTGCATTTGTTATATATATCCTTCAAAACCAATAAGTTAGTTCCATTTATATAAGAATGTAATAAAGATATTGTTTCATTATAAAATTTATTTTCATTATTAATTATTTCGTTTATCAAATCTAAGTTTTCAGAGATGAATAAATTATCATAGTATTCTTCAGCTTGAGGACTTTTCATTACTTTATTTATTCTCTTTAATACATTTACGTAATCACTTTTCAAATTTTTATTAATCTTATTTTCCATTTCGTTGTTAAATTCTATTTCTTTAAATTCTAAACCATTTCCAAAATTTAAAAATCTGTTTTCTAGTGTTACGTAAATATCTTCTAAGATTTCAAATTGGGTGAATGATATAAATGATTTAGTGTAAATTTCAAAACAGTTAATGAAGAGTTTGTAAAAGTACTCATCGTAAATTATTCCATTGCTATAATCATTTTTAATCAATTCAATTGAAGTTTTTAATTTAATGGTGTTTAAATTTATATCAACTTCATTTGTATCAGAAAAAACTAAAATGTAAACATAATAGGACAAGTTGGATTTTCCACTAAAGCTATTTATTTTATTTAAAACCAATTCGCGTAAATTTATTTTTTCTTCACTAGAAAATTTTTTATTAAAACATAAATTCATCAATTCGTATTTTAAATTAAAAACAAAAGATTCGTGTGTATTTAAAAATGATTCTTCTATTTTAAATTTTTCACACAACTTTAAAAAAATATCTCCCCACGTAACTCTAAGAAATATTTTTTTGTAATCATCATTATAATAATTTTTTTCTAATGCCAATGAAAATAAAATTCCCAACATCAATCCTTCTTCATGAGGAGATTTATATATTAAGAAATCGCATTCATTTTTCAAAACCAATTCTTGAATGTTTAGATTTGAAATAAAATTTAAAACTTCAAATTTATAAATATCAAAATAAACACAACTTATTAAACATTTGTAATAACTATTTCTATTTTCATAATTAGGATTTTCAAAATAAATTTTCAAAGAATCCAACATCATTTTCTTTTCAATTAATATTTCATCGTTATCTTCTTGGAGCAAAATATGTTTAGCAAAAAAATATTCTCTATCCATTCTGTTATATAGAACTTTGTTTTCTGAATCAAACAAATGATTATAAAAGGATTTACCTTCGAAAAAATAAGACGGCTTACAATTAAATTTTTCCAATAAATTATTTAACAAAGTGTACATGGTTAAATTCACTAACTTAGTTCTCTTTCTTAGCAAATTTAAAACGACGTTCATTCCTTGAACGCTAGTTGTGCAAGCTATAACGTCATTTGTTATCCAAGTTATATAATTAAATAAATTTTCATCTCCATAATCAAAATCTTCAATTATATTCTTGCTGAAAGTTTTAACAAATTTTATTAAAAATTCTTTCTTACACTCTCCGACTTCCTCAATTAATATTAATTTCAAAATATGCAAAGCTATTTGCTTATTAAATCCAAAATTTCTACACCTATCTATGTATAACGCCAAGTAATCTGCATCAATTAAAAAACAGAAAGTTAATATGTTAATAACATCATTTTCATAATTTGAATTTACGATTTCATTTATTTTATAATTTTTCATAACTGGAGAAACCAAATACTTAACAACATCAGTTATTTTCTTTATGCCTTCATATTTCAAATAGTCAAACATTAAATCTCCATAGGACATCAAAATAATTTTACAATCCCCATCGTTTATTGGAAAATTTGTTAAATGTTTTAAGAGCATATAAACAACTTCTTTATTATCGTAAAAATTTTTATTTTCCTCATCTATCCTATCAATGAACAAAAGATTATACTCTTTAAAATATCGCGTAAACAATTTTAAAGTTGCCAACACCAAATTTTTATCTTTATTCCAAAAACTAAAATCATAGGATTTAGTTAAATTAACCATAATTTTATTTATCTTAAATGTAACAAACATTAAAATAGGTATTGATTCAATAGAATCATCATTGGCATCTATATATTCTTGAGAATATATAATAAATTCTTTAACATATTTGTTTAAATATTTAAATTCCACAAAATCTCTAAGAAAATTTATCATAAAGTAAAAGTCATAAGCAATTAAACTATTTTCCTTAAGTATTCCCATTATGAATTCCATAAATTTTTCTTGAGAAAGAGAAATATATATCCCCAAAAAAGGAATGTAGAAACTTTCGTAATCAAATATATTTTCATTGTAAATGTCTATAAAATCATCGAATAACAAAGAAAGAGCTTTAATACATATATCTGTGTTATTTAAAGATTCCACATCTATGTTTTCAGTTACAAATCTATTTAATTTCTGCTTATACAAAATATCTTTTTCAATAAGATTGTTTACATTTTTTATAAGATGATCTAACTCAAATACGCAAAAATTTGAATCTTCAAAAAAATTAATTAATTCCTCAGAAGAAATTTTTCCATTCAAAAACATAACTATATTATCGTAATAAGTTAGATAACTATCGCCTTCATATTCGTTTCCGAATTCATCAACAAGTATTTTAACAAATGTAGAAATTTCATTTGAATATCCGATATAAGCCATTTAAACGCTCCTTTCTAAAACTTTTTCAACAATAAAATTAATGTAATCACTATTTTCGTTGTAGAAATTTTCATAATTCATTATGAATTTCAAAATTCTAATTCCGACAATTTCATATGAAAGAGATGAGTAAAAAACAGTTAGCAACCTTAAAACAAATTTTCTGAAACATTTGTTATTCACAACATCGGTTATATAAATTTCATCTTCAAACTGATTTATCAAATCCCAAAAGTATTTATATTTTCTGAAATATCTGAGAAAAATTTCACAAAATGAAGTTGAATAAAATTGATTTTTAAAATTTGAAATTATTTCATTTGAAATATTCAAATCCAAATCATTTAAAATTCCTATTTTAAATTTATTATGGCTTAAAATATTTTCGTTTAAATCATTTTTTATTCCTTCTAAAACATAAACCTTTAATTGTTCTTTTGTATAATCTAAATTCGGAAATAATTTTAAAACAAAATAAAGTTTTCTATAATCTAATTTTTGAAAATTAGTAAATTTATTTTCAAAATTATTTTGAATTTTGTCTAAAAACCTTGCGAATTTTTGCAATATATCTTTATTTTCACATAACAAAATCGCATTTCCAAAATAATTCATACATTTTTTCAAATTATAAGCGTATTCAATCACCAATTTAAAATCATCGATTTCAAAATCAAAATCCACAACATCCAAACAATAAAATCTAATCAAAATATTTTTGTAACTAAAATTTTTCTCACGATTAATCCAACTTATTTCATTCAAAAAATCAAATTTTATAGAATTATTTTTTATTACGAAACTTGTTACTTCAAGATGGTCATTAATTTTAAAAATATTTTCGCAAAACTTACTTACTCCCAACCTATCAAAATTATTTAACATAATAAGTGAAAGATTCAAACTATTTACGCTCATTCCATTTCTAAAAAGCTCCATAAATAACAAAAACATTTTTCTAAAATTATCTTTAGTAATTGGGATTTCTTGAACTTTTTCAAATGTTTTATAAAAAACAAATTCACACGAATCACATAAATTTATAAGGGAAACCGAATCGAAACTTTCAATTGATAATATTATTTTCTCCAAAAATTCATCGCTTTCGATTTTAAAATCCGTAAAATATTTTAATAAAGAAAGTTTATCCGAAAAAACATTTTTAGAATTAAATTTATAATTTTTAAATTCTGGTATTTTAAAATAATCAACGCTTTCTACAATGTTTTTTATATTTTCATTTAGCTTTCTATTTAATCCACTTCTTATGTAAATATTTTTCATTAAAAATTCTCCTAGAAATTAAACTTACAAAACTTTAGTTTATTATATCAAAATTAAATCCTCATAACTAATTAGTTTTACATAAATTTTCTAAAAATTGTATTTATTTCCCATATTTTTATTAAAAAGTTAAATTAATTTAAATTACTGTACAACTAGCTAACTTAAATGTATAATTTACTTAACGTTTATTACATTTTGAATGTACATTCACAATTTAATATAAAAAGAGGGTATTATGATTAAAGGTAAAGTTATTTCATCTCTTGAATTGCTTAAAGTTTCTAAACCTAGAGTAAAATTGATGATAAAAAACTTAATAGACGATCTTATTCGTTTGTGCAACGAAAATTATTCACAAAATTTAAGTGATTTCAGAAATTTATGTTTAAAGTTAAAGTCAAATGGTGTTAATGATATTTCGGATTTCATTTCAAAAAATGTGGTTGACTACGACGTTAAAATAAACGACCTATCAAAGACATCATCCATAGAATTTATTTTCGGAAGAAATTTTCCTATCAGCAAATTACAAATCAACGATTTATCATTCTAAAAAAATCACCTTTTAAAAAGGTGATTTTCAATTTATGCTTAGCATTTCTAAATTTCCTTCAATTGAATATTTAGTTCCATTCATTATGTAAATACTATCTCCCTTTTCAATATTTAAACTTTCAATTCCTCCTTCTTCACAAACTGTTCCTTCTCCACTTAAAAAATAATAAATATTGTAATCGCTATTGCATTCAAAATTATTTTTTCCATTTACAAAAATTTTTTCAACTGTAAAATACTCGGTATTTAATATTTTAAAATTTTTTATAACTCCCTCACCATTACCTCCACCAAAATTAATTACATCTAAAGATTTTTCGATGTGAACTTCCCTATCTCTTCCCCAATCGTAAATTCTATAAGTTACATCACTACATTGTTGAACTTCCAAAAGTTTTATTCCTCCTTCAATTGCATGAACAGTTCCTGCAGGTATATAAATCATATCACCTACATTAACCTTAACTCTCTTCAAAACACTTTCTAAATTCTTATCTTCAATTAATCCTTTCAATTTATCTCTATTTAATCCACTGTCTATTCCACAAATTAAAGTTGCATCATCTTTCGCTTCTAAAATAAACCAACATTCAGTTTTTCCATTATCATTTTCATATTCTTTTGCGTAAATGTCCGAAGGATGTACTTGAACAGATAGAGAATCATCTGATTTAATTTCTTTAATTAAAATCGGAAGTTCTTTTCCTAAATACTCCAACAAATTTTTATCTTCATCATGTATAAGAGAAATTCCATTTTTATGAGTGGAAGCTATCCATTTTTCATATCCCCAAACCTTATCCATAAAAACATGTTTTAATTTCAATATTTTCTTCACAATAACAACCTCCAAAATGTATTTAATAAAAACAAACGCCTTCCAAAACAGGAAAGGCGCATTAAAAAAATACAATACAAATTCTTAATTCAAACTTAATATATATTTTAAATCCACAAATATAAAAATTACCTCCTATTTATAAAATTGATTGTATCATATAAAATAGGAGGCTAACCAACAAAACAAAAATTTTAAAATTTTTATCCCTCGACCTTTTTCATTTTTCCAAAAGCTACAAAACAGAAAATCATTTCGAGCAACACAAAAAGCGCATAAAAAAACATAAACAAAATAGAAACTGCGTACATAATTCCAGCTACCAACGCTGCCCATCTCAATTTTAATACCCATCCTAGCCAATTAAATACAATCGCCAAAAGAACACATACCATATGCGGTGTAACTACTAAAGAAGCAAGTCCAACACCAACTGCCTCAACTCCATCTGAAGTAGCCATTCCCCCTATAAAATAGGTAATTAAATAAATAAGATACGCCGTACCAATTATAGCAGATGCTAACAAAAGTTTACTTCTTTTCATTTTAAACCTCTCCTTTAATTTCACTAAACATACAAAAATCCATCATTAAAAAAATTTTTTTAGAACAAAAGGCAAATAGTTAAACACGATTTGCCTTTATTTTAAAAATATAACTCGTAAACAAATTTTTAAAACTAACTTTGTTCAATCTCAGAAAAATTATTGTTATCAATTTTCACTTCAAACTTCATATCATCCGAATATTTTTTACCCTCATAAGTTGTTTTAAAATTTTCATAATATGGATTTTTCCAAACATTACCGTCAAAAGTTTCATAAGAAACTACAATAGCTTTAAATTTGGAAATATTACTATTTTCATCAAGTTCATATCCACCATTTTCACCGTAACTAGCTCCATTAACTAAATTTATATCTTTATAGTTAACTTGCTTTACATAAGACCCGCCGCCAAAATCAAATTGATTCTGTATTTTAACAGGTAAATTATTATTATCCCAAGCTACAAAAGCAACAACCGCATCTTTAATATCTTCTGTTGAATTACTTGTAATAATCGCCTGCAACATATCAGGAAAAAGTATTTTAGGCCCCTGAGATTGGACAAAATATTCCGTACTTGAAACGTATAAAGGCTGCTCTGCTAACAATTTTTCAAATTCATCTATTCCCATAGTTTGTACAACTTTTTCGTTTACATTTTTATCACTTGTTGTACTACTGCTATTTGTTATATTATTACTATTACTATCATTTGATTTTGAAGAGGTACATCCAACAAAAAATATAGTTCCTACTATCATTACTGCGAACGGTATTAAAAATTTTTTCCTCATGACTTCCCTCCTAAAATATAATTTTAAAATTTTGCAAGAGTAGGATTCCCCTAATTAAAAAAATATATACAAACGCTCAATATCCACAATTATATATACTTAATATTTTAAAATCAATAGTTGTAATTGCTTTTCAATAAAAAAAAACAAATCCGAACCTAAAAATTATTAGGCCCGGAATTATTTGGTGCAGGTAAAGGGACTTGAACCCATACGTGCATACGCACACTAGACCCTCAATCTAGCCTGTCTGCCAATTTCAGCATACCTGCATGGTACATATAGAATTATAATTCTCACTATATCTATTTGTCAATTAATTTATTCTCACTATAAAGCTTCTTATAAATGTTATAATTCATTTTAATTTTCTTTATATAAATTTCTGTTTCTTTGAATGGAATATAATTTAAATTTTCCCCGTCCTTTGAAAATTCAGAATTGTTAAGCCATCTATTTACATTTCCCCTTCCTGCATTGTAAGCCGACAAAATCAAAACATAATTTTCATGAAACTCTTTTCTCAAATTATCAAGATACCAACATCCCATAAAAATATTCAGTTCTGGATCGTATAATTTATCAGGTGAAAATTCAACTAAGTTCATTTGCTCAGCTATCCATTCACCAGTTGATGGAGTTATTTGCATTAAACCTTTTGCATCTTTGCTTGAAGTTGCTTTTTCATTAAAATTACTCTCTGCTTTAATAATAGACATCACCAAATATTTATCTAAGTTGTACATCGAAGAATATTTTTCGATATATTTATAATACTTAATAGGATACAACGACTTAAGAACTCCATAGGAGAAAACAAAACAAAATAAGACTCCAACAATTGTAACTATAAATACTTTTAAACCTTTCATAAGATTTCTCCTATTAAATTACATTTTTTTAAATGAAGAACACAATTTATTAATTTGTTCTTTTAACTCTAATCTTCCTTTTGAATTATCGATTATGAAATCTGAAAAAATTTTTTTGGTGTTAAGATCCATTTGTGCATTTATTCTTTTCATTGCACTTTCTTTACAAATACCATCACGCAAAATTAATCTTTTTAATTGAATTTCTTCACTCACAAAAATTAACACAACAAAATCCATTTTCTTATGCAAATTCTTTTCTATGAGAAGAGGCGCATCTAAAATGCAAATTTTTTCTCCTCGCTTCTCATGTTTTAAAAATTCTTCATCTATCTTTTCAAAAATCTTCGGCATTATAAAATCTTCATACTTCTTCCTTGCGTCGTCATATGTGAAAATATATTCTCCAAAATCTTTTTTAAGTAACCTTCCAAACTTGAAAAATTTTTCCCCAAAAAATTTTTTTATGTAAAGAGTAATCTCTTCATCGTTATCCAAAATATTTTTTACAATTAAATCTGAATCTATAACCTTAAAACCATTTTCAACAAAAATTTTAACAGCTGTACTTTTTCCCGAAGCAATCCCTCCAGTTAATCCTATTTTTTTCAAAGCCCAATCACCCAATTTCTATTTAGCATCAAACCAACTTTTCCCTGAAGAAATATTAACCGTCAAAGGAACTAACATTTCTTTATAACAATTTTCCATTTCTTCTTTAACAATTCTCGATACTTCATCAAGTTCATTTTTATAAACGTTAAGCACTAGCTCATCGTGGACTTGAAGTATTATTTTAGATTTAAAATTTCCCTCTTCTAATTTGTTAAATACTTTTATCATCGCAAGCTTTATAATATCAGCAGCACTTCCTTGTATTGGAGTGTTCATAGCTAACCTTTCCCCTAAAGATTTAACAATTTTATTTAAAGATTTTATTTCCATTATGTTTCTTATACGATTAAAAATTGTTTTAACATATCCCTTTTCTATACAATCTTCTATAACATCATGCAAATATTTTTTAACTCCACCATATCTCTGAAAATATTTGTCCATGTATTCCTTAGCTTCTTTTCGTGAAATTTTTAAATCTTTTGCTAAAGCAAAATCACTTATTCCATAAATTATCCCAAAATTTACGGCCTTACATCTGCTTCTCATTTCCTGCGTAACATCATCTTCACTTACAGAAAAAATTTCAGAAGCCGTTATTTTATGTATATCAAGATTTTCTCTAAAAGCATTTATCATTTGTTCATCTTTAGAAATGTGCGCAAGTACTCTCAATTCAATTTGAGAATAGTCCGCCGTTAAAATTAAACTTTCTTCATTATCTTGAATAAATACTTTTCTGATTTCTTTTCCCAAAGGATATTTAACCGGTATGTTTTGCAAATTAGGTTCGGTGCTTGAAAGTCTTCCAGTTGTAGTTATTGTTTGATTAAATGAAGTATGAATCTTCCCATCAAGATCTATAACTTCCATCAAACCAATTATATAAGTTGATTGAAGTTTTGTAATTTGTCTATAATTAATTATTTCTTCAATTATATAATGCTTTCCAATTAAAGCTTCCAAAACTTCTGCATTAGTTGAATATCCTGTTTTAGTCTTTTTTATAACGGGCAAATCCAATTTTTCAAATAATATTTTTCCCAATTGCTTTGGAGAATTTATATTAAATTCTTCACCTGCTAAACTATAAATTTTTTCGGAATACTCCTTTATTTTTAAATCGAACTCTTCTCTCAATTTTTTTAAAGTATCAATAGAAACTCTAAAACCTTCGAGTTCTGTTTTTGCTAAAACCAAAGCCAATGGCATTTCTATATTGAAATACAAATCTTCCATTTCGTATGTATTTATTTTATTTAATAAAGTTTTGTAGCTTTGCTCAAAATAGCAAATACATAAATTTTTTTCGTCATCACTTAATGAAACTTCCCCATATCTGTTTACCAAATTAAGAGGAGTATATTCTTTTCCTGGATCTATTAAATAGCTTGCAAGAATCAAATCAAACTTTAAATTTTTAATTTTCATTTTGTTTTTAATCATTACTCTGTGAATTTTTTTAGAATCGAAACAAACTTTAAAACAATTTGAATTTAAAATATCAAAAGCAATTTGAAAATTATTTTTTAAAATATCCTCACCCACAAAATAAAATTTCTCATCAAAACCAAAAGAAATATTTTTGAAATATATAGAATTAATATTTTCATCTATAATTTCGCAATCAAAATATAAAATTCCTTCATATTCATCTATTTCACATTTAAGTTTTGAAAAAGTCTGTTCATCCAAAACTTCATTTACTTTTAACTTTTTCCCTTCAAAAAAATTTGTTTCCTTTAAATTGAGTTTTGCCACTAAAGATTTCAATTCATATTTTAAATACAAATCTCTCAACTCGTATTTATTAAAATCCTCATACAATTTTAATTCTTCAATCTTAAAATCAATTGGAACGTTTCTATTTATTATTGAAAGTTTTTTAGACAAGAAAGCTAAATCCACATTTTCTATTAAACTATTTTTTATCTTTCCACTTTTCAACGATTCTATATTCTCGTAAAGATTTTCAATACTTTTGTATTCTTTTATTAAATTTAACGCTCCCTTTTCTCCAATTCCAGGAACTCCAGGTATATTGTCAGACTTATCACCCATAAGCGCTTTAACGTCAATAAATTCTTTTGAAGTAACTCCATAAAGTTCAATCATTTTATGGTTGTCATAAATTTCTTTATCTGAAATGCCCTTTTTTGTTATAATTACATTTGTTATGTCCGAACACAATTGAAGCGCATCCCTATCACCTGTTACTATAATAGGTTGAAATCCTTGCTCTTCAAATATTTTTGAAAAAGTTCCAATTAAATCATCCGCTTCAAATCCTTCAAGCTCAAAAATATTTATGTTCATAGCATTTAAAATTTCTTTTAAGGGTGCTAATTGCTCTGCAAGTTCATTTGGCATAGATTTTCTTCCAGCTTTGTAATCGCTATAAGCTAAATGTCTAAAAGTTTTTCCTTTCTTGTCAAAAGTTGCAACTATGTACTTAGCATTAAATTCTTCTTGCATTTTAAAAAACATTGTCAAATATCCAAGTATTCCGTTTGTGTAAATTCCATTTAAAGTTTTTAAAAGTGGGAGAGCATAAAACGCTCTGTTCAAAAGACTATTACTATCTAATATTAAAATTTTTTCCATACCTTACCTCTTAAAATTTATTTTTAATTACAAGGAGAAAATCTATGATAAACATAATCCTAATCGTAGGAATTGTAATAATTATTTTTCTAAACATATTTTTGATTTTGTGTTTTAGAGAATATATGTACAAATTCCAATCAAATTATATAAACAAAATTTCAAACATTGAAAATAATATTTCCAAAATCACAACTTACGTATCAAACAGCGAAAAAAATATGCGAGAGGAAATGAGAAATCAAACAACTTCTTTAATCGAAATAGTAAACAACAGATTAAACGAAATAAATTTAAATTTAAATTCTTCTCTAAACTCTTTGAAAAATCAATTAAACTATGATTCAAAAATGAACAGAGATGAATTATCCAAATCATTCGATAAAATATCTGTAAATCTTGAAAAACAACTTCAAGCAATCACAATAACACAAAACAATCTTATCACATCCACAGAAAAAAAACTCGATATAATGAGAGACACCGTGGACGAAAAACTTCAAAAGACTTTGGAAAATAGGATTTCAAAATCATTTGAATTTGTTAGTGAGCGTTTGGAAATCGTTCAAAAAGGAATAGGCGAAATGAATTCTCTAGCTCTTTCCATTAACGATCTTAAAAAAATTTTATCGAATGTTAAAACTCGTGGGATAATTGGAGAATATCAACTTGAAAATATTCTTTCACAAACATTATCAGAAGCTCAATATTTAAAAAACGTAATAACTAAACAAAATTCCAAAGACAGAGTTGAATTTGCAATTAAAATTCCTTGCAAAAATTCAGAACAACAAATTTTGTTACCGATAGATTCAAAATTCCCAATTGAAAATTATTCATCGCTTGTTGAGTGTTGCGAAAATTCAGATAAAGAAGGAATTTTAAAATACTCGAAACTTCTCGAAACTTCTATTAAAAAGTTTGCAAAAGACATAAGCGATAAATATATCGATGTAAATAACACTACAGATTTTGCAATAATGTTTTTACCAATTGAAAGTTTGTATTCTGAAATATCAAAAAGAATAAATTTAATCGAGCAAATTCAACGAGAATACAAAATAATAATAACTGGGCCAACAACTCTTTACGCATTATTAAACAGTTTAAGTTTAGCATTTAAAACAATTTCTATTGAAAAACACTCAAGCAAAGTTTGGAAAGTATTAGGTGAGGTAAAGAAAGAATTCGATAGCTTTTCAAACATTTTGGAAAAAGCAAAAGATAAGTTAGTACAAGCAACCAACGATTTAGATTCATTATCAACAACAAAAACTAAAAAAATACAACATAAACTTAGAGATGTGGAATCTCTTCCTTATGATAACTTTCAACATGAGCCAATGTAGAGGCTCATGTTTTTTAATTATGAAAGAAAGAACAATCTTCAAGATCCTTTAAAATACTGTTTGGTATTTCCCCATAAATTTTACACTCATTATTTTCTCCTCTATTTTTGCAGTCATAACAATTAATACTTCTTATTAACACATCCATATTAATCATTTCATTATTGTTCACTTAGACACCCCTTTATTGTAGTTAAATACAGAAATTTAAATTCTCCACAAATTTTAAGTACATTATACTACATACTAATTGAAAAATTTGTTTTATTATGAACTAAAATAACAAATATTTGAAGAAATATTATTTAAAACTTCATCAACATAAATGTCACAGAAAGTATTTTCTATAAAATCTCTATTAATCTCAAGCTCATTTTGAAAACTTATTAAAGAGTAATACTCTTGTTTGTTATTTGGGATTAAATTAACAACAAAATTTATGAGCTCAATTAGCCTGTCCTTAGAATTATAAAATATTTCATCAACTCTACTTGAAAATATAAATTTAATTCCTAAATCCTCAACAAGAATTTTCAAATCGTATAAAGCAATTTTAATTTCATTATTTAAAGTGAAATATTCAAATGAAAAATATGAATTCACATAATTCGAAATCATATAAACCAACCTATTAAAATGGTTTATAACATCTTCAAATTCATCTTCATAAATATTTTTGTAACATTCACTGAACTCACTTACAAATAAAAAATACTCAAAATTATAATTGTAGAATTCAAATTCTCTAAGCGTATAATTTTTATAAATCAAATCAATTGTCTTTTTAATAAATCCCTCATCTTTGATTAAATAATTTTTAAAATTCCTAACGCACAAAAAATATTTTATGTAATCAATTTCTTTAAGATTTAAATAACTTATTTTTGTATTTAAATCATTAATCATAAATTCATCATACACGCCTATTAGAGAAAAAACATTTAAAATACATTCTAAAACTTCAACTGCATTATCGAATAAATATGTATTAACAATTTCATTTAAACGCCCCTTAAAGTTTTCTTCATAATATTCTTTTGTATAACAAAGAGAAATATTTAAATTTTTATATATTTTTACTAAAGATTTTAATCCTTCAAACAAACAAACATTATTTAAAACATCTTTAAAAATTTCAAGCTCTTCGACAACTTTTGAGTTCAAAAAATCCTCAACAATTAAATTTTTTATCCCAAGTTTTCCATTAAAATCTAAAAATATAAACACATCTTCAAGCTTTTTCAACGATTCAAAAACAATATCTTCAAAATCCATTGAACCACTAAACTCAATTTTATTTGAAAAATATTTAGTTATTATTTTAATCCACGTATGCACATCTTCAAAACTTCCAACAAAAATTGACATTAAAATAAACTTGTCAATAAAAACAAGTTGAGCATAAAAATTTTCCAAACTAAAATCATCCATTAAAGAAACTTTAAAATTATTTTCACCAAATAAATTTTCGGATTTATGTAAATTTAAATTTTCAATTAAAAAATTCACCAAATTCTCTCTATACATTTCTAAATTTTTAAAATTTATTTTTGAAAAAGTTTCACACACAAACTCCCTACCATTTACAATCAAAAATTTATTTTTTGAATTTTTAAAAAGCTCACAATATTTTTTCAATTCAATTTCCTTTAGCTCCCCAAAAAAATCATTTAAATAAAATATTTGAAAACTATTTTTGTTGTATATCTCTTCAATCTCAAAAATATTTGAAATTTTAAAAACCTCAAGCTCTTGAAACTCACAATACTTTTCTTTAAAAATTCTAATTACAATTTCTTTAAGCAATTCTTCCCTAACAAAATTATCAAAACCAACTACAATTAAAACATTTTCATTAATCAAATCACTTATAAACTCATTTAAAAATTTGCAACTAAACGAATTAAAAAGTCTATTATTTATCTCTCCACTTTTTATACTAAAAATTATCTCTTCACTCATATTAAATCTAAACATATTTTACACGAATACCTTCTAAATTTTTGAAAAATAATATTTAAACCAATCTATTAAAATAATCTATCATAGTTTATTAAAAAAATAAATACTTATAAAACTTATAAGTATTTATTCATATAATAATATAAATTTTAAAATTTTTTAAAGGCTTTTCTAAACAACGAAATCATCAAAACAAATGGCGTTATTACAATCATCAAAAATAATGCGTACAAAATCCCAACTAAATTTATATTTAACGATGAAATCAATGACTCTCCAAATACAAAATCAAAAATTCCTTGCTTGTAAAATATGTAATAAATAGGCATGTGCATTGAAAAATAATAAAGAGAATTTTTCCCAACAAACTTTAAAATTTTAAACCACCTTAATAAATAAGATAAAAATAAGTACGAAAAAACTCCCGTTAAACTTATAAACAAATGAAACAAATACGAAACCGTAGCTATTAAAAATCCAAAATCATAATAAATAATGTCCGCATGTTTTATAAGTCCAAATAAATTCATAACATTTATAGTTATTGATATGAAAAAAATTAAAATTGAAACTTTGAAAAAATATGAAAAATTCCTGTTTGCAAATCTTAAGCTTGATGAAAATACATCTCCAATAAAATAATAAATTATAAAATAAATTGAAGCATCAAACGTCCAGGGCAATGTGTGAAGTGAACCTGTAGTTCTGAATATAACAACTCCAACGTATCCCAAAATCAAAACCACAAATAAAATCAAATAATTATTAAAAAAACATTTTAACAAATAATACAAAATTTCAACTGTGAAAAACGATGTTAAAAACCAAAGTGGAATGTTTATGTATATATTATTTCTCTTTGAAATTAAAATACTTTTAACTATATCCAAAACATCATAGCTTTCTCCTGAATAGTGGCTATAAAAAATATAAACTAATGCAGACAAAAAACACAAAACAAAATACGGAACTAAAATTCTTTTTACCTTTTTCCAAAAATAATCTCCAAAAGTATTAATAAAATGTGCTTCTCTGTACAAAAATCCACCAACAAAATAAAATATAGGAAGTTGAAATGAAAAAATATAAGAATACACCTGAGGTTTAATTGGCATATGTCCTAGTATAACAAAAAATACCCCTATTCCTTTAAATACATCTATAAAATCAACACGTTTCAAAATAAATCATCCTTAAATTAAAATCACAAAAAATGTAATACTTATTTTAGTATTACATTTTAAAGCATCTATTATAACTTCAATTCGTGTACAATTTCACCATTTATTATTGTAAATAAACAATTTGAATCAGAAAACAGAGCGCTTTTATCAAATATAACCACATCTCCATCTTTTCCAACTTCAATACTTCCAACTCTATCATGTATATTTACAATTTCCGCAGCATTTATGGTTATGGTTTTAAGAGCATCTATTTCACTCAATGAAGTATTTTTAGTAGCAAGCCCTGCACAAACTGGAAGATATTCTTGTTCTATAACTGGATGGTCAGTGACTATTGCAACTTTTATACCTTGTCCAATTAAAGTTCCTGGAGTTTCAAAAGTTTTATTCCCCAATTCAATTTTAGAAGCGTGAGTCATTGTTGGCCCAACTATCGCAGGAAAACCCGATTCCTTTATGTATTCGCTTACTAAATGTCCCTCGGTACAATGATCTAAAGTTAAATTTAAATCAAATTCTTTAGCAATTCTTATTGCCGTCAATATATCATCTGCCCTATGACAATGTGCTTTTAATGGAATTTCCTTTTTTAGAACTGGAATCATTTCTTCATATTTTAAATTTATATCAGTAAACTCTTCTGATTTTTGTTGTGCTTGTTCCTTCTTCATTAAATAATTTTTACTTTCTATTATGAAACTTCTCAAAAGAGCGGCAATTCCCATTCTAGTCATTGGAGTTTTAGATTTAGAATTGTAAACTCTTTTTGGATTTTCTCCAAAAGCAATTTTCATTCCTATAGGATTTTTAACAACCATTTCATCTATTGAATTTCCATAAGTTTTAAAAGCTCCAAATGTTCCACCACAAACATTTGCACTTCCAGGACCTGAAACAACTACAGTAACTCCTCCCTCACGTGCGTGTTTAAAACTTCTATCCATGGGATTTATACCATCTATTGCTCTCATGTGAGGAGTGATAGGATCAGTCATTTCATTTCCGTCAGAACCTTCAAATCCCATTCCCCATTCAAAAAGTCCCATGTGTCCATGTGCATCAATAAAACCTGGATAAACAAATTCTCCATTAAGTTCAATAACTTTTTCATTTTCATTAGGCTCAATGTTATTTGATACTTCAATTATTTTTCCATTTTCTATTCTCACATCTCCTCTATCTAAAATTCCTAATTCGCCCATCGTATAAATTTTCCCATTCTTAATTAACATACTTAAAGCTCCTTTTATAAATAATTAATTACATTTCATTATACATCCAAATAAAATAATTTAATAGACCAGCGTAAATTAACCAAATCAAATATATTAACATGATAAAAGATGATATCTTAGAATTTCTAAAATATTTTAAACCTAAATATATGGATGAAATTATTAAAACAACTATTATAAAGAAAGCTATTCCATAAAGTCTCTGGGAAAAAAATATATAGCTCCACGAAAAATTTACAATCATCGAGAGTATATAAACAAATAAATTTCTTCCTTCTTTCCTATAATCAAGGGTTATTGCCAATGCCAAAAGAAAATATAATATTCCCCAAGCAATTGGAAAAACAAAACTTGGAACTGCAAATGAAGGTTTTTCCAAAGAATTATATATTAATTTAGGATTAAACATACTTAAACTAGATAAATAACCACCTACATAATTAAAAATTAAAATCCATATAAAGAAATTTATCGTCTTACTTTTTTTCTTCATAATAATCAATACCTCATACTTTTTATTTTTTAATATATTATTATTTAGTAGTTATTTTTATACAAAAAAAATGGAACCAAATAGTTCCACAAAAATTTTTTATTCTTTATGAACATGATCAAAAATATGTTCACTACAATATTCATAATTCCCATTACATTTTGAACAATATCTAAATTCTAAATTTTCATCATCCATATCTGTTTTATTGCAAACTTCACATCTGTGTTTATAACTAATCTTCTGATTAAAATTTAAAACCTTACCTTGTAATTTTTTCTTTCTAATTCTTGAACTAACTCCCATTTTAGAATTTTTAATTAGCATTGGGGCGAAAAATATTAAGAAGTTCAGTATAGGAACTAGTTCTAAAATTTTTCCTCCCCAAGTATTCGCAATTAAAAATCTATATCCTGTTACAGTTAGTATAACTATTGCAACATATTTCATTTTAACAGGCAAAACATAAAATAAATATACAATTTGGTTAGGGCAATAAACTGCGTACGCTAAAAACAAAGAAAAGTTTAACGCTCCTGCATCTAAAATATACATTCCTGTAAGCATAGAAGCCGAACTCATAATTATAATTCCTAAAAAATAATACACATTAAATTTAAATGTTCCCCACAAAAATTCTAATTGTCTTCCAATATAATAATAACACATCAGTGAAATTATAAAAAATATTGGATTAAACGTAACTGGCACGAAAACATAACTTACTAATCTCCAAATTTCTCCTCTCAAAACTAATTGAGGCACTAATGTTAATTGAAGAGATAAATTAATTCCTCCAAACACCGAAAGCAAATAAACTAAAATATTTGCAACGACTATAACTATCATTAAATTTTTGATTCCGTAGTTTTTAAATTTGTGTGTTTTCATGAAAAGCCTCCCTTCTTTTTAAATTTTAAAATCTATTTTATTTCCTTCAATACAGATTTAAGAAAATTCCAAACTTTATTAGTGGATTCTATTGAAACCCATTCTCTTGGAGTGTGATTATCTTTTATAATCGGACCAAAAGAAATCATATCAAGTTCAGGAAGCTTATCTTTTATAATTCCACATTCAACACCTGCATGTATAGAATAAATTTCCATCTCTTCCCCAAACATTTCTTTGTAAACTTTCTTTGCTATATCTCTTATTTCAGAATTTTTATTGTACTCCCAACCTGGATACGAAGCTGACTCTTTAGTAACCGCCCTAAAAGCTCTTCCCAAAGTGTCAATCTCTCTCACAAAATTATATTTTGCGGATTCAATCGAACTTCTTATTGCGTTTTTCAAAATAACAGTATCACCTTCATACTCAATTACTCCAAAATTATTTGAAGTTACGACCAAACCATTCATCAAATTACTTTGAGTTTTTACGCCATTTGGCATTAAGTACATCAAATCAATAAGTTCTTTAGAGTCCCTAATGGAAATCATGTTACGTCTTAACGGCTCCTCATCGTTTGAAACCAAAACATTAAATTCTTCCTCTGATTCCAATTCCTTTTTTATAACTTGTTCAACTGATTTAATAGATAAAATTATATTATTAACATCACAAGGCTCAACAGCTATTTGACAAATACATTCTCTTGGTATTGCATTATCTTTTGCACCACCTGAAATATAAACTATATTTACACTTGTATAATTTTTCTCTATGTTCATTAAAATTCTAGCTAAAATTTTATTTGCATTTCCACGTTCTTTATTAATATCAATTCCTGAATGTCCACCTTTAAGTCCCCGAACTCTAATTGTCAAAACTTCTCCTTCTAGTTCTTCAAAGCTAACTCTCTTAGTAACGGAAGCTTTAAGACCACCAGCACAACTAACTAAAAGT
Organism: uncultured Candidatus Neoarthromitus sp.; assembly: GCA_937890765.1. Lineage (GTDB taxonomy): Bacteria > Bacillota > Clostridia > Clostridiales > Clostridiaceae > Dwaynesavagella. The sequence continues at coordinate 19,020 of CALADQ010000003.1, forward strand.
TTTGAGTCATCTACAGAATCAATGTTTAACAAATATTTTGATCTAAAGAAACTAGGGTCAAAAGTTTTTGCACCATTCATTGAAGTTTCTTCATCAACTGTAATGAGGGCTTCAAGCTCTGGATGTTTTATATCTTTGGAAGACATAAGAGCCATTATATATGCAACAGCAATTCCATTATCAGCACCTAAAGTTGTATCTGTAGCAAAAATTTTTCCATCTATTACCCTAAGTTTTAAAGGATCTTTTTCAAAATCATGCTCTGTTCCCTCATTTTTTTCACAAACCATATCCATATGAGCTTGAATCATTACAGTTTTTCCATTTTCATAACCTGGCGTTGCCTTTTTTCTCATGTATATATTTAAATTTTTATCTTGAACAACTTCTATTCCTAAAAATTTTCCAAAATTAAATAGATAATCGCTTATTTGTTTTTCCTTTTTAGATGGCCTTGGTATACTGCTTATATCCTCAAAATATTTCAAAACTTCTCTTGGTTCAATATTCTCTAAAACTCTATTCATAAAAAAATTCTCCTAACAATTATTTAAATTTTGAAAAAATATCCTTAAACATATCTCCAAGTGTCATATTTAAATCCTCATCTTTTACGTAATCAAATTTATTTTCATCTTCAAAAACCTTAACGTTACTCAAAGAAATTTTCTCTTGGTCCGAGTTTATGGACAAAATTTTTGCCTTCAACACATCCCCTACTTTAAAAGATTTATCCAAACTTTTAATATCATCTGGCAATTCGCTTACGTGAATAAATCCTGTTAACTCATCATTTAAAGAAACAATTAAACCAGAAGATAATATTTTGAAAACACGAACTTCGTAAATTCCACCTTCAACAAAATCATTTTTATAAAACGCAAAAGGATTATAATTTGAATCTTTCATCGTTAAAGAAAGTTTGTCTTTTTCCTCATCGTAATTCAAAATGTAAACATCTATTTTATCTCCAACTTTAACTAAATCACTAGTGTTAAATCTTCGTTTGTAACTCATTTGAGATTTATGAACAAAACCTTGAACACCATCTATTTCTACAAAAATCCCAAAATCTTTTACATTTTTAACAACTCCAGAAAATTTATCGCCAACAACTATTTTTCCCAAAAACGATTTTCTATTTTCAGCTAATTCCCTTTCTTCAATTTCTTTATGAGAAAATACAATTCGATTTTTAGAAATATCCAATTCGATTAAAACAACTTCCAAAGTTTTATTTAAATATTCATTTAAATCCCTTTTCTTCACGGAAATTCTAGATTTAGGAATAAATGCTCTTAATCCCATAAAATCACAAATAACTCCAGAAGGAATTATTTCTTTAACGCAAACCTCCACACTTTCACGAGACTTATAAATTTCTTTTAATTTGTGCAATGTATTTACTCGATTGGCTAACTTTTCAGATAACAAAACATTCCCTTCGCCATCATCCAAAGAAACAACACAAACATTTATTTGTTCACCTTTTAAATAAGTCTCTCCCTCTATCAAATCTCTTGATAGATTATCTTTCTTTATTATACCATCACAAAAATAATTTATATTAACAACAACTTCATCTTTTGATGAAGAAATAATTTCTCCTTTTAAAATATCTCCTTTTTTTATTTTCTTAAAATCCAAAGATTCATTCATGAGTTCTCGAATTAAACTTTCTTCTTTCATCATAAGCCAAGATGTATTTATAAATAAATTTTATATAAATACATTCCCACCTCCTAACACAAATTCCTTTATACATTTTAACACTACGAAAAAAAAATTAAAACAACATATATCATCATTAACATATTAAAATTTTTATAAAATCACTAAAGATAATTTTAAAAATAACGAAAATTTCTATATACCACCAATCAAAGTCTAAGGAGAGTAAACAATGGGAAGGAACAATAGAGATTATAAAATTAAGGATAAAAATCTTACTGAAAACAAGAAACGTGGTAAGTTCAACAAAAATTTGGCGTTTACTTTAGCGAGCATGAGTGCATTGTCAGCTAGCTCTATGCTTTTATCTTCTGATAAACCAGCAAACGCAATGAACAATTCGCAAGCGATATTTAAATTATCGGATTACACGAAGCCATCTGTTTCAAAATTAAATGTAAAAAAATCTTCAGACAACAATGCTCATAAAATTTTAAAAACTAATCCTGAAAATATAAACTCGCACAAAAATAAATAAATTAACCTTCCGAATGATTACGAAAACACAAACGTTAACTAAACGAAATTCAAATTACAAAAATATTTAAACGCAATTGAAGAATTTGTTTTTATATATAAAATTTATTTTACCTATTACTTTAAACTAAACCGTGAAAATTTAATACCGAAACGAACTATCTTCTTGTGATAAAAATTTTTGATATGAAATAAGGAGAAGATTATGTCTAGTAAATTTTATCGTAAGAGAAATACGCAAGACGATTTTGAATGTACAAAAAGTTTAAACAAAATTATGATTTTGGGTCTTACTGGCATGGCCGCTCTAGGAGCTTCAGTACTTTTAATTGAAGACTCAAAATCACAAATACCCATAAACTCAAATGTTTCTCCAAATGAAGTTCAAGACTCAGAAAAGACAATAAAGCTTCCATTCTTCAAGTAAAGATGGAGTTAAATTTCTAAATAATTAGTTTTTAAAAAAAGTAGTGCTAATAATAGTACTACTTTTAGTTTTTGTCTTTCATAAATCTAAGTTTTACAAATAAAAATAATCCAATAAGAATAAACAATATGGAAACTATTTGTGAAATTCTGAAACTTCCAATGTAAAGACTATCTGTTCTCATTCCTTCAATAAAAAATCTTCCAACTCCATAAATTATTCCGTAAATCGCACTAACTTCTCCAGCATTCTTCCTATATTTATTTAAAAATATCATAAGAATAATAAACACAATTAAATTAAGAATGCTTTCGTATAAAAAAGTTGGATGAACGCTTACAGCTTCCCCATTTTTAATTATTGTCATAGCAAAAAGAGAATTTGTTTCATAACCATAAGCTTCTTGATTAACAAAATTTCCCCATCTTCCAATAGATTGAGCTAAAACCAAACCTGGCGTTATGCAATCTGCATATTCCAAAAAATTTTGTTTTTTAATTTTTGTGTAAACAAACATAGCTAACGCACCAAAAATTACTGCGCCATATATAGCTATTCCACCTTCTCTTAAATTAAAAATACTTAACAAATTATCTTTGTACAAATCAAAATTGAAAATTACGTAATAAAGTCTAGCTCCAATAATTCCAAACACAATAACATAAAAGAAAGAATCTACAAAAATTTCTGTATCTAAACGCAACCTCCTAGAATTCATATAAGAAATTCCCATGGCTACAATAATCCCAAAAGTTATTATGATAGCATACCAAGCAATATCAATTCCAAATATGGTGAACGCAATTTTATTTACATTAAACTCTATACCAAGATTTTGAAATAATATTTTATCCATAGCTTCTCCAATCTAAATTAAGAATTTTTCATAAATTCTTCTATTTCGTCAACAGTTTTAATTATGTCTTTAGACAAAACTTCATATCCATCTTTTGTAACTAAAACATCATCTTCTATTCTTATTCCAATGCTTTCATCTTTTAAATAAAGTCCTGGCTCAACCGTAACAACCATTCCTTCTTCATAAATAAATTCTTTATCACCAACATCGTGAGTATCCAATCCAAGCAAATGACCTATTCCATGATAATAATAATTTGAAAGCTCTTCAATCTCATTTAATTTTCCTATTTGTTTTAAACCAAGATATAAATGATTTTTAGCTATTTCATTTAATTCTTTTTGCGAAACTCCAGGCCTTATTGCTTCTATAACTTTAATTTGAGCATTCAAAACTATATTGTAAATTTGTTTTTGCCTTTCCGTAAATTTACCGTTAGCAGGAAACGTTCTAGAGATGTCCGCCTTATAAAGATTTTTTTCAGCACCAACATCAAACAAAACTAATTCGCCATCTTTAATTTTTGTATCATTGTCTATGTAATGTAAAATCGTAGCTTCTTCTCCTGAAGCAACAATAGATTTAAAAGCATATCCATTTGCTCCGTTGTACTTTATGGAAAAATCAAAATAAGATTCGGCTTGATATTCATACATGTTTGGTTTTAAATTTTTCATTACATTTTCCAAACCTATTTTTGTTATTTGTATTGCTTCTTTAATTTTTGAAATTTCTTGCTCATGTTTTATACATCTCAACTTCGTTAAAACAGGATAAATATTTTTAATTTTCACGTTTGGATATTTGTCTTTTAAATTTTTTGCATAACTTTCAGAATACAAAACTTCATGAGAATGTGAATCTCTATCAAAATCAAAATATATTGTTGGACATTCCTCTTTTATAATTAATCCATTTAAAAACGAATCAAAAGAATCTAAATAATTAACTTCATTAACTAAACTTACATTAAGAGCATCATCTTTCAAAATTGTTCTTCCAATCCATTTTATTTTATCTTGAGGCCTATCCTCTATAAACAAAATAGAATTTTGTTCTCCGTCAGTTTTCCTAATGCACAAAATCAAATTTTCATTTTTTATGCCAGTTAAATAGAAGAAATTCTTATTAACATTGAAATCATAATTTTGATCTCTGCTTAATCTAATTTCTTTTCCAGAAAATAAAATGCACGTATCTCCATTTCGCATGGTCTTTATTAAATTATTTCTTCGCTCTAAATAAATATTGCTCAAAACAAAACGCTCCCCCTTTTATATTTTTTGAAAACCCAACCTACTTAACATATCTTCTGTCATGTTTTTCAAATTATATTCGAACTTAAATCCCCATTCATTTTCAGCACACGAACTATCAATAGAATTTGGCCAACTTTCTGCTATAGATTGTCTAACAGGATCTATCTCATAAATAATTTCAAAATCCTTTATATGTTTTTTAATTTCTAAATAAATATCTTTTGGAGAAAAACTCATTGCACTTATATTGTAAGAATTTCTATGAATCAATTTGCTTCCATCACTCTCCATCAAATTTATAATTGAATTAAGTGCGTCAGGCATGTACATCATATCCATATAACTATCTTCTCTCAAATAACAATTATATTTTTTATCTTCGATAGCCTTATAATAAATATCAACAGCATAATCAGTAGTTCCTCCTCCAGGCTTAGTCACATAAGAAATTAAACCTGGAAATCTGAGTCCTCTTGTATCAACTCCAAATTTATTAAAATAATAATCACACAAAAGTTCTCCAGAAACTTTTGTAACACCATACATTGTAGAAGGCCTCATTATAGTACTTTGAGGTGTAAAATTTTTAGGAGTATCATTTCCAAAAACAGCAATAGAACTTGGAACAAACAACTTAAGATTCAATTCCTTACAAACATCTAAACAATTAATAAGACTTCCCATATTTATATTCCAAGTAAGAATAGGATTTTTTTCTCCAGTGGCCGAAAGAAGTGCCGCAAGATGAATCACAGTATCAACATTATATTTCTTACATAGCTCGTACAATTTATTTGAATCTAAAACATCTAAAACTTCAAAGATTCCATTTGTAGTAATATCATTTTCAATATTTCTTATATCTGTAGAAATAATTTTATCTACACCATAATATTTTCTCAATTTTAAAGTAAGCTCGCTACCTATTTGACCTAAAGAACCCGTTATTAATATTTTTTTCATAATCTTAAACCTTCCACAAATATTTTATATAACTTCTAATTCTTTACCTATACTTTCATAAGCGTAAAGCGCTCTATCTAAAATTTCTTTTGTGTGTTGAGCCGTTGGCATATTTCTTATTCTTCCACTTCCTCTTGAAACAGTTGGAAAAACTATAGCTTTAGCATACACACCTTTTTCATATAATTTTTTAGAAAATAATTGAGTTTTATTTTCATCTCCTATGATACATGGAGTAATAGGCGTTTCACTTTTTCCAATATTAAATCCTAAACTCTTAAGACACTTTTTAATGTATCGCCCATTTTCCCAAAGTCTTTCCACAGGCTCAACACTAAAATTTAAAATTTTTATAGCTTCGATTGCGGCCGCTGCACTACCTGGAGTTAAAGATGTTGAAAATAAAAATGGCCTTGACTTAACTTTCAAATAATCTATGAGAAGTTTTGTTCCTGCAATGTAACCTCCAACAACTCCAATAGCTTTTGACAAAGTTCCCATCTGTAAATCAACTTCTTTTTGCAAAGAAAAGTGCTTGCATGTTCCAGCTCCCTTTCCCATAACTCCAGTGCCATGAGAATCATCAACATAAGTAATTAAATTATATTTTTTAGATACTTCAACAAGCTGTGGAAGTTTAACAACATCTCCATCCATTGAAAAAACTCCATCAGTTATAACCATAGCTTTATTAAAATCCATAGTGTCTTCAACTTCTTTAATTTTCTCTTCTAAATCTTTCATGTCATTGTGCTTGTACCTAATAATTTTTGCACCAGACAATCTGCAACCATCTATAATAGACGCGTGATTTAATTCATCTGAAAAAATAACATCATTCTTAGTCATAAGAGCTGAAATTGCTCCCAAATTGCAATTGAATCCAGATTGAAAAGCTATAGCATCTTCTGTGTCTTTAAAATTTGCGATTTCTTTCTCAAGCTCATCATGAATTGAAAGCGTACCATTTATTGTTCTAACCGCTCCCGCTCCAACTCCATATTTTGAAGTAGCCTCAATAGATTTTTGAATTATTGATTTGTGAGTTGTAAAACCTAAATAGTTATTTGAAGATAAATTTATAAATTCTTTTCCATCTATTGTTATTAAAGATTCATTTGCTCCGCCTAAAATTTGTATCTCGTTATAAAGTCCCTCCTTCTTCAAATCATCCAATGAATCTTTCAAAAACAAATTAAAAGAACTATTTGACACAATCACAACCTCCAAACTTTTTACTATAGGAAATATTATAACACGATTTAATTGTTTTTTTAATAAATATAACTTCCATCACCTCACAAAAAAATAGGGAATGACTCGATGTTCATCCCCATTAAAATATGACTGCCAATATAAAAAACAATGCTATACAAAGAGTTACATAAAATTGTAATCTCTCTTTCGAGCTCATTTCTTTAAATCCTTGTTCAATATCTTCCTTTATGCTTTTAAATGTTATCATTAAAACCACCTTAAAAATTAATAAGTAAATTCACCAAGAGAATTGAATTTTATAAACCAATCTGCACGAGCTAAACCTAAAACTCTTTCATTCTCATAAATTTTTGGCGTATTCGGTTTTTCTCCAACAATCATACTTGTATGTATGGATTCGTTACCACTATCATCTTTAAAAGCACCTGAACTTTCGCTTGAAACTGCTGGAGGTTTTGAATCATTGCTATATTGTCTATCGATATTCAAATCATAAATATCAATAAGTTGTTTTTTCAAAAGTCCTTTTAATTCCTCAAGCTTTTTCAATTCAAAATCCAATCCCTCTTCTTTTGCCTTTATTAAATTTAATTTTTCATCAAGTTCCTTATTCTTTGATTCAAATTCAATTTGTAATTTTAAAAGATTATCGCGTTCTTCCTTAAAAGTTTTTTCCATAATCGCTCTTTGCTCCATCAATTTTTGTTTTTGCAAATCGAGATTTTCAGTGGAAGCTTTAAACTTTTGAATTTTATCTTTAACAAAGAATGCTCCTCCGAAAAAAGTCAAAAATAAAATAATAAATATCATAAATCTTCTAAAATATTTTTTATTCCCTGAATTCTCTAAACTTCTTCCTGCACGTGAATCGACTTCTTCATTTTTAATTATTTGCAATCCACTATCATTCATATAAGGCTCCTATCAAAGTTAGCACTACCCACATAAGAGTTTTATTTTTTAAGATAACGTCGTTTGAAATATTTTTATTACAAATGTAACTAATAAATCTCTACCGCTTATTAAAAATTTTTGAACTGGTTCGACTCCTATGAAACATGTAAGTAAACCAACTATCATTAAAAATCCTTTTATTATTTTCAAGAAGAATACAACCCCTTAAAATTAATTCTCCCTTTTTTTTGTATGATATAAAAAACCTTATTTAAATTTATGATAAATATTTATTTTTATGTTAATTTAAAAAATATTATTTTTGTTATGTTAATTGCAATTAAAACTCCTATTATCTCACTTAGGATGGCAGTCCAAAGAGTGTGTCTTATTTTTTTTATTTTCACAACTCCAAAATAAAGCGCTATAGTATAAAAAATTGTTTCTGTCGAACCCATTAAAACAGAAGAAAGAATTCCCAAAAAAGAATCTGCTCCAAAAGTTTTTATATTATCTGTAAATATTCCTAAAGCTCCACTTCCTGAAAGTGGTTTTATAAATATTTGAGTTATAACTTCCTTTGGCACACCCAAAATATTAGTTAGAGGCTCAACAAAATTTATTATGTATTCAAGCATTCCCGAATCTCTAAAAACTTCTATTGCTAAAAGCATACAAAGAAGATACGGAAAAATATTTCTACAAATCTTTAATCCATCCTTAACACCTTCAACAAAAACTTCGTACACTTTAACTTTTTTAAATACTCCATAACAAATTATTGAAAAAATAATAAGAGGAATAAACAAACTCGATATTAATTTCAAAATATTTTCCTCCTTAAAATATTTTTTGAAGAAGTTTGCATATTAAAATTGAAATTATACTTGTCAATAATGTAGTTAGAAATATTCCTAAAATAACTCCACCATGATTAACAGAACCTTCTATGCTTCTTATTGACAAAATCGTCGTAGGAAATAATTGAATACAATTTGCATTTAAAACTAAAAAAAGCGCCATATCATTCGAAGCAATTCCCTTTTTTTCATTTACAACATCAAGCTCTTCCATTGCCTTTATGCCAAAAGGAGTAGCTGCATTTCCAAGTCCCAAAATATTTGCTGTCAAATTCATAACAACAGGGCCCATAACTTTCTCATTGTTCTTCTCTTCAAACAATAAATTTAAAAACGGCCTTAAGAGCTTAGAAAATTTTTTAGTCAATCCACTTTGCTCAGCAATTTTCATAACTCCACACCAAAGACACACCACTCCAATCAACGATATTACAAAAGTAACTGTAGATGAAGTTGATTCCATTATAGATTTTGTAATATTCTCTCCATTTCCATTTACAATTGACAAAAAAAGACCTGACCCAATCATAAAAAACCAAATATAATTTATCAAAATAATCACCTTAAAATAATTTTTAAGATATTTTTATTTTTCTTATAAAGTTTTTATGTTCAAAAAAATTAAAAAAAAGAAAGAGCACTTACTACTATTTAGTGCTCTCCCTTTCAACTAAATGGTGAGGAACGACATAATTCAAATTGTCCACACGCTCATTGTTTATAATCTTTAAAAGAACTCTCATTCCAATTGAACCCAAATCATAGCTAGATGGATCGACAGTTGTAAGTTTTGGATGAAAAACTGAAGACATTAAAATGTTATTGAATCCAACAACTTCACAATCTTCTGGCACATTAACATTGTTGTTTCTCAAAGCATTTATAGCTCCCATTGCCAATTCATCACATGTACAAAATATACCATCAAACGCAACTTTGTCTTTAAGTTTCTTTTCAATATAATCATATCCATTGTTTAAGAAAGGCTTACAAAAACAAACTAATTTCTTATCAAACTTAATTCCATTCTCAGATAAAGCTTGTTTATATCCTTTAAATCTATGAGCAGAAGCATTTAAAGCTTCCTCATGATCACCTATATACAAAATTTTCTTTCTTCCATTTGAAATTAATTTGTTAACCCCTTCTTTAGCAGCATTAACATTATCTATAGTTATATTCGGTATATTTTTATTGTCAACAGTAGTTTCAATCAAAACAGTTTTCATGTTCAATTTTTGTAAAATATACAACACATCTTCATCCAAAGAATTGCTCATGAACAAAAGTCCATCCACCATTTTCTCTTTTAAAACGTAAATGTATTCTTTTTCCTTATCTAAATTAAGATCTGAATTACACAAAATTATATTGTAATTGTATATGTTCGCCACATCTTCAATTCCTCTAACTATTTCAGGATAAAGCGAATTCGATATATCTGGAATTAAAATTCCTATTGTCCTAGTTCTTTGCGTCTTTAAACTCCTAGCTATAATGTTCGGTCTATATCCTAATTTTTCTACTGCTTCCCTAACTCTCTTTTGCGTTTCTTCATTAACAACCTCAATACCATTTAAAACTCTAGATACAGTTGCTATAGAAACTTTCGCTTCCTTAGCAACATCTTTAATTGAAATAGACATACTTACCACCCGCTACGATAAAGTAACTTTTCTCCTTTCATTGTACTTTAGAAACATCAACCTCAAGAATTTCTCCATTTATATTTAAATTAATATAATCGATATTATCTTCATTAAAATAAATATTAGTCGTCAAAGTTTCCTTCTTTATGTTATCTCCATATTTACTAATAACATCAAACAACAATCCACAATCTCCAAAGTAAATATTTATTTTATCACTAACTTCAAAACCTTTGTCTTTTCTTAAATTTTGTACTTTGCTTACAATTTCTCTAACATATCCTTCTTCTTTTAACTCATCAGTTATAAACGTATCTAAAATAATTCCAAGAGAACCTTCACCTGAAAATGCATATCCCTCAAGTCCATTCATAGTAATTATCAAATTATCTTTATTAAGAGAGATAACATTTCCATCTAGATTAATTTCAACATTTTCACCATTGTTAAGTTTCATTGCTAATTCCATTTGGTTACTCTCTGACAAAAATTTACGAATCATAGGTATATACTTGCCATAAATTTTTCCTATAACAGGAAGGTTAGGTTTAATATCGAAATTAACATACTTACTAATGTCAGAATTAAATTCTATTTCTTTAACATTAAGCTCTTCCATTATTATTGAATGATAATAATTTTTTAAGCTCTCACCGCCAACTAAAATTTTTCTGAGCGGTTGCCTATTTTTAATGTTAACATTATTTCTCGCACTTCTTCCAAGTTTAACAATTTTATAAGCTAAATCCATATCTTTTTGAAGCTCATGATCTATTAAATTTTCATCACAAACTGGAAATTTGCACAAATGCACACTTTCTTCAGCATCTTTGTCAAAACTTAAAACTAAATTTCTATAAATTTCTTCAGTCACAAATGGAATAAAAGGACATAACAATTTAGACAAATCCACAAGCACATTATAAAGAGTCATAAATGCACTTATCTTATCTTCACTAAATCCACTACTCCAATACCTCGCTCTATTTCTCCTAACATACCATTTAGAAAGTTCATCAACAAAATCTTCAATTTTGTAAGCAGCGTTGGTTATTTTATAAGAATCAAGAAGCGAATCAACTTCTTTAATCAAAGTATTTAATTTAGACAAAATCCATTTATCCATAATGTTTGAAACTTTAAAATTTTTGTGTTCCGTAGGATTAAAATTATCTAGCTCAGCATAAAGAACATAAAAATAATAAACATTCCAATAAGTCGACAAAAATCTTCTATGCACCTCTCTAACATCATCTTCTGAAAATCTTGAAGGTATCCAAGGGTAACTAGAAGTATAGAAATGCCATCTAACAGCATCTGCCCCTAAAGAATCAATTACTTCATTAGGGTCAACAACATTTCCAAGATGTTTAGACATTTTCTTTCCATTTTTATCTAACACGTGTCCTAAAACTATACAATTTTCAAATGGATTTTTATCAAATATCGCTGTTGAAATTGCCATTAACGTGTAAAACCAACCTCTAGTTTGGTCCACTGCTTCAGATATAAATTGTGCTGGAAAATTTTTTTCGAATAGTTCTTTATTCTCAAAAGGATAATGATATTGTGCAAATGGCATACTTCCCGAATCAAACCAACAATCCACAACTTCTTTAGTTCTAATCATTTCTTTACCACAATTAGGACATTCAAGCTTAACTTCATCAATAAAAGGTTTATGAAGCTCAACATACTCTCCTTTATTTGATACTCTCTTTTCATTAAGCTCATCTATAGATCCTATACATTCTCTGTGAGAACACTCGCACTCCCATATTGGTAAAGGAGTTCCCCAATACCTATCTCTTGATATGCTCCAATCAATTACATTTTCTAAAAATTTTCCGAATCGTCCTGTTCTTATATTGTCAGGATGCCAAGAAACATTATTATTATTTCTAATAAGATTTTCTTTTATAGAAGTTGTTTTAACGTACCAACTATCTTTTGGATAATAAATGAGAGGAGTATCACATCTCCAACAGTGAGGATAAGAGTGAATATACTTTTCAGATTTAAAAAGCATTCCCTTACTTTGAAGAAGATTTATGATTTCAGAATCGCAATTTTTAACAAACTTTCCTTCAAAATCACTTACTTCACTTGTAAATTTTCCTTGAAGGTCAACCGGATTTATGAAAGGCAAATTATATTTTTTACCCGTTTTATTATCGTCATCTCCAAAAGCTGGAGCAGTATGTACAATTCCAGTTCCATCAGACAACGTTACGTAATCTGCATGAACTACATAAAATCCTTTTCCCTCTGGCACGACGTAAGGCAAAAGTTGTTCGTACTCAACATTTAAAAGTTCTTCGCCTTTAAACTCTTTAATAATTTCATACTCCACATCACCTAAAACACCTACGAGCTCTTTTGCCAAAATATAAATTTCATCACAAACCTTCACTTCAACATAAACGTAAGATTTATTTATAGCAAGGGCAACATTCGAAGGAAGAGTCCATGGAGTTGTTGTCCACGCTAAAATATATTTGTTATCAGAATTTTTAATTTTAAATTTAGCAATAACCGTATTGTCTTTTACATCTTTATATCCTTGTGCAACTTCATGAGAAGAAAGTCCCGTTCCACATCGTGGACAATATGGAAGTATCTTATGACCTTTGTAAAGCAAATCTTTCTCCCACATTTTTTTAAAAGCCCACCACACAGATTCAATATAATCGTTGTGATAAGTTACGTAAGGATTATCCATGTCAACCCAATATCCAATTTTATCCGACATTTCTTTCCACATTTTAACGTATTTAAAAACATTATCCTTACATTCATGAACGAATTTATTAATTCCAAAATTCTCTATCTCATGCTTACCTGATATCGACAATTTTTTTTCAATTTCGAGTTCAACAGGAAGACCATGAGTATCCCAGCCTGCTTTTCTTAAAACTTTATATCCTTTCATAACTTTGTATCTAGGAATTATATCTTTAATAACACGAGTTATAACATGACCTATGTGTGGTTTACCATTTGCTGTTGGTGGACCATCGTAAAAACTAAAATATTCACCGTCTTTATTTAATTCAAAATTTTTATTTACAATATCATTCTCTTTCCAAAACTCTAATATTTCTTTACATAATCCACTCATTGAAACATTGGGTGCAACTTTCTTATACATAAAATCCTCCAACGATTTTAGTCTTTAATGTAAATTAAAAATACTTCACCTTAAATATGAGAAAGTGAAGTATTCTTACTTATCTTCTAAATTATAAGTTCGTATAATAAAATTGTCAATTAATAACACATAAGAACAAAACTTAATTTTCATATCCTGGAGAAGGAAATGCCGGACCAATGGGTCTACTTAAACTTCTAGATTCAGCTGGAACAACAGGGTACACTATACTATCCAAATCATTTTTTTTCTGTTGTATAATTGATTCCCTATCTATGTTCTGAATACCTACAACCCCTAAGCCCACAGCCAAAGCAGTAACTGTTGCTGCCGTTCCTCCAAATAATAAATATCTTAATTTCATTCTACATAAACCTCCTATTAAGTTTAATCAATTCAAAATTTATAAGCAATCAAAAATTCGACGACACTCACAAAATTCTTACTATGATTTGCTCACTTTATAATTTTAAAAATATTACGGATATCGATTGTTAAAATGCATAATATTTTCTTCAAGTCTCCGAATCCTCAATTCTCTCTCTCTTATATCATCAAGTTCAGAAGCAATTCCAACTCCAACAAGAGTAACAACAGCAGTTGTTGCAATTATAGTGCAGCCCAATAAAAATTTATTAAATGTACTCATAGGAACACCTCACTTAAAACCACAAATATAAAAACTATTGATAAAATTTTCATTTTATATTTGGTATCAAAAATTTAAATATACCTCAACAGAATTTTTTAAATAAAAATTTTGTATAAATAACAATTAATCATAAAAATTCAAATCATTTGAAACATCTTCAACACTTCTCATTCTACCTTCAAAGGAAGAAAGTCCACTTTGATTGTTTTGCTGTACTACAGTAACTCCAACAGCAGCACCTATAGTCGCAAAAGCAACAGTTATAGCAGCAAACATTCCCCAAATTCCTGGACCTCCAAATTTCATAAAAACACCTCCTCTATCATCACCATTTAACTTTTAAAAAACTAAGAAGCTTACTTATTTATGAAACCACTTTGTGGACTAACATTTATGTCTTTTGTTACTTGATTAGCCAAGTTTATTTCGTCATTTAAATCACTTATTTTTCTCTCCCTAACAGATGCCTTACTTCCTTCAATACCTATACCAGTAGCTAAACCAGCAATAGCAAGAAGGGAAGCAGTACCAATTGCAAAAGCAGTACCTAATCTAACGCCATTAAACAAGACAAACACCTCCAAATTGTTTCTTAATAATATATTAACATAATTGTAATTCATTTTACATTTGAACACAATAGTTTTTAAAAATTTTAAAAGGTTTAACACCTATTCGATGTTAAACCTTTTAAAATTTGCGTTATTTATATCATTTAAAATTCTAAATCTATATCCTATATACTCATCTTGTTTTTTTGATATTAGAGTTTCATTTATTCCCTTTAAATTTTTGTAGTCAGAAGTTAAAAACATTTCATTTAAAAAATTATATCCATCTAAAAATAAAACATCTTTTGCTCTAATTACTATGTACTCATCTATATTTTTCAAATCGCTAATTTTCTCATCTTTGCTAACTTTATTTATAAAAATTTTTTCATCATTTGACTTTGAAGAAAACGAAACATAAAATCCAGAATTTATAAATTTCAAAGGCTCAAAATCCACCATGTAAATTTCAAACACATCAAAATCTTCTCCATTATCAAAAAACTTTTTCCAAAATCCATTTGAAACGACCTTAGCAAAATTATCTGACTCTTCAAAAGCTAAATAACTTCCATAATCGTCTTTAATTTTAAATTCATTATCCCTTCCATCATTTTTTTCAAGTACAAATCTAACTTTATTTGAATTTTTTTTGTCAAATATTAATTTATTATTTAAAAATCCATAATCTATGTTTAAAGATGTTTCTTTAATTTTACTATACAAATTAAAGCTTGTTACTTCACTGTTAAACGGTCTAA
Organism: uncultured Candidatus Neoarthromitus sp.; assembly: GCA_937890765.1. Classification (GTDB taxonomy): domain Bacteria; phylum Bacillota; class Clostridia; order Clostridiales; family Clostridiaceae; genus Dwaynesavagella. Next base: position 34,472 of record CALADQ010000003.1, read on the forward strand.
TTTCAAATATAAAATTTCCCAAATCAGAAATTCCTTTTTTATATGCAAAGGTTTTATTTAAATACGAATCATTGTGTAAAGTTTCATTTGTCGCATCATAATTTTTAGAATTAACGCTTAAGAACTCGTCCATTTCTTTATTTTTAAGCATAATCTGAATGTAATTTCCCGAAACTATTTCATCCTGAATTTCATTGTAATCAACTTTTTTAAAAATAGTTGAATTCAAATTATTAAATCTAAATTCATCCCCTTTGCCATAATCATTTTCGCCCACGTATGTAGAATTTTTATCACGCTTAACAAAAATTTTATTGTTTAAATCAAAAAGTTTGTTGTCTTTTGAAATTATAAATTTGCTTCCGTAATCCATATTAACAAATTTGTTTACTTCACCATTGTAAGAAAGAAATTTATTTTCATTAATGTCGTAAAATTTGTACGTGTCAAATTCCTTGTTGGGAGTAAATAAATAACTTCCATCTCTTAAATCTCTGTAAATTTTAAAATTAATTTTATTTTCGTCATTTTCATATTTTTCATCTTCATAAATCCTATAAGTTTTCATAGAATTTTCATCAAAATAAATACTGTAATTATCGATTAAATTTATTATATCAACTGACCCGTCTTCCCTTTTACTAACTTTAAATATGTTATCTTCGTTAGATTCTGGTATAAAAACTTGATTTTTCAATTCCAAATTTGAAACATTAGACAAGCTATAACTGTTTAAAATTTTCAATTCTCCCAAACTGTTAATACCTAAAGTTAAACTTGGAGTTCCAAATCTATTGTACAAAGTAAATTTTGTATTTTCTTTGAAAAACAAATCTTTATCATCATTATCAACAGAAAATTTCAACTTGTTAACAATAGGAATTTGAATTTTTTTATTTACATGTCCAAAATTGTAAATAAAATTTTGATTATTGTCGCTAAAATAATTGCTCTCAATTTTAAATTCTTTATCGTAAAAATTTGAAATGTAATTTTCAAAATTCAAATAAACAAAATCCGAATCCTTTGAAACATTAAATCGAAATTGGAAAGAGTCAACTTCAATATTATGAAAAACATTATCGTATCTATTATAAATTTTAATAATCTTAGTTAAATTTCCACTTTGTCCATCGCCAAATTCTTTAAGAGGAATTTTAAAAATGCTTCGCCCATCTTTCGAATCTATAACTTCGTAATCATATTTTAATAACGCTTTGCCATTTATAAATATTTCATTTAAAATAACATCTCGTATTAAGTTGGTGTCTTTGACTATAATATTTAAATTTTCATAAGTATTTTTAATTTCGTAAACATCCTTAATTCCTTGAGATGAAATTTTATTTAAAGAAGAATCCCACCAATCTAAATAAACTTTCTCAATTAAGTTTGTGTTTTCTTTCAAATTACTTATGGTAGCATTGGCCATTTTCGATTGCTTAGATGAAAAATATATTTGAAGAATCGTTACGATTAAAAAAAACAAAACCACAACTGAAGAAATTATAATAACCATTAATTTATTTCTGTTTTTCTTTGCGTAGCTCCCCATACTTTCCCCCCTTAAACATAATTTTACAATAATAAATAGCCATATAAAATACAAAAAAACTGACAATTTACAAGAAAAACTCTCATAAACCATCAGCTTTTATCAAAACAGTTTCATTTCTTCTTTTTAAATCCTTTGTCAGTTACATAACCATCAATGCTCCAAATATTTTGCTTGTTTTGTTTTGAAATCTCTTGACTTTGATTTAAAACTTTTAAATGCTTGGCGTTATCAAACACGTGAGCAACCCTAGCATATCCTTCTTTAACAATTTCATCATTGAGCATTTTAAGTTGGCCATTATCATAATACCAAACGTAAGCGAGAAATTTACCATTATTATCTCTTTCTTGCCCGTCTGATTCTAAATAAACGTGTTCCTTACCTTCAAGTTTTTTTTCAACAAATCTCCTAGCCTCACTTGCAAAAGGATGACTTCCTCTAAGTTCTGGAGCATCTATCAACAACATTTTAACATTTTCTATTTTACCTTCTGATGCAACTTTCAAAGTGTCTCCATCAACAACTCTACTTAACAAAACTTTCTTCATATTCTTCACATTTGCAGATTTATTGGAAGAACAAGACACAATAAAACAAAAACTTAGTAAAATCAAAACCAATTTTCCGAATTTAAATTTCAAAGTAAGACCTCCAACCAAAAATATTTTCAAAATAAATATCTATGGTTTTATCATTCTCAATTAAAAAAACTTTTATTACAAGCAATTTAAACATTTAAAATTTATTAAAAAAGCAATTTTGTTTTTTGATTTAACAATTTTTTATTTGGTTAACTTCTCTATCGTATTTAAGATTCAAACTTTCTAATTTCTCATTAAAATCCTTTACATCTACATCGTAATAAGAACACAAATCTTCATCGCTACTAAATTCATCTCTTAATTTCGTGTTAACAATGCTTAAAAACATATTTTTATCCATTTTCAATAAATCCATTTTAAAAAACCTCCCAACAAAAATATAACTTTCTCAATGAATTAAGAAAGTTACAATAAATCTAAAAATATTATTCAAATTTTTCTTCAACAATAACAGTCGCACACTCATCTTCACAATCGTGTTCATTATCTAAATCACTTTGTGAATCGCACTGACATCCACCACCATTTTTCTTATCAAGAGCAATAACAACAGCCACCAAAGACAAAGTAACAGCAAGTAATCCCAATTTAAAAAGTTTCACAAAATCACACTCCTAAAATCCTAATTTTAGTTTATTATAACATATAAAGTCAGTTCTTAATACAAAACAATTTTTAAAACTAATGCTCTCTTATATATCCAACAACTTTTCCTAAAATTTTAACATCACTATCCATAGTTATTTCTTTAAATATACTTTCACTTGATACAAAAACCAAATTATTAAATTCATCTTTAACAATTTTTCTTGCATAAACATAACCAGATTTTAAAATTACAAAAACATCTTTGGTATTAATTTCAAAACAAGTATTTATTAAAACTTTATCGCCACGAAACAAATCGTACTTTGCCATTCCCTCATCATTTATTTCTATAAATTTTAAATTTTCATCAAAGCACGTCCAATTTTTCAATACATTAATGGAACTAACGCTCTCTAATTTTTCATTAACAAAATCAACTTTAAAACATTCATCAGTTAAATTTTGCAAAAAAGTTCCCCTATCAATACATAAACAATTTTCATTTTCATAAAATCCACTAACTTTTTTAGTATCAAAATCCACATACTCCTTATAAGAATATCCGTCATATTTAATTTCAGGCATCATTGTTATTTGAGTAAACTCATCTCTATCATCATCATGTATAACATACCTAAATTTAAAAACGCATTCCTTAGTTCCGATTATTTTTTTTGAGTAATCCAAAACACAAGAAACACTATTTAAATTTTCAAGTGTGTTTTGAATAAAATAAACTTTTGAGTAAAAAGATTTTTTGAAGCTTTTAAAAATCTCTTTAACGTGAGAAATTTCAAAATTTTCAATGTTGTCTATTATGATGTGCGTATAAAATTTTCCTAATTTTAAACTTGCAAATTTCTCAAAAGTTAAAATGTGAACTTGTACTTTATCAGAAGGTATTATGGACTCATACAAATTGCTTTTATTTATGTAATTAAAAATGTCAACAACTTTGCTCCACTCCTCAGATGAAGTTATGAACAAAATTTTATCATTATTATCGAAACAATAATTCCTTTTTAAGAACAAAGTTTTAAAAATTATCGAAATTGTTTTACCAGATGTTCTATTTCCCTTAACCAAATAAAACTTTTCATTTTTATGTTTAACGAATGTGTCTTGAGTATCATTTAAGAACATATCTAAAGAAACTACTACCATAAGTCATCCCTTTCAAGCTTAATCATCTTTCGTTGTTTTAATGTTTTTATCATAAGAAATATTATAATACAATTTTTTCGCAAAGTATATTTTAAAATTTCAAATTATGACAAAATTTTATATTTTTTTCGATTTTTAAAAAAACAAAATGGAGAGTCTTGAAACTCTCCTAAATATTTTTTAATTTCAAAAATTTATTTACACCATCAGCTATTGCTTTGGAAATTCTTCTTTGATATTCCTCATCAATTAATTTATTGCATTCAACTTCATTAGTTATAAAACCGCATTCAATTAAAATTGATGGTACCATGTTTTCACGTAATACGACAAAATTTGATGTTTTTACTCCTCTGTCGTAAGCTTCTGTTTCATGAATTAAATTTTCTTGAACGTAATTGCAAAGCTCTTTGCTGTGAGGTTCTTTCAAATAATAATACGTTTCAATTCCATTTACCTTTTCGTTGTCAAAAGCATTTTGATGTACGGATATAAATAAATCTCCCCCTAAAAAAGAACAAAGCTTAACTCTATCGCTTAAATCCATTTTTATATCATTTATGCGAGTATTAATTACTTCAAGTTTATTTAAGTTTTTGATGTCTTCATTTAACAACTTGCATATGGATAAATTTATATCCTTTTCTAAAACGCCATTAAACCCTTTTGCTCCTAATTCTTCCCCGCCGTGGCCAGCATCTAAAACCAAAACATATTCATCTTTAACTTCAAAATTTAAATATGATTTTAAAACATGTTCATCATCATCATTTTTACGAACCAAAACATTTAATTTATAAATTCCCTCTTCATTTGGTATAAAAGAGTAAGAACTTTTTTTGTCGAACTCACTTTCGATTAAAAGCTCCCCATCTTTTTCAATTACAAATTTAACTCTATTGTCTTTGTTAAATGAATTTACCAAAAATTGAATTTCATTATTTACGATTTTCGTTTCGTCGCACAAAATTTTTTCCTCAATCAATCCAAAATCTTCGCTTATTATAAAAGCAGAAGAAAATTTGCTTTCCATACAATTGTAATTTAATTTTGTAACAACATAAACTCCATTGTCCTTATTTACAACTAACTTAGTTTCTTTTCCACCGCTAGGCAAAACATCTTTTATATAATCTCCATTTTGAAAATCCAAATCATCATATGGAAATTTATAAATAACAAAATTTTTTGTATTTTCAAAAGCCTCATCAAAAACATTAAATTCTATTTTATCTTTAACAATTTTTGCACTAACTTTTATTCCACTCATTGTGTAATAACTATCGAAAGATTTAAATCTAGGAACTAATGCTTTGCTTTTCATTATGTTGCTTAAATTTTTAAAATTTTTAAGTATAAAGCCATTAATAAAAGAATTTTCTCTAACGCTCTCAACAAGATTCACTATGTTTTCGTCTCCTTGAAAAAACACATCTATTAAATGCGTTCTAAGTTTTCTTTCCCACCAGGATATAACATTTTTAATTTCATTTTTAGAAGATATGGAATCATCAATATTAACAACTATGTAATTCACGTATTCATTTTTGGAAATGTTTAAAGAATCAAAAGCCCCTCTATCATAATCTGAATATCCTTCGTACTCAATTCCATTTACATCATCTTTAAAACTTCTCCAAATATAATTAACTCCTATACCAAACTTCAATTCATTTTTATAACTTTTAAACTTTTCCCCCAAAATTTTTATAAAGTCATTTACATTTTGCCTTCTCCAATTTTCTTTTGACAATTTATCCTCATTGTATTTTAAATAACTGTAAGAATCATTAAAAGAATATTTATTAATGTTTTGAGGATAAACTCCTCCATCTATGTACACGCCATCGAAATTAAATTTATTTGACAACTTCAAAATAGTTTCGATTAAATAATCTCTAACTTCATGAACTCCAAGATCAAGATAATATTTGTCATTAAATTCAACTATCCATTCCCTATTATTTTTTATAAACGAATCTTCATTCAAAGAAGTTAAATAAGCTTCTAGATTTCCATCTTCCACATACTTAAGTGAAAAATCTGAAAAACTTCCATGAACATCTAAAGATCTTTTAACCGCTTCTTTGACAATGAAATTTAAAATATTTTCTGTCATTTCATTAAACTGTTTTGTGATACTTAAATCTAAAAATTTTGAAATATCAACAAAAACAGTATTGAAACCTCCATCTTTAAAATTATCATAATGTTCAGTTATGTAATTTTTAAATTCGTTAAAATTAAAATTTTTATTTTCAAAATTAAAATCATTTAATTCTAGGAAAGTTCCTCTCATTTCGCATTTAATTTCTTTAGTTAAAACCACTTGAGAATTTATTAGTAAGAACGAACCTAAAGAAACAAAAAATAAAAATAGCTTAATGAAATTTTTCAAAACAACCACCTACATAAAGAAATTAATCTTATATAGGTTTTACAATTTTGAAAAAACTATACTTTCAAAAGCTATTTTAAAAACATTTTACCTATTTAACTTAAAAGAACTTTTTAAAGAAGCGATTCTATTAAAAACAATTTTATCTTCTGTAGAATATTTTGGGTCAACAGAAAAATATCCATGCCTAAATATTTGATATTTATCGTAAGCTTTGCTTCCTTTTGCATTGTCCTCAATAAATCCTTCATAAACTTCCAAAGAATTTTCATTTATATTTTCTAAAAATTCTTCACAATTTTTTTCATCTAAGATAAGCGGATTAAACAATCTAAATTGTGCTTTAATTGCACTAGTTGAATCTACAAAATGAATTGTACCTTTAACTTTCCTCTCATTAAAACCATTTCCACTTTTAGTTTTCTCATCATAAGTACAGTGAAGTTCTACAACTTTTCCGTTTTCATCTTTTATAACTTCATTGCATTTTACAAAATACGCACCTTTAAGCCTAACTTCATTGCCTTTAAAAAGTCTAAAATATTTAGGTGGAGGATTTTCCATAAAATCATCTCTATCAATATATATATTTCTTGAAAAAGTTATTTTCCTAAATCCCATTTCTTTATTGTCTTTATTATTTTCTATAAATAATTCTTCAACTTTACCTTCTTCATAATTTGTGATAACAACTTTTATAGGATCAATAACTGCCATTATTCTATTGCATATAGGATTTAAATCTTCTCTCAAAAAATATTCAAGCATTTGATAATCAACTAAACTATTAGCTTTTGAAACTCCAACAGCTTTACAGAAATTTCTTATTGAATTAGGAGTAAATCCTCTTCTTCTTAATCCAGCAATGGTAGGCATACGGGGGTCATCCCAACCATCAACTATTTTTTCATCAACCAAAGCTTTAAGCTTTCTTTTACTCATCACCATATTTGTTATGTTAAGCCTTGCAAATTCGATTTGACGAGGAACATGCTCCATTTCGCACTCTTTAACAAACCAATCGTAAAGAGGTCTGTGATCTTCAAACTCCAACGTACATATAGAATGGGTTATTCCTTCAATTGCATCTTCAAGTGGATGAGCAAAATCATACATAGGATAAACACACCATTTATTTCCTGTATTTTGGTGAACAGTGTGAGAAATTCTATATATAACTGGATCTCTCATATTCATATTGCTAGACGACATATTTATTTTCGCCCTTAAAACCTTTTCCCCATCTCCAAATTCTCCATTTTTCATACGAGAAAACAAATCTTTATTTTCTTCAATACTTCTATTCCTATATGGAGATTCGACTCCTACCTCTTGCAAAGAGCCTCTAAGTTTTTTAATTTCTTCGCTAGACAAATCGCAAACATAAGCTAAACCTTTTTCTATAAGAAGCATAGCCTTTTCATACATTATTTCAAAATAATCGGATGCGAATATAATTTTATCCCACTTATAACCTAACCAATCAACATCATTTTTAATAGACTCAACATATTCTTTATCTTCTTTAAGAGGATTTGTATCATCAAAACGCAAATTCGTTTTCCCTTTAAATTCATCTGCTAATGAAAAATTTATTTCTAAGGATTTTGCATGACCTATATGTAAATATCCATTAGGCTCTGGAGGAAATCTAGTGATTATTTTTTGATGCTTGCCAGTTTTAATATCATCAATTATAATATTACGAATAAAATTTGATGGTTTAAATTCATTTTCCATTGAAAAACCTTCCTTAACCTTGTTATATTTTATTTTAAATAATAACATAATGAAATATTTTCGTACACTTAAAAGTTAAAACTAAGGAGATGAGCTGAATTGAGTAACAAAAAACTTAAACTAACTTTATTTGAGAAAATAAATTTATGTTTATCTATCATAATTCTTGTAATAGCGTTTGCAAGTTCAAATGAAAATTTAAAGTACGGTGGAATATCTTTTCTTGCTGCAAGTAGCTTAAGTATAATTTTCATACAACTATGTAAAATAAATTTTTCAAAATTTGAAATAAATATACTTCAAGTTCATATTTTTATATCAATATTTTTAGGTACGATTTTAAATTTCTATAGATTCATACCCAATTTTGATTTTTGGCTTCACATGTTTTTTGGATTATTAGGAAGTGTTTTGGCTTTTCCACTCATAAGATTTTTCTTCGATAAAAATAACATGAAAATTAAAAACGTATCACCTTCGTTTATAATTTTCATAGCATTTTGTTTTTCATCTACTTGTGGACTTTTGTGGGAAATTTATGAATTTTCTGTAGACCATCTTTTCAATTTATCAACTCAAAATAATAGTTTACTAGATACAATGACTGATATTATAGCAAACACAATTGGAGCTATAATTTATTGTTCTACATATTACTTAAAAAACAAAAAACAGGCTAAGTAAAAGCCTGTTTTAATTTTTTTCATAGCTAAGAAACAAATTATATATAAATTCAAGATTCTCCTCATCTTTAAATTCACAAGAATTTGTAAATAATATTATTGACATAAATAAAGAAAGTGCAATCCTTCTTCCAATATTTTTATAACTTTCATTTACTAAGTCCACAATTACAGAAGCTATATCATTTACTATTTTATCATATAAATTATTTACATTAGCTGCTTTATCAATAGGTATACTTTTAAATGTTAAACCAAAACCTTTGTTAGTCTTAATATAAAAATATATCTCTTCAATGAATTCTTTTAAAACCTCTTTACGCTTAAGTGTTTCAAAAAACAAATTCCAACTATCATTTATAACTTCACAAAATATTTCTTCCTTATTTTCATAGTAATTATAAAAAGTTCCTACAGCCATTCTACATTCGTGGGCGATAGTCTTTATATCAACTCCTGAATAACCGTTTACGAGAAACAATTTTTTAACCTTTTCATAAATTTCTTTCTTGTCACACAAAACCGATTTAGGCATTCACACTCTGAAACCATTTAAACATAACTAAATGGTTCTCTCCTTTCTTAAAAATGAAAAATTTTACCATGTCAACATAAAAACCTAAAAAGCTCTGAATTCATATACGCAATAATTTATACTAAAACCAAAAATATTTGGTAAAAATTTTCTTAACCAATAATCATTATATAATTATTTTAGTTTTTTAGAAATACCTTTACTAATTTTTAAAATTTTAAATTCAAGTTATTATTATAAATAACATTTTTAGAAAAATTTTTCAAAATAATAGGGTATTTTTTATTAAACTCTTAATTCAATTTTAAAATACTTTTACTATAATGTGGTTGAATATATAATTTTATTATGATAAATTTTAATCTGTAATTTAAACTATTTAATTTTTACTAAGGAGGTCTTTTTATGGAAAGAATTGTTGGACGTGTTGCTCCTGATTTTAAAATGACTGCAATGTCAGGAGACGGATCCAAAGAATTAACTGTATCTTTAAAAGATTATGCTGGAAAGTGGCTTGTACTATTCTTCTACCCACTGGACTTCACTTTTGTTTGACCTACTGAGTTAAAAGCCTTCAGTGAAAGGTACGATGAATTTAAAGAATGTAGAGCTGATGTTTTAGGTGTAAGTATTGACTCACACTTCACTCACGCTGCATGGATTAAAGATGGATTGGGAGAATTAAAATTCCCATTAGCATCTGATTTAACTCATGAAGTTTCTAAAAATTATGGAGTTTACATTGAAGATTTCGGTGCTTCACAAAGAGGAGTATTTATAATCGATGATGAATCTGTAATAAGATACGTTTCAGTTTCTGATTTAGGTGCTGGTAGAGATATTGATTCAGTTCTTAACACATTAAAAGCTGCTCAACAAGCTAAAGCTGGCAAACTAGTTCCTGCTAACTGGAAAGAAGGAAAAGATTTTCTGAACTAAAAATTAAAGAGATGAGTAGATAACTCATCTCTTTAACTTTTAGTCATCAATAAATATAGAAATTTTACTTCCTATTTTTATATCAGGTATTTTAAAATCTTCCAGATATAAAGTTCCTGGGAGATATTCACAATTTGGTTTATACCGAGCTAATGTTATATGTCCCAAATCATTTAAATTTTTTTTGACCAAACTCCCAACATGCTTTATCTTAAACTCAAAATCATCTACCTTAAATAGTTGTCCTTCAATGATATCTTCATCTAAATTTACTAAGTCTACTATATAACAAAATTCTCTAAGTGTTTCAGGAACATTGTTACAAAATAATATAATGATATTATCATCAAAAAAAGAACTTACCTTGCTTCCTAACTCCCTAACTACATTTTCATAAATTATCATAATACACCCCTGTTAATTATACATTCCTATGCTTGCAATCCATGCTATTACAACCCTAGGTACTTCTGTTAGAAATCTTGAATATAACACTGATGGAACTCCAACTTCTACTGTTTCCGGATCAGCCTCTGCTAATCCAAGACCTACCGGTATAAAATCACATGCTCCTTGAGTATTTATTGCAAACAATGCAGGCAAAGCTAAATTTGGAGGTATATTACCTTTTCCAATTTCAACACCTATTAATGTACCTATAACTTGTGCTATAACTGCTCCCGGTCCTAATAAAGCTGATAAAAAAGGTAAAGAACAAACAAAACCTAAAATAATCAAACCAATCCCATTTCCTGCCAAAGGAGTCATAATCCTAGCGAACCAATCACCCATACCTGTCCCCTGTATAATTCCAATTAAAAGTGCTACAAATCCCATAAAAGGTATTATAGTATTTATAACTGTTTGAACTGCATCCCTTGAAGATTGATAAAATGTATTTACAACCTTACCTGCTCCCATACCTATTCGTGTTATTAAATTATTATTTTTATTTTCTGATATAGTCTGAGAAACTTTTTTATCAATAGTGTACTTATATTTTTTATTATTATTTTCATTATTATTTGCTTCACATTCACTAGTACATATTGAAATTTGCTCTAATCCAACATCTGAACAATATACATCTTCTGTCATAAACTTAGAAAGTGGACCACTTTTACCAACAGGCATTATATTAATAGTAGGTATTCCTTTTTGTGGATATATTCCACAACGTAAAGTTCCTCCACAATCAATTATTACTAAAAATATCTTATCTTCTGGTACTGAAGTTTTAAAACCATTAACAGTCTTACAAGATGTTAGTTCAACTATTTTATCAACTATACTCGGTTTTACTCCTCCACCCGTTATGTATAGAAGCACATTTTTTTCTTCTGTAGGTTTTACAATCAAAGGTCCTCCATAACCTCCACTACCTTTAACTATTTTAATTGAGTTAAAATTCATAATAATTGACCTCCTTAAACATTTCTTTCACCTAATTTATTACTTAAAAATATTCCCTGTTGCTTCATAACTATCGATGTTGTAAAATCAGTTACCCATCCACTAATAAAATTACAAACCAATCCAACTAATAAATATCGAATTGCTAATGGTGCAATGCTTAATCCTAGAACTTGAATACCATTAGCTTATACCTAAAAATATAAAAATTTCTCCCGGATTTATATGTGTAAATATACCACTGCTAGTATGACAAAAGAATGTTGCAGAAGCATAATAGCTAGACTTTAATCTTTCTGGCATAAATTTACCTAATGAAAGTGCCATAGGATTTCCTAACATAAACGCACCAAAAAATGGCACTATCATGTATCTTAAAACTGGATATTTTATTGAAAATATAGCAAATTTATTAATTTTAGATTCACCGATTAATTTTATTAATGTATTCATTGCAATTAATAACAACAATACTTGTGGTACTATATTAGACATCCAGCTTAAAAAAGTTTCAGCTCCTATGTTGAACAAATTTATAAATTTTTCAGCTAAATATACTATAAATTGCATAACCTACCTCCTAAAAAATATTTTTTTTGTCTAAATAATAAATTAATTAAATTAACTAATGGACTTTTAGGCTCCTTGATTGTACCGCCATTAACTACAGTTACATAATTATGAAATGCATTCATAATCGCTTTTTTAACCTGAATAGGAAACGTATTCATATCAACTAAACATAGCTCAACAATATTTTTACCATTGAATATTTCTAAATTTTTAAATCTAGATAAAACACTTACTCCTTTAATATATACTGATCTTAATATATATCCATTTTTATCAACTGCAAACATTACTATAGAACCACATCTAATACCTCCTTTAGCTCTTCCTATAACTACTCTCCCAAATTGTTTCAAAGAATTGTAATTATATGTAAAATTGTTAATTTGTAATATTGTGAAACTTATTTGTAAAAAGAATGAAATACCTAATAAAATAATAAAAAATATCGAACCCATTAAATCAATCCCCTATAAAAATCATATTTTACTTTCATAAAATACAAAATCATATCTCTATAAGTTTTAATTTTTGTCATACTATCAATCAAATTTATATTATTTGATATATATAGAATTTTGTCATAAATCTTTATCAGTATCATTTCATCAAAATCTCTAGAATCTAGTATGCAAACTAATAAAACTATTTTTAAATCACTATCACTACTACTATTACCTAAAACACCCAATGACAGTATTAACTTGTCACTTCTATAATTTACAGCATGTGGAATAGCTACATTGTCGTTAAATATAGTCGAATATAAATTTTCCTTTTCAATTAATATATCAAAAAATCCATCATCTAAACAATCATCCACATACAAATTATCAACCATAAAATTTAAAATTTGTTTATAACTATATTTATCTTCAAAAAACATAAAATTTTTTTCATTTAGTATCGAAAATATTATTGATTCAACACCATTTATCCTAGGTTTATCAAAGTATTTAAAATGCGATAATTTAGATAATTTTTTTAAAAATACATATTCATCGAATATTTCCTTAAAATAAAACACAGGTAGATTAACTTGTCTATTAATTTTTACACTACTAACTAAAAAATCATAAGTACTAATCTTATCAAAATCTATATTTTGAGTACTAAATAAATCTATCTCAATATTAAATTTTAAAATGCTTTTTAATCTATTGTGTATTAATTTTGACATTAAAGTACCTAAATCACATATTAAAGCCACTTTAAACTTTTTTAAATTGGAATTTTCACTCATAAATAGGCTAAAATAAATAGCTAAAAATCCCGTCTCTTCTTCATCTATGTTTACGTTTAATCTTTTTTCTATAAATTCGACAGCTATTTCAGCAACTTTATATGCAAAAAAATAACAACTTTTTATTTCGCTCGCCATAATATTTTCAATTTTAATATTATATCTAGCTCTATTTATCATAAATCCTATGTGTCTTTCAAAATCTTCTATCATATTACCAAATACTATATTTATATTTAGTTTATTATTTATATAATTTATAAGCTCCTTTGAAATATTTTTTATTTCATAATCTATGGATGCTAAATTTAAATTCTGCGATGTCCTAAAGCAAGAGAACGGTATGGATATAAACAATTTATCATTCAAATCAAAACACACACCTAAATCTTTCTCTACAATCTGCAATATTTTATTAACAATGCTATAAAAAACAGTATCTTTAAGTTCATAAATTTCTTTAATATCCTTACTATTTATAAAATTTCCACTTAAAATTCTATATAAAGTAACATCTATATATTTTATTACTAAATTAACGCTGTTCAAATCCAACCCAAAATTAATTAATTCACACTTTAAAAAACTAAGCGAACTTTCTTTAAGCAAACTTTCTTTAAACAAATATTTATACATTTTTTCTATAATATATTTGCGTATATTTATCTCATTTCCAAATAAATAAATACCATTTCTTGTCTTGCCTAATATACTAATTTTATAATCTTTTAAATTATTTCTTAAATTACTTAAATCTCTGATTAACGTTGTCCTACCAACACTCATATGCTCTGCCAAATCATCAATGAAACAACAAACATTATTTAATAATCTATACATAATGTACAGTTTCCTATTTTTAGAAGAAGTAAAAACATAATTACAACCTAAGATTTTGTTATAGATAATTTCAAATTCAGATTCATTAAATACACATAAAGTATACTCCTGTCCATTAAATTGTATAGAAGCATATGGTTCTATCATATTATTTAACTGCTTTATATCATTTTTAAAAGTCTTCACACCTATATTTAATTTTTTTACAATTAATTTCAAATTAATAACCTTATTTTCAACAAAAATATCAATTAACTTAAATAATCTACTCTCATTATCAAATAAAATCATGTTAGTTACCTTCTCCTAATAACTTTAAAATTCTTACCCCCTAGTCTTTCCACCAGATATATTTATAGTCACTCCATGTATATAATCGGCTTTATCTGACGACAAAAAACAAACTAAATTAGCTACATCTTCTAACTTGCCAACTCTTCCGAGAGGTATAGTAGACAAATTTAAATATCCATCTCGTAATTTTTCTACTGTTATTCCTCTTGAATATGCCAAAGCTTTTTCACAATCTAAAGTCCTCAAACCTGTTTCTTCTAATATGCCTGGTGAAATACCTATTACCCTCACACCATACTTTCCCAATTCTTTAGCCCAAGACCTTGTAAATGAATTAACAGCATTCTTAGTGGCAGCATATACACTTTGTCCCTCAGAACCCTCCAAACCACATTCAGATGAAACATTGATTATAACTCCTCCTCTACTATGAACCATATCTCTTCCAAAAACTTGAGAACAAATATAAACTCCTCTAACATTTACCTCCATCATTTTATCATAAATCAAATCATTTATTTCATAACTACTATCATTACAATCGTTGTCAATCAATAAGCACGGAAGATTAACCCCAGCATTATTTACTAGTATATCAACTTTACCAAATTTATTATTAATCAATTTTTTTGCATTAATTACACTCTTTCTATCGGAAACATCCATAATAACATTTAAAATATTTCCATCCTCTTCCATAATGTCCGTTTTTTTAAATTTCAAATCACAAACCACTACTTTTGTTCCAAACTCAAGAAATTTCGTTACTATAGATTTTCCAATTCCAGAAGCTCCACCAGTTATAACTACTACTTTACTATCTAAATCTAACCAATTTGACAAAATATCAACTCCCACAATTTATTTAAGTAAATTGTAACATCAATACTATGATTTTTTAATGCAGTAAAATTCCTTTGAAGTAGAATTTTATTGCACTAAAAAAAGAGATGAGTAAATAACTCATCTCTTTTTTAATAATCATCTAAGTATGAAATTTTTTCTCCGTCCTTGACCCAACCAAGAATTCCGTCCATATTTACGTTTTGTGCAGCCGAGAAAATTGATTTGTCAACATATTTAAAATTCTTTTTCATATTTGAAATTAAATCCTTTATTTCATAACGCTTATTACCTATTCTTTTCGCCGCAACCATACAAGCACAATTTAACGCTAAAATTCCCGAACTTTTTATAAAAGTTGTAATTGATTGCTCTTCTATATAATACATTGGCCTAATAAGCTCAATGTCATCAAAATTTTCCGCCTTTAATTTTGGAAGCATAGTCTTAAAATTCCCAGAGTAAAAAACATTTAACAAAGTTGTCTCTATTACATCATTAAAATGATGTCCTAAAGCAAGTTTATTGCATCCAAGCTCTCTTGCCTTTGAATACAAAAATCCTCTTCTCATTCTTGCACACATGTAACACGGATAATCTTTAGCTATTTTATCAACAATTTGAAAAACACTTGAATCAAATATTTTTATTGGAATGTTCAAATGACTACAATTAATTTCTAAAAGTTCCCTTATATTTTTATGATATCCTGGGTCCATTGTAATAAATTCAAGTTCAAAATTATTTCTACCATGCCTTTTCAATTCTTGAAAAAGTTTTGCAAGTAAAAGAGAATCTTTTCCTCCGGAAATTGCAATTGCAATTTTATCTCCATCATTTATTAAATTATAATCGTTTATAGCTTTAGTGAACTTAGTCCAAATTCTTTTTCTGTACTTTTTTATTATGCTCTGTTCAATCTCTTTTAAAGACTTTCTTTCCTCATCTGGAAAATGAGTTTCACAATGAGAAGAAACACCTTCAATATTGCTCATATCTTTTCTCCTTAACCATGGAATATAAAAATTTTGAATTTATATATTTAAATGTGTTATTTTTTATTTTATTATTGACTATCAAATAAATTTATTATATATTTTAAGTTAGATATATTGCAAGTTAAAGTTTAATATACTATACTTCTAAATCAATTTTATAAGTCATTATTGTATTTAATTAAACGTGGTTAAATATTGTAGTGACTTAAATTTTTGTACTATAGAGTTTAATTATACTAAACTTTATATATTTATTAAGTAAACTTTTTATTTTAAGGGAGGGTGTGAAGTGCATACTATTAATGCATTAGGTCGTCATATTTTAGTTGAATACTACAACTGTAACAATGAACTTTTAAAAGATCCAAATTTTATAAAGATTCACATGAAAGAAGCTGCTATTAAAATGGGAGCGACAATCGTTGAAAGTTGCTTTCATCATTTTAACCCTTATGGTGTCAGTGGCGCTGTAATAATTTCAGAATCTCATTTAACTATTCATACGTGGCCTGAATATGGGTATGCTGCTGTGGATTTATTTACTTGTGGTACTATAGACCCGTGGGTTGGATTTGATTATTTGGAGGAAAAACTTTGTGCAGATTTAAGTGAGTCCACCGAAATTCCAAGAGGACTTACCCAAAAAATTGCAAAACACGGAAACTTTAATATAAATAATATTTCACATAAGCCTAACGCTTAAAATATTTGGAGGATGTTTATGAATTGGTTTACGGAAAAATATGATGATGACGTTAAAATTTCTTACAAAGCTACTAAACATTTATTTCATAAAAAAAGTGATTTTCAAACTATAGATGTATACAACAATAATATTTTGGGAAATTATTTGGTTATTGATGGCATTATGATGATAACGGAAAAAGATGAATTTATTTATCATGAAATGATTGCCCATGTTCCAATGGCGTGCAATAAAAATATAAAAGATGTTTTAGTTATAGGTGCTGGAGATGGTGGAACAGTACGCGAACTTTGTAGATACGATTCTTTAAATTCAATTACTATGGTTGAAATAGATGAAGAAGTTGTAAAGGCTTCCCTTGAATTTTTCCCTCAAGTTTCATGTTCTTTGAAAAATGATTCACGTGTCCAACTTCTTTTTGAAGATGGAATAGAATTTGTGAAAAATTCTAAAGACGAATGTTATGATTTAATAATTGTAGATTCAACAGATCCAATTGGACCTGGTGAAGGACTTTTTAGTCTTGAGTTTTATGAAAATTGCTATAGAATTTTAAGAAAAGATGGTATTCTTGTAAATCAAAGTGAAAGTCCATATTATCCATTTAACATAAGAGAACTAACTCGTTCATGTTCAAAAATTAATAAAATTTTTCCTATACTTGAATACTATCAAATGTTTATTCCAACATATCCTTCTGGACATTGGCTATTTGGATTTGCATCTAAATCCATAAATCCATTAACTCAAAACATAAGCGAGTGGAATAATTTAAATATTTCCACTAAATACTATAACACAAATTTGCACAACGGAAGTTTTGCATTGCCTAATTACGTAAAAGAAATAATAGAAAACGCAAAAAATAGTTAAGGAAAGTTTCCTTAACTATTTTCATAAATTTAATTCGCTAACTAGTTTTCCCTTAAAATTAAATATTTTAATCATGTCGTCAGTGAATATGAAAATATTATTTTTGTAAAATTGTATTGCGTCTACCTCTTTGTAGTTTAAATTTTTCAAATCTTGGTCGTTGTCTATAATAAATTTTAAATCTATTTTTTTGTTGAAATTCAAATCAAAAACATAAACTCCATTAAATATTTTATCGTAATTTAAAACTGAATTTTTGAAAAAATTAGAACTAACTTCCATAGCACTGTTTATATCAACTTCATTTGTATAATTACTTATATCAAGTGGAAAGGCTAATATGTTTTTATCTTTCAAATACAAAAGTTTTCCTTCATCCATAAAGCATGGTGAATAAACTTGCTTCCCTTTTATTAAATATTCATCGTGCAATTTTATATTTTTATCAGAAACATCTATGAGCATTATATTTATTCCAATATTTTTAATAATATCGTAAATCTTATTACTTTGTATATTTTTATATGTATCTGCCCTATGCTCGCTACCTATAGCAAGAATTCTATTATCATTTAATTTATAAATGTAATTTATTGAAGAAGATAATTTCATTTTTGAAACTTCATTAAAAGAATTGTTGCTCAAATCATAAAGCGAAAAATATCCTCTCTTAACAAATCCGCATAAATAACAATTATACCCATCGAAATAAATATTATTTATATTTTCATCATCACAAAAAACTTTTACAGAATTTAAAATTTTAAAATCTTCGTTTAAAACGTAAAATTTATTTTCATCATTCCCACCGAAAGATAAAATTCTTAGCTCATCTTCATATTCATTTATGAAACGCTCGTTTAAAATAAATCCATCAAAAGAAAATTCATCAACATAAGTTAAAATATCTAAATCAACATCGAACTTATATATTGTTGTAACTTTTTTATCTACAAAATCCTTACTGCAAACAACATACAAATCATCTTCAGATAAATATGTAAAATTAAATCCACTTCCACTAAATTCATAAACTTTAGGAAAAACCTTCTCTTTATTCAAATCTAAAGAAACAATCGTAATTTTATTTTCTTCACCTTGCAAACACAAATAAACAATGCCATCTTTTTCTCTAAAAGAATATTTGCTTCCACACAATGAAAATTCATTTGTTTTAATTGGAAAATTTTTGTCGTAAATATCATAAACAAAAACATTTAAAAAATTTTTCTCACCTATGTTCCTAACTCCACTAAAAAAAAGTTTATCATCTAGAATATGAATGTTTCCATTTAAAAGTTTACCTTCATCAATAAAACTTTCGACTTCCATTTTATTTGAATTATTTATTTTGATTAATTGAACTCCTAAATCGTTCATTCTATAAATATAATCTTCATGTATTTTATAAAAATTTCCTGAAAAATTATTTTCCTCAGCGTAACAAACTTTAAAGCATGAAAGAAAAATCACAGCTATGAACACTACAAAAAATGAAAATAATTTATAACATTTCATTCTTTCACTTCCTTTAAATTAAAACTGCCTAAATTTAAAAAATCCTAGGCAGTTTTCATACAAAATTTAATCAATTAAAACTTCTACTTCCGAATTCTCTTTGTTTATACTTATGTTCAACACATTTTCTTCAAGTTTATTTTCATTGGTCCTGTAACGTATAACCAACTCGTAATCCCCAAAAGGAATATCATCTAAAAACAAATTACCTTCTCTATTTAGATTAAACACTTTATCTTCATTAACAAGCTCATTATTCTCTAAGTTATTTACTTTTATCATGGCATCTCTTATGATTTTATTGTTTACATCTAAACTTTTCAAAACTAACTTCCCCACATTTTCCTTTTTAACTTTGTAGAGAATTTCTTCAGAAATATTTCCACTTTTGTCTATTACTTTCATAGTTATTAAATCTGTGCTATCTAAATCTCCTTCATCATCGTATATAAAAAAGCTACCAAATTCATCTATGTACGTTCTGTATTTTTTATCATCAAAATTAGCAATAACTTCGCAATTAGCTTCTCCATTTCCCTGAACTAAATTATTTAAACAATCAACTAAATTTATATTTGGTTTTGTTGGAGCAATCACATCATTAACTTGTTTTTCAACTAAATTAGATTGATTATTGTAACTATCATGAGAAATCATTTTAAAACTTTGAACATCTCTCAACGAATCCCCAACTTCTATTTCAAAATCTCCACTAAGGGAAGTATAAGAATTAAATTCTTTATCGCCAATAAAAATTTTTATCAAAGAGTTCGGCTCTCCAAATCCTTTTATAATATTATCTGAATTATTAACAACAGAATCTATTTTAGGATCAATAGGCGGTAATATATCATGAACAACAAAAGAAAAATTAGATAATTCATTGTTTAAATAATCATAAGTTTTAACATTAATTTGGTCAACATCAACAAGCATACCTTCTTCTAATAATATAACAAAATTTCCATCTTCATCTGCATTTGAAATGTATTCTATATCATTAACAGAAAATTTAAGTATAGAATTTTTTAATGCTCTACCACGAATTATATTTTTATCATTTGTAATTCTATCGATTAAAATATCATTACACACATCATTAACAACCAGCCTATTTTCATCAAATTCTTTAAATATTAACCTATCAATACTATTAATATTTATTTCTTTACTAGCTTGAATTGATTTTACTTCTAAATTCAAAAATAAACTTACAAACAAACTAACTATAACGAGCAAACTCAATTTAAGTTTATGAATTTTAAATAACATAAGTTTAAACCTCCAAAATCTCCAGTTGTATTTAAAAAATTTTACTTATTCACTTCATGTTAATTCTATTTTGCTCAAATTTTAGTAATTTATGAGTAATGACTGTAAATTTTATGAAAATAACCAATCATTACAAACTTTTATTCATAAATAAAAAGCAGCTTTATAAAATAAAACTGCCTTTTTATATTTCAACTAATTCAATTATTTTAGAATACATCTCTTTAAGATTAACTACCCAATTAAAAATATTTTGAAATTTTTCATCCGATATATTGAAATTCTCAACAACTTTTGAAATTATAGATTTTTCATTTTCAGTGTAATGATTATCAACAAGTGCAACAGATATGAGTTCAAGTAAAATACAATTTTTAATTTTATCGTTGCTTAAACTTAATTCATTTATAATCTCATTAGGAGTTTCATCTACCACTACTAATAATTGTCCGTTACTTTCAAGTTTAAAACTTTCAAGAAGAGTTTTTTCTTCACTTGTTATTATTCCATCGCTCTCAACTAAATAGGAACTTAAAGTGTAAAACAATTCTCGTTCTCTTTCTGTAAATAATGATAAAAACATTTAATTCTTAACCCCCAATAAATATTGTATATGTTAATTATTTACTTTTTTTAAATGTTTAAACCATATTTTTTATAAAATCAAAAAACTTAAAGTTAAATCTCTAAGTTTAGAATTTATATCCTGATTCTTGTGCAAGCTCTTCATCTATTATTACAGTTACATCTCTATGAGCTTTTAAAAGCGTACATGGAACCTTAGTAGTTATAAAATCATTTGTTAAAAGATTTTTTATAGCTTCCTTCTTTCCAACTCCAAAGGCAACCAAAACTATTTTTTTAGATTTTAAAATATCTCCTATTCCTAAACTCACAGCTTTTTTAGGAACATCATCAACGCTATCAAAAAATCTTGAATTAGCTTTTATGGTCTTTTCATCAAGATCAACTACGCTAACGCTTGCATTTAAAAATTCTCCTGGTTCATTAAATGCTATGTGACTATTTCCTCCAACACCCAAAAGTTGAACATCCGTTCCGCCTTTTTCATTTATTAAATTCTTAATTCTTTTTAATTCTTCTTCAATATTATTAATTGTAACAGGAACATAAGTATTATCCTTATTTATATTAACTTTGTTGAAAAATTTATCGTCCATATATTTTCTATAACTTTGTGGATGATCTGGAGAAAGACCAACGTATTCATCTAAATTAACGCTTGTGCATTTCGAAAAATCTAAATTTCCTTTTTTGTAATCTTCAACTAAATATTCATAAACTTTTTCAGCAGAACTACCTGTAGCCAAACCTAAAAAAGCATTTGGATTTTCCTTAACAACATTTCCTATTATCTTCGATGCTTTTTCACAAACTTGACTTTCATCTTTCAATACTATAACATTCATAACATTGCCCTCCATATTAAAATTTTGAAACTCATCATAATTTTAACACACCATTTAAATTTTAAAAACATGTTTAACTCCGTTAGTTTCTATTCCACATCTATCTTGAACTGTTATAACAAAGCATCTTATATTGCTATCTATTTCATTTAAAACTACACTCTGAAATTCTCGAGAACAATCTCTTCCGTAAATACCCAAAATATTTTTACAATCATTTGTATCTACGTTATTAACATCTTCAAAACCATAAACAACATAAAATTTACTATCATTTTCTATTTTATCTTTAAAAAACAAATACCATTTATTATCACTATTTAAAACTCTTAAATCTAAAATCTCTTCCGTATCTTTAAAATCTAACCAAGGTTTTTTAGGAACTATAGATTTATGTTTTAAAATATCATCTTCAAGTGAAGAAATATATTTTTTGTAAATACTTGCTCTACTACTTTTCTCATCTATAAACTTATTTAAATCATTAACGCTAAAAAACGCACTACCAAAAATATTATTATAATTAGAATTAAATTTAATTTGATTTGTAATTTCGTAAGAATTATTCCAATTTTTATCTCCTTTAGAATCTCTCATGCAATAATTTCCATGCCCAATATAAAGAAGACATCTCTTGCCTTTTAAAGCATTGCTCCAAAAATTTACGATTTCCTCATAAGGAGCTTCTTTTCTTCCAAAAGTCCAATATACTTGTGGAATTACATAATCTATCAACTCATTATCAATCCAATTTAAAGTATCTGCATAAATATCTCTGTAACTAGATAAAGAACCATATGGAGTATTCGAACCGTTTAACAAATTTCCCGTTTTAACTCCATTTTTAATTTCTTCACCCTTGTGTGCATATATTCCAAAAGGAGAAATTCCCCACTGAACACTTTTACAATTCATAAAATTATAATGAGAAATTATATTTTTAATTTCCTTTATTAAAATATTTACATTATCTCTTCTCCAATTTTTAATATCTTTTATTCCTCTTGAGTTTAAATTAAATGTCTCCAAATCTTCATTTCTATCTCCAAATTTATAACTCTTTCCATCAATTATTTGAGAACCATAAGGATAAAAATAATCATCAAAATGTATTCCATCAACATCATAACTTGTTATGAATTCATGAATTGTATCTTTTATAAAATTTATAACTTCACTTCTTCCTGGATCTAAAAATAATTTTCCATCAAACAAATAAACTAACTCTTTATTCTTTCTAGCAAAATTATTTGGAGATAACATATCTATTATTTGGTTTTTTGTTTTGTTTAAATGGGGATCTTTCGTAACTCTATATGGATTGAACCACGCATGAAACTCTATTCCTCTTCTTCTCGTTTCTCCTATTGCGTATTTTAAAAAATCTTTTCCCTCTTTGTGATAAGAAGGTTCAATTCCTTGAGTTCCTGTTAAATATTTCGACCATGGTCTAAAGTTTGATTCGTAAAAAGCATCTAACTCTGGACTAACTTGAAAAAATATTGCATTTAAATTAATTTCTTGAACTCTATCTAAAATAGAATTAAATTCTTCCTTTAATTCTTCAAACGAACATCCCTTTACTTTTGGAAAATTAATATTTGAAATAGTTGCAATCCAAGTTCCTCTAAACATTTCTTTATTGGAATGAAATTGTTTTTTTAATTTTATTTTTTTCCCATCAATTAAAATGGGAGAATTTTTATCATAAATTACATCTCCATTTTCACCTATTCCACTAAATTTATATAAAAATTCCTCTTCTAAATTGTTCTGTGCAAAACCAAGATTTGCACAAAAAATTAAAAACACAAATGAAAAAATTAAAATTTTATTGAAAAATTTAAACATCTTAACTCCAATCATTTTTAAAATTATTAATCTTAGTTTTTTCTTACATTGGAAAAATTATTCTTTGATACCTTTTAATAATTTTTTATATAAAGTAAAATTAATTTAACTTTTTAAATCTAAAAGAGGTGTTTAAAATAAATTTAGAAAATATTTTCAATTCTCAAAAAGAATTTTTTTACGCAGATACAACAATTCCCATTAGTTTTCGTTTGCTTCATTTGTCAAAATTAAAAAAATCTTTGCTCAAACACGAAAATGAAATTTACGATGCTCTTTACAAAGATTTGGGAAAGTCAAAAGAGGATTCATTTATTTCCGAATTCTATTATTGCATTAAAGAAATTAAATTCTTCTTAAAAAATCTTTCATCGCTTTCCAAACCAAAAAAAATTAAAACTTCTCTCGTTAATTTTAAAAGCAAAGGATATATTTACAAAAAACCTTACGGAGTTTCATTAATAATTTGCACTTGGAATTATCCGTTGCTTTTATCCATTGTTCCATTAGTAGGGGCAATAGCTGGTGGCAACACTTGCATTTTAAAACTTCATCCGTTTTCTAAAAACTCAAATGAAGTTATTAAAAAAATTATTTCGGAAACATTTGAACATTGTTACGCAAGTTGCGTTAAAGATGACAACATAGATTTAAATTCGATTTTGAATTTCGATTTCGATTATATATTTTCAACTTCAAGCAGTGAAACAGGAAAATTTATTGCATCAAAAGCAAGTGAAAAATTAATTCCCATAACTTTAGAGTTAGGTGGAAAAAATCCCTGTATAGTTCACAAAGATTGTGATATTTCTTTAGCGTGTAAAAGAATTGCCCACGGTAAATTTTTTAATGCTGGGCAAACTTGTTTAGCTCCTGATTATGTTTTAGTTCATAAAGCCATTAAAGATGAATTTGTTTCTCAATTAAAAAGTACAATTTTATCTATGTATTCAGTTGACCCAATTAATTTTAAACATTACTCAAAAATAATAAATCTCAAAAATTTTGATAGACTTAGAAATTTAATAAATTCACAAAAGGAAAATTTAATTTTTGGTGGCGAAATCTCCCAAGATAATTTAAAAATTTCTCCTACTTTGATGAATTCAAAAATTGAAAATTCCCTTTTATTTAAGGAAGAAATCTTCGGGCCAATTTTAGAAATCAAAGAATATGAAGTTTTAGATGAAGTTATTTATTCTATTAAAAAATCTCCCTCGCCTCTTGCGTTTTATTTATTTTCAAACAACAAATATTTAATAAACAAATGTCTTGATATACCTTTTGGTGGTGGATGTATAAACGATACTTTGCTTCACATTATGGAAAGAAAGCTTCCCTTTGGTGGATTTAAAAACAGCGGAATAGGAAATTATCATGGAAAATATTCTTTTTCGACATTCACCCACGAGAAAAGCGTTTTATTTAAATCAACAAAAATAAATTTAAATGTACGATTTCCAAATCACAAAAATTATAATTTAAAATTTTTGAAAAGATTTTTTAGAACATAAAAAAATGGAATTACAAATTGGTAATTCCATTTTATTTCATTAATATAAATTTTTAAAAATTTCTTCCATAATATAAATTTCTTGATTATCTTTCAAAGTTTCAAAAATTTCTGAAACAAAATCTTCATACGAAAACTTAATTCCAGATTTTAAAATCTTAATTCTTTCACTTTCTTTGACTTTCAAAAATTCCAAAACATTGTTTATGCACTTTTCATAACATTCACTTTGAAAATTATTTCTCCCTAAATATTCAAATGAAAATATTTCTATAAAATGTTTCAAATTAATTTTGTGATGCTCCATGTAACTTCTTAAGAAAATACATTTTTCATCATTACTTTCCACATTTTCATTTAAAAAAATTCTATATCCATTTTTAATAATTAAAGACAAATCATCTAAATGAATTTTCTCTTTTGGAGTTTTGAACTTAATTTTATCAGCGTGAGAAAAGTCCACATCATAAATATTTCTCTCATTATTTATATAAGTAAACTTTATTTCCCTTTTCAAATTTGGAGAAAATCCAAAACAAACTACATATTCCATTTTATTTTCCAAAATATCTGAAGGAAATTTAAATTCAAAAATTTCATCCGAAGCTTTAAAATTATTTTCAAAAATCAAATACTTATTATCTTCGATTAAAGAATACAAACTCATATTAAAATTTTCATTGTAAAATTCGTGGAAATTTGAAAATTCAAAAACCATTCCCTTATTATTGAAATCCTTCAAAAATAAATTTCTAATTTTGGACAACTTATTTACGAAAAACGTACTAATTTTATAATTTTTCTCTTTAACAAACTTCACATAATAAAGCCCCGATTTTTCAATAAAATTTTTATCGAAATAAATTTTAAACTTATGGTCAAATTCATTTATAAATTTTTCATAAATCACATTTCCAAATTCATCTAAGAATAAAACATTAAAGCATTTTGAAAAATCGTCAAACAAATTTTTATCAACTATGGTTAAATAATTTTCAAAATTCATAGAAATTTTTTCGCACCTAAAATTTTTCAAAAACGAACCTACTTCAATGTAATTAATCAAAATACTTTCTAAATAGGATTTATTATTTTCATCGTAAAACTTTAAATATCCAACTTTGGAATTTTCAAAATCACATATCCTAAAATGAAAATCTTCATTTGAAATTCCACTTTGAAATTCTTTATTATCATCCCAACTATATTTAACTTTTAAACTTTTGTATTTATCTAAATTCAAATAAATATTTTCACCATTTAAACTAACATCATAATTAATTTTGTTAAACTTAATTCCAACAGAAGGAGAAAGCACAAAATTATCTTTAATATCGTAATCCAATTCAATTGTATAAATTTCGCTAAACTTATTTAAAATTGTAATGCCCTTAAATAAAATAAATTTTTCCTGTTCGTTTGAAACAACTTCTCCAACTTCCACAAAATTTTTATTTGTAAAAGTATTTACAAGTTGTCCAAATCTATCTGTGATTCCAAAATGAGGAGATTTTAACAAAAGCTCGTTGTATTTTGGGAAAATTTTAAAATCGTATTTTCTCAAACTTTTTTGTATTTCTGGAATATTAAAATAAGTTCTCTCATTTATTAAAACATCTTTTCCAGTTAAATCATAATCAAATTTAATTATATTGATAGAATTTCCTTTGCAAATGCTAAGTTCAAAATAATTCTTTTCCCTTTTCATGAAACATTCAAACACAATTGTATCTTCTTTCACATCATCTGAAGACTTAAAGTAAAGAAATTTATTTCTGATATTTGAAATGAAATAGTCATAATCGTAAATATCAATTAAAGAATTAATTTTTACAAAAATCCTCAAACACAAAACATCTTTTGAAGCTTCAAACAAAATCTCACTATCAATTTTTTCAACAACCCTATAAGCCTTCATATTAATGTTGTCATACTCAAAAGAAAACGAGGAAAAAATTTTCACATCTCTAAAAAATATACAAAGAGAATAAACCTCATTAGGCATTAGCTTAATTGAATTGTCATCAAAAACATCCAAAATAAAAAAATCAATCGTATTAAACTTCACATACAACTTACACGGTATATTTTTAATACAATTATTTTTTGAATCAACCAAAACTATATTTGATAAATTTATTTCTGACAAATCTACATTTCCAAATTTCTTATTAAAAGTTATCTTTAAATTTCTATTATCCTTGTTCAATTCCAAATTAAATTTATCGCAAACCTTCTCTTTTTTGTAATTAAAAAGCTCAAAAGTATTAACAACACATGAATCGCAATTGTTATTTGAATTTTCAAAAACCGTCCTTATTTCGTATGTACCTTCTGATGAAAAACGTGGAAACTCAACATAAAAACCAGAAACATTATTTTCACAACAAAAAAGACGAGAATCTTTATAAACTCCAATCTTTTTTATAAAATCAAACCCACATTTTTTTACTTCAGCTTCTTCGTAAGAAATACGTATTAAATCTTCGTTTAACTCAACGAAAGCCTCTATTGATATTATGTTTTCATTTTTCTTGTCACTAAATTTAAAGTTCTTATTATCTCCATTATTTTTAAATAACTTCAATTCGTACTTTTCCATAACAAGTTTCCCTCATAAATTTAAATTCATTTGTATCAAAATACATACAATCGTTAATAAATTTTATCATATTTTAATTTTTTTTTCTATTATTAAATAATTCATGTACTTCGCAAAAAAATTAAAGCTCGCCAAAAAAGGCAAGCTTTAATTTAATTATTCTCAAACATTTCAAATCTTAATTGATGATTTTCTTTAAGTATATCTTCTAAAATCCTCTCGTTTGAACTAACTTTAAAACCATTGTAAGTAATGTTAAGTTTATTAACATGAGTTTTGCATTCTTTACATCTAAACTCGTAAATATTTATGTCATTAAAATTCAAAACGTCATTTATAACATATCCAAATCCTTCAATCTTACTTCTGTTTAAATTATTTAACAAAACAAAGTTTTTTATTTGATCTAGTATAACACTACTATTCGTTGACATAAAGACAGCAATTCCTGAATTTACAATTCTAACTAAAGCACTTGATATACACCTTTGCAAATTTAAATTCATATGTACTTCAATTTCTTCAATAAAAAACGAAGTAAATCTTTCACTAGATTTTAAGAACAATACAAGAGAAGCAATTTCTCGAATGAGGTCTGACGCCATGCTAATTGGTATTTCTATATTATTTAAATAACTTCTGAAAGAATCTTTAGTAAAAGTTCCATTTACAATTTTATTTTCTATAAAATTATATATATTTGAATAAATGCTATTGTCTGAAAATTTTAATCCCTCAATATTTTTAATAAAATCTGATATGCTCAAATTTTGATACTTCAAATTTTTGAAAAGTTCAGAGTAACACAGAAAATTACTTCTTCCCGATGGCATAAAAATTGGTTTGTAAAAACTAACATCGCTAAAACCATCATCAATTATTTTTTTACATATTAACTCAATAAGACAATCTTCATTATCAAAATACGCTCTTGGAATTTTAACGTAATCCCCTTCAATCACTATTTCATCACAAAAATCATCAATAGCTAAATAAACATTTGGAAAAATTCTATAGTCAGATAAAAAAATATTTGCATCCTCAAATCTTTTGTAATTATTATAAATACTTACATTAAAAATTTCATTAAAAAAATACTCTTTGTTTTGAAGAAGTGAAACATTAAAAAAATCACAAAACATATTTCCAATATTTCTATCAATACAAAGCTCACCAGAATTTTTCAATTCCTTTATAAAATCTTTGCAAGCTTTATACTCCTTAGAAAACTTATCGCCCTTTTGTATTATTTTCATTGAGAGCCTAAATATTCCATAAATTATATTCATAACAACAGTTTTACCACTGTTGTTATCTCCTGTGAAAATAGTAAGAGGAGAAATCTCAATTTTAATATCATCTAAATTGTCTACATTTTGCATATTAATTACGTATCTCTGCTTCATAAGTAACAAAATCCTTTCGTACACAACTTCATTAAATTATATGGAACATTGTATCACATAAAATGCTTTATTTAAATTTAAAAATTTTAAAACATTCATATTAAAAAGGAGTATTAAGTGTGTTTCCTATTATTAAAAGAATTATTATGTGAAGTGGATACGCAACGTAGAAAAAATATTTAAAAAATTTGCTCTTATGTCCTGGCTTCCCATTGTAAAAAAGTATTGGTATAATTGCAAAACACATCATCCATTGATAATTTATAAACAAAAGCTCTTCCAAAAAATATTTTGTTCCAATAACCAATGTTATTTCAAAAATGCAAAACGCAACATACAAAATACTCATTAAAAGTTTCTTTCCTCTGCAGAAATAAAATATTAAAATCATTCCAACACCAATATAAGAAGCTTCAGTATGCAGAGAAAGTTTTATAACAATAATCAACGAAATTATCCCAAGACAAAACTTCCACAAACTTTTTTTGTTATCCTTAATAAATTCTAAAATGTTCATCATCAAAACGCCCATGGACATAGAGAGAAAAATGTTCATTGGTTGTTTAAACATAACATTTAAAATTAAAAATGTTATAAACGCAAATCCAAACAATCTCAATGTAAATTTTTTACGATTACTCGTATGAAAAAAGCTTTCGACTATTAGGAAAAAATATATTGGTGCAACAATTCTTCCTATATATGTGAACCATATTGGCGTACCATCTATGTAAAAATATATGTGATCCATGACCATCAAAAAAAACGAAATTATTTTTAAATTAAACGCGCTCATATATTTCCCTCACAAACTCCACGAATATTTTTAGATAATTTTAACATTTTATTTTATATTTGTTAACTTTTTTATCGTATGCAACATAAAAAACTAAAGAAAAGGCTCATGAATCACACGAGCCTTTAAATTAAATTCCATCCGCCATCTACGCTTATAATTTCTCCCGTTATGTTTATGCTAGATTTTGAAAAAAATTTAACAGCATTTACAACGTCCTCAACCTTTCCAATTCTTTTCATAGGTATAGAATTTATAATTTCTAATTTTTCTTCAGAATTTAATCCTTCATTCATTTCAGTATCTATTATTCCAGGTGAAATCCCTAAAACATTTATTTTAGAAAAAGCAAGCTCCTTAGAAAGAGCTTTCGTGAAAGAATTTATACCTCCTTTACTTGAAGAATAAACAACTTCACAAGAAGCACCGACTTCACCCCAAATTGAAGAAATATTTATAATTTTAGAATTTTCCTCCATAAAATCCTTCAAAATATATTTTGTAAGTATTATTGTGTTGGTTAAATTAACATTTATTATTGACAAAATTTTTTCGTCACTCTGAAAATAAATGGGATTTATATCAGAAATTCCTGCATTGTTCACAAGTATATTTATATTTTTTATTCCTTTAAAGTTCAATGCACCAACAAAATTATAAATACTTTCCAAAGAATTTAAATCCAATTTAAAAATTTCCAAATCATAATTTTTGTATTTTGAATATTCCAAAAGCTCCATAGACTTTTCAAAATTTTTGTTATACGTTAACAAAACTTTCGCTCCACACTCCAAATACATTTTTGAAATTTCAAAACCAATTCCTCTTGAGCCACCGCTAACTAAAACAACTTTATTTTTAAAATCAAACTCCATTTTATATTTTTATTTTTAAAACTCCTTCGTAAACATTTTTAACTTCCCCAGTCATAAAAATTTCTCCATCATTTTGAATACTTACATTTATGTTTCCACCATCGCATTTAACCAAAACATTTTCATCAACTAGTCCTAATTTGTAACAAACACTTGTAGCAGCACAACTACTAGAACCTGATGCTAGAGTATAACCTGCACCCCGTTCGTGTATTTTAATTTTAATTTCATTTTTATTTATAACTTGTACAAATTGAACATTTGTTCTATTTAAAAACATTTCGTGATTTTCAATGTAACTTCCATACTTTTTTATGTCGCAAGAATTTAAATTTTCAAAAATGCAAACAGTGTGAGGATTTCCAATTGTAACAGAAGTTATAATAAATTCTCTATCTAAAACTTTTATCTTTTCATTTATAACCTCCCTTTCATGCCCCTTAACTCCAATTAATTTTGAATTAAAAGAAACTTTCCCCATTGAAACTTTTATAATTGACCCCTCATCATTTAAATAAGTTATAAAAATTTTTCCCCCTTTTGTGATTAAAGATTTTGTATTTTCCTTAACATATCCATAGTCTTTCAAATATTTTGAAAATATTCTTATTCCATTTCCACTTTTTTCAGCTTCACTTCCATCTGGATTAAAAATTTTAAAACTAATCTCACCACTTAAATTTAAAAAAGGCCCATACAAAATTCCATCAGAGCCACATCCGAAATTTCTATCACAAATTTTAATTATATTGTCTTTGTTCAATTCAAAATCGCAAAATTTAGGATCAATTACTAAATAATCATTTCCAAGAGCTTCATATTTAAAAATTTTAGTCATGTTAACCTCCCTAAATCCATTTAAAATTATACCAAAAAAAATTACCATTAAAATATTTAATGGTAATTTAAAAATAATTAGTTGACTAAATTTTCTGGTCCATCTTTGTGTTCAAAAACTCTAACATCAGAAATGTACCAATCATCTTTTCTCAAAACTATATCAAAAACATATTTATCCACTCGTTCATCTTTTCCCATATGAAAATAAGTAACTTCCCCACTTTTCAAATCATCATTTAAAACAAAATCTCCAGAAACCATTTCAGATGGAAATTTTCTACTGTTTTCCGATAGAAATTCTTTTCTAACACTGTGATCTATAAATCTTAAAATATCTTTTTCATTTCCTTTATTAACAGTGTCTATAAAATTTGAAACCATTTTTAAATTCTTATCAGTTACTTCCTTTTCTAAATTAAGTTTATTAATTTCATTTTTAATTTGATTAAGCTCAACATTTAATCGAGTGTAATCACTAGTTTTTTCAAAATTTTCAACACGTATTTTTTGGAGTTTTTCTTCAAGCAAAGTATATTGCTGTTGTATGTTCATATAATCATCAAAATATATTAGAAAAATAGATACAGACATAACAATTGTAAAGACTAATGACAAAATTAAAAATATTACTAATCCCATTAACTTGTTAGTTTCTTGATCTCTCTTATTATTAAACAAATATGTAGACAAAAAAATCACTCCTCAAATATATATTTTTTATATATAGAGCTATCTCCAAGTATAGGAGATATATTTACTCTAACGTAATCACCTACTCGTAGTTCTCCTCCGTCTACAAGAGTTAAATTCATATTACTCTTACCTAGAATTTTTACTCCTTTATCTCCATTGTAAATTTCAAAAGCTCTAATAAAATACCTGTAAAAAAATTTAATCAAATCATATAAAAAATTATTTCTATACTCCCTATAAAAACCAAAATGATGAATATTTCCTATTTCAAGTATCCCAACTTTTTGTTGCTTATTTAACTTTACTTTGTTGCCATAACCTATATGCTCACCTTTTTCAACTTCGTAAACACTTAAAACTTTCGCGTTGTATTCAAAACATTGTTTAATACCAATGTTAAATCCATCGTATCCGTAAATTATATTTCCCATCCTAACTCCATGAGCAAAATCAGCTTTTTCCCTTATTATTTTATTTAAAAAACCAGAAGAATTTAAAACGTGAATGAAATATTTATTTTCATATTCTTTAACTGCTTCATGGAACAAATCAATTTGTTTTAATGTGTACTCTTCATCTTTAGTATTATGTAAGTGCGTATATATACCCGTTATATTTATATTTTCAAAATCATCTTCAATGTAATTTACAAAGTTATTTAATTCTTTTAATTTTATGCCTCTCCTGTTCATTCCAGTACACACATAAATATGAGCATTTATTTTAATATCTTTAGGTATATGTGAAAGTATTTCATGATTATCTATAGTTATAATAACCTTACTTATAAAATCATTATTGAAATATTCCTCACTTATAATTGGAGTTAAAATTAAAATTTCATTTTCTATTCCTAAATTAATAATTTGCATTGCTTCTTTAAAATTGGAAACTCCAAACATATAAACCTTATCTTTTAAAAACTCACATATTTTATTCATTCCTAATCCATAAGCATCACCTTTAACAACTGCTATAAGTTTTTTATTCCCTAAAATGTTCCTAATTATACCAATATTTTTATCAATATAACATAAATTAACTTTTAAATATAAATTTTCCACTAGAAACCTAATCCTCTTATAAATTTTTTAAAGTTATATCAACTTATAAATTTTTTATACTTAAAACAAATTTTCTATAAAATTTCCCAATTAATTTCTTCAATAGAGTGTTCTTTTAAATAATTGTTAGTTTTTGAAAATGGTTTAGATGAAAAGAAACCTTTATGTGCAGAAAGTCCACTAGGATGTGAAGATTTAACTACAAAATGTTTTTTATTATCGATTAACCTTTCTTTCTGAATTGCAAAATTACCCCACAAAATAAAAACTAAGTTCTTCCTATAAAGCGATAGAGTTTTTATAATTTTATCCGTAAATTTTCCCCATCCTATATCTTTGTGAGAATTTGGAGAAGCTTTTCTAACCGTTAAACAAGAATTTAAAAGTAACACCCCTTGATTTGCCCAAGAAGTTAAATTGCCATGTTTAGGAATAGAAATCCTCAAATCGTTTTTCATTTCTCTAAAAATATTTTTTAGCGAACTTGGAATTTCACATTCCTCATTAACTGAAAAAGAAAGTCCATGTGCTTGACTCTCACCGTGATACGGATCTTGTCCTAAAATAACTACTTTCACATTATTAAAATCAACATGCTTAAAAGCGTTAAACACATTTTCTTTTGAAGGAAAAATTTTAAAATTTAAATATTCGTATTCCAAAGTTTGAAATATTTTTTTAAAATATTCTTCGGAACATTCTTTAACTATTATTCTTCTAAAATCACTACAAACATTATCAATATCAAATTCCTTTAAAAAATCCACAAATACTACCTCATAAACCCTTTAAATTTTACCCTATAACAATTAGTATAAAAACTATATTCACGAATTACAAGGAGAGAATTAAATGAATTTTATACGAGTTAGCACCGCAAGCCCAAAAACAAATGTTTCAGATATAAATTTCAACGTGGAAAATATTAAAATTTGCATCGACGAAGCCTTAAACAAAAATTCAAAAATAATAGTTTTCCCTGAACTTTCTATAACCTCATACACTTGCTTTGATTTATTTTTAACCAAAGATTTGTTGAACAAAAGCTATGAAGGAATAAAAAATATTTTGGAATTTTCAAAAGGAAAAGATATTTTAATTGTTGTTGGTTCAATTTTTGAATTTAACAATTCACTTTTTAATTGTGCGTTTGTTTTAAAAAATGAAAAAGTTTTAGGAATTTCTCCAAAAACTTTTCTTCCAAATTATAAAGAGTTTTACGAAAAAAGATATTTCACTGAGGGATTTATAGAATGTGAAAAAATTAAATTCTTAAATCAAGAAACTTATTTTGGCACTAACATCTTGTACAGTTATGAAAATATAAAAATCGGAATTGAAATATGCGAAGATTTGTGGGCGCCAATTCCTAAAAGCTCTTACCTATCAATAAATGGAGCAAACATTATTTTAAATCTTTCTTCATCTAACGAAACTAACTTTAAGCACACTTTAAGAAAAGAATTAATTAAATCGCAAAGTAGCAAATTAAATTGTGCATATGTTTATGCAAATTCAAATTCTTCCGAATCAACTACAGATTTAATTTTCTCGTCCTATACTTGCATCTATGAAAATGGTGAATTAATAAATGAATCTGAACGATTTCAAGACAACAACGTTTTGATTACGGGAATTGTAGATATAGATTTTTTAAATTCTCAGAGGACAAACAACATAACTTTTAGAGATTCTTACAAATATCACAAAAAGAAAATGGAAATAGTCGAAATTAATTTCGAAAATTTAGATTACGGAAATTTCGATAGGAAAATAAACATTCACCCGTTTATTTCAAAAGACGAAAATCAAAACAAAATTCTTTTAGAAGAAATATTTTTAATGCAGGCATCCTCTTTAAAAAAGAGATTAAACCATATAAATTTAGACAAAATAATTTTAGGAATAAGTGGAGGACTAGATTCAACATTAGCATTAATTTCTACGTACAACGCTTTTAAAATGATGAACATTCCTTCTGAAAATATAATAACCGTAACTTTACCTGGTCTTGGTACTTCTAAAAAAACAAAATCAAATGCAATTAATTTATGCAATCATTTAAATACGACATTAAAAACAATTGACATAACCAACGCAGTTCTAAAACATTTTCAAGACATAGACCATCCCGAAAATTTACTTAACGTTACTTACGAAAATTCTCAAGCAAGAGAACGAACTCAAATTCTAATGGACTTAGCTAATAAAGAACACGCACTTTTATTAGGTACAGGAGATTTGTCAGAAATTGCACTAGGCTTTTCAACTTACAACGGAGATCACATGAGTATGTACAACATAAATTCATCAATACCAAAAACTTTAATAAAACATCTACTACTTCACTATTGTGAAAATCTAAATTCAAATGATGAAATAAAAAATATATTAATAGATATAATAAACACTCCAATATCTCCAGAACTTCTTCCATCAGATGAAAATAACAATATCTCACAAAAAACTGAAAACATAATAGGACCATATGAACTTCACGATTTCTTTTTGTATTATTTCATGAAATACAATATATCATTTGAAAAAATAGAATTCTTAGCTTTATATGGATTTAAAAATTTATATGATGAAAAAATAATAAAATCTTCCCTGAAAACTTTTGTGAAAAGATTTTTTCAAAACCAATTTAAAAGATCGTGTATGCCTGATGGTCCTAAAATAACAGAAATTTCTTTATCTCCAAGAGGAGATCTAAAAATGAGTTCCGACTCCTCATATAATTCATTTATAAATTAAAATTGTACAATTAAGATTACGATTTTTATCACATTTTTACTTTAAAATAATAATATAAACCATAACTAATTTATAAAAATATGATTAACTAAAACGTAATCCTAAGGAGGAGCATATGAATAATACCCTTAATCAAAATATACTAGGTAATTCAATTGATATAAAAATAGGCACAAACACTTCAGGAAACTATTCAGAAGTAAGAGCAGATGTTCCTGTAACTCAATACCAATCCCTAAGACTTTGGGGTCAAGTTAAAGATAATACAGGTAATCCTATTCCCTATGCTTTATTAAAATTAATTAAAAGTACTGGAGTAGGAAATACCTATTCAGGTATTTCTCACGCAACTGCAGACTGCCAAGGATTTTATCAATTTGATATTTGTCCAGATGATGCTGCTACCTACAAACTTCTAGCATCAAAACCAAACACAGGACCAGAATTAGTTATACAAAACAATGGAAACTGTCCTGGGACAGAGCCAGAATACAATCCTTGTCCTAGTGTAGGCTTGTCAACATTTTCATTATCTGATAACACTTGCGTATAAAAAAAGAGAGAGGAACAATTCCTCTCTTTTCTATTTTAAAATTTTATATAAATTAAAAACAAAAAAGCATGCACGATAAACCAATTAAAATGATTTTGAATTTAAAAATACATGCCTACAAAATTTAATAAAAACTTATATGCACTATATATAAAACTGAATTAAATACTCCAAAAATATCAAGAAATCACACTGAATATTAATTCATTCTAATACTCGTAGTTTTCTTTTAAAACCTCTATTAATTTTCCCAAATTTTTATCATTTATAGAATATGTAATTGCTAATCCTGATTTATGGGAAACCAATATCTTATGAGCTTTTAAAGTAGATAAATGTTGAGATAATGCTGATTGTGTAACATGGTTAAGCCTACTATGAAGCTCACTTACTGTCATAGGTCTTTCTAATAAATAGCAAACAATATTCAATCTATTTTCATTAGATAAGACTCTTAGAATTTCTGCTACTTCTTTAACATTTGCAATCATCATAAAAAATTTAATCCTCTTTCACTTTTATAATTCTTGAAACCTATTACTATATAATATAATATTAAAACGTATGTTTGTAAATGAATATATATTCATAAAAATAAATTATTTATATATAAACATACTTTTTTACAAAAAAATCTTAGTAAATTTATAAAATTATTATATAATTTTTATATAGTTAATTCATTAATATCAAAAACTTTGATTATTTGTTTCAATTAGTGTTAAAATTTAAATTTTTTATAAATAAAAGAACTTATCTATTTAGATAAGCTCTTTTTTGTTAATTATTATATTTTTATATATCACAATTATGCAAACGCAAAAACCTAAAATCTCGGCAAATGGAAACACTAACCAAACTCCTGTTACATTAAGTTTAGGT
Organism: uncultured Candidatus Neoarthromitus sp.; assembly: GCA_937890765.1. GTDB lineage: Bacteria > Bacillota > Clostridia > Clostridiales > Clostridiaceae > Dwaynesavagella. Next base: position 72,511 of record CALADQ010000003.1, read on the forward strand.
ACTAAAATTAAAAATCCTAGAATTATAAATACAACAGTTGAACATAATGACATAATCATCGACTTAACGGATTGATTTATTGATTGAAAAAAATAAATTGTGACTATATTAAACGACATAAAAATACATCCTATAAAATACAACTTCATTCCCATTGAAGTTATGTTTATAAGTTCAAAATCCCAAGACTTTGTGAATATTGAAGATATATTTTTTGAAAATGTGAAAATTAAAACATAAGATATTAACGAAAAAATTACAGACGTTGAGAATCCATAAAGAAATGTTTTTTTGCATCTTGAAAATTTATTTGCCCCAAAATTAGAGCTTACAATTGGTTGAATACATTGTGCTATACCAGAAAATATACAAACTATAACGTACGATACATTAAGTATTATTCCATAAGCTGCTACATAAATATTTCCACCTATAGTAACTAAAACTTTGTTAAATAAAAATATGCTTATACCTCTGCAAAACTCTAAAATAAATGTACCAAATCCATTTACTAAAACTTTTTTTATAATTTTAAAATTTATTCCAAGCCCAACTAATTTTAATGTATTTCCTTTTGTTTTAAAATGAGTTAACAATACGCACAGATTTACAATTGGAGACATTACTGTTGCAATTACTGCACCTTTCATTCCCCAGTTAAATTTAAATATAAAAACATAATCAAATACAACATTCACAAGATTCGCAAATATTGTTGCCATCATAACAATTTTGGGATTTTTATCATTTCTTATGAAACATCCTAAAACTCCTGAAAGCAAAAATGCCCAAGTAAAACCAACTAAAATGGTAAAATATTCTCTAAATAAAGGTTGTATTTCTGGAGTTGTTCCTAAAAATTTTCCTATACTATCTACAAATATAACTCCTAAAATAGATACTATTATTCCAACAATAAATGCAAATAAAACTGCACTTGTAAAAATTTTGTTGCTATTGTGTCCTTCGCCTTTTTCTCTTTCTATTGAAAGAATATTTGATCCACCTATCCCAATACAAAGAATTATAGACGCAAAAACAGTAAAAAGTGGAACTGCTATATTTAACGCCGTAAGTCCATCTCGTCCTACTCCAACTCCAACAAACATAGTATCCACAAAAACATATAAAGAAACTGCAATAGAAGAAAGAACTCCTGGAATTAAATATCTTAAAAATATTTTTCTTAAATCATCTTTTAACAAATCAATTTTCTTCATTTAAACCTCTCAAAAATTATTTTCTCCAAATCTTAATTTTCTCAATTAAAAATAATACTACAAAAATAAAAGGGAAATCAATTAAATGACTTCCCTTTTTTCAAATAGATAAACTGTAATTGTCAATAATTTTATTTAAGATTTCATTTTCTGTTATTCCAGAAATTTCTTTAAGCGCTCTCAAAATTCCATTTTCATTTATAATTTTTTGCATTAACACACTACTTTCATCATTAGGTGAGAAAAATTTTAAAGCGCAAGAAACTCCAAAACAAAGTTTATCAATTTTTTCTCCAAACTCATAACAAGTTAAAATTGGTTTTACAAATCTATCGTTTAAAGATAATTTTCTCATGGGATCTCTTCCAACTCTTAAAACTTCATCTTCTAAATACGGATTTTTAAATCTTTCAATAATTTTGTTTATATAATTTAAGTGGGTTTCCCTATCAAAAAAATATTTTCGTATTAATCCACTTCCACTTTCCATCATGCACTCTCTTACATTTTCAAATATAAATTCATCGTTGATGCTTTCAAAAATTGTTTTATATCCTTTTAAATAACCTAAGTAAGCTGTCATTGAATGCCCTGTGTTAAGAGTAAACATTTTTCTTTCAACATAAGAAACTAAATCATCAACTAAATTAATTCCAAAAATATTTAGCTCACCATGAATTTGATTTTTCTGAACGTTCCACTCGTAAAAATCTTCAACAACTACATCAACAGAATTATTTTTTATTGGAGGAACTATTCTGTCTACGGAACAGTTAACAAAACCAACATTATTTTCACAAAATTCTTTCTCTTCATCATTTAAATATTTTAAAATTTCGTTTTTAAGAATTTCCGTTGCGTTAACTGCATTTTCACAAGCTATTATATTAAGTGGAGAGTTTAAATTATTTGCAATTCTGTTTTTTATTCCTAAAGCTATTGTGTTTGCAATTCGTGAAAGTATAGGAACGCCTACAGCTGTTGTTATTAAATTGCAATTTAACATTTCTGAAATGAGTTTTTTGTCTAAAGAATTAATTCCTCTAACATTTTCTATTAGCTCTTCTCGTTTGTTTATGTCATGAATTAAAACTTTGTATTTTTTGTTTTGATTTATTTTGTCAATAAGCTCGTCATTAACGTCGCAAAACAAAACTTCGTATGAAGATTTAGATAGAAGAGCTCCAATAAAACCTCTTCCAATATTTCCTGCCCCAAATTGAATAGCTTTTTTCATAATTTTAATTTATCCTTCCATTTTCAAATTTTTTTATATGCTCTTTAAGCTGTGAAACGTAATATCTATTTAAAATATTTTCAACATGAAGTTTAACTTCGTTAAAATCATTTTTTAATATTAATTTTATAAATTTATTGTCTTTAACTAAGTCAGAAGTTATTTCTCCTATTAAATTTCGGAAAATTTCAAAATTAAACTTGCGTGGAATTATAAAGTAAAATATTATTTTTAAATCTCCATCGTAAATTTTAATTTTATTGTTTAAAAAATAAACTCCTATGAACAATTCATTTGAAAAATCGCTAATCGCATGCATAATAATAAGTTCCATTTCTTTCACAAAAGTTTTTGATAACAATTCACGATTCAAAACTTCCAAATAAATTTCATTTTTGTTTTTATCCACGGTGTTAAACACAACTTCTTTAATTAAACTTTTTATATTTCCTTTAAAATCCAATTTCCTTAATTTAAATTTATCGCAAATAAGTTTTACACTTTCCCCAAGCAAATTTATAAAATCTATGTCTATAATTTGTGGTTTTATATTTTTACAATTCATAATTTCAATTCTTTTAGTTTTAAGAAGCTCTTTTAATTTACTGCTTATTATTAAAATATCTTTTTGAGTAAACTTACCGTGAACTTTAATGTAATTATCATAACCTTGAATATTTTCTGTGCTTATAACAAAATCCACATTTTTAAGTTTAATTTCTTCCATGAGATTTGAAGAATTAACTATACCAACTATTAAAATATTTGGAAACTCATTTATAATTTTATTGCAAAGAAAAACGCAAACACGTTTAGTTTCACAACAAATTAAAGCTCTATATTTAAATGTAGATTGAAGTTTACTTTCGTAACCTGCAACAATGTGCATTGTAATATAACCTATTTCCGATTCAGGTATTTTATATGAAACTATGTTTTCTATGAAAGAACACGCCTCTTTAGTTGCGTCGTAAAATTCTTTATAATCATTTTTCATCATGTGTAAAAAAGTATTTCTTATGTTCATTTTCATTATTAATCTGCTTAAAGCTGGCCCTAAATGAGAAGTTAAATTTTCAATTAACCCATTACAATCCATAAGATGAATATTTAAAATTTCTTCAACTTTTCTAACAATGTCGCAAGCTAATTTCATTTTATCTAAATTTTTAAAATCAAACTCATCGAATAAAGTATTTGTTTTGCAAAAATTGTTAGACTTTAAGTGCATAGCTAAATAGCAAACATCCCCATCTTTCAAATTTTTTGAAAGCTTAATACAAACTTCATTCATAATAAATTGGCTTACAATAAATTCATTGCTCTCTCTAAACTTATCTACAAAATTTTTTTCAAACTCGCAAAATAAATTTTCATTTAAACGCTTAACGCTTAAACACAAATGAATCAAAACGCACATGTAAGATTTTTTAGATGGATTAATATTAAATTGATTAATTGAAGAAACGATTATTTCGTTACAAAACTTAATTGTATGTTCATCTATAAATTTTAAAATTCCATATTTCGTGTTGTCGTCATTTGAAAATACGTTTTTAATTTGAGTATACAATTCATCTTCTGAAAACTTTTCATAAATAATGTACGACAAAACTTCACGAATTTTTTCCTCGTTTCCTTCAACGTATATACCATAACCTTTTTTAACATTTAAATTTAAATCAAATGACTTAAGAAAATTTTTCAGAAAATTTAAATCTTTAATAAGAGTTGAGTAAGAAATTTTAAATTTTTTCATGAAGTAAGAGCTTTTAACAGGAGAATTTTTTTGAGCTATTGAATTTATAATGTAAATGATTCTATCGTTTTTCGAAAAATTAATCAAAGAATATTTATCTCCTATAATGTCTTTAAGGAAATTTAATTTTTCAGAATCCTCGTTTATATAAATTCCCACTCCACTTTTCTTAACAAACTTAAAATCATTTTCAAACAAAAATTCTTCAATAAAAGGAAGTTCTCTAACAATTGTTCGAGAACTTACATTTAATTCTATTGATATATCTTTAATTGTTATTGGCTTATTGCCGTTTTCAATTATTATAGAGATTATTTGCTTTTGCCTAGATGTAATTTTTAATTTTCCCATAATTCCTCAATCAAGATTTTTTAATTATTGTGTCGATTATATCATTTTTATTTGAAGAATTAACGAGTTTTTTAACGTTGTTTTTATTTTCTATAATAAGAGCTATATCTGAAAGTATTTTTATATGATTTTCTCCCTTTCCCGCAATACCAAAAATTAAATACGCCTTTTCATCTCCAAAACTAACACCATCTTTAACTTGCAACAAAACTATTCCAGATTTTTTAATGCTCGATTCAAAAGTTTTTTCACCGTGCGGTATAGCAACGCCCATTCCTATATAAGTTGAAAATAATTTTTCACGTTGTAACATTCCCTCAACATAATTTTCATCTACGTAACCATTTTTAAACAAAAGTTCTCCAGCTAATTTTATAGCTTCTTCTTTCGTTGAAACTTTTGCATCTAAAATTATATTGTCTTCGTTGAAAATATTTTTTGAAAATTCCAAATCCTTAGAATCCAAAATACATTCTTCATCTAAACTCAATTCATTTTTTGAATTTACAATGTGCAAAAATAAATCTTCCAAATTCGGATCGCTTAAAAAATTATTTATAGAAACGATTTTAGCATTTGAGTTTTTTGATAAAACCCTATCCTTCAAATTGTAATGAGTAACGACGATTTGCGCATCACTTGGAACGCTATCAACAGAAGAATAACTAACATTTATTTTTATACCATGCTCTTTAAGTCTGTTTTTAAATTTAGATGCTCCCATAGCACTTGAACCCATACCTGCATCGCAAGCAAAAACAATTTTTTCAAAATTATTTGGAAAAACGTCGTTACGATTTGAGATTTTCATATTTTTAACATCTTTCTTTGCTTTGTCAAACTCCTCATCACTAGTAAAATTTTTGTTTCTCTTTATAAAAAAGCTTGCAACAACAAAACTAACTAAAGCAGACAAGAAAACTCCTAGTAGTATTTTAAATAAATCTCCTTTAGCTGAAAGAGCCATTATAGCGAATATACTACCTGGTGATGGTGTTGACACAAGTCCAACTGAAAAAATTGAAAAAACAAAAACTCCAACAGCTCCTCCTAATATAACAGCAAAAATTAGAATAGGATTCATAAGTATATAAGGAAAATATATTTCATGTATTCCACCTAAGAAATGAATAATTGCTGCTCCTGTTGTAGATTGTTTAACCATTCCTTTACTGAAAAAAAAGTATGCCAAAATTACCCCAAGTCCTGGGCCTGGGTTTGATTCTAGCAAATATAAAACTGATTTTCCCATTTCTTGAACTTGCTCAACTCCAATTGGTGCTAAAATTCCATGATTAATTGCATTATTTAAAAATAAAACCTTAGCAGGCTCTATAAATATTGAAACTAAAGGCAAAAGTCCTTTTGATATAATAAAGGAAACTCCCATGGATAAAAATCCTGTTAAAGTTGTTATAACAGGTCCAACAACCAAAAGAGAAATAATTGATAATATTAATCCTAAAATCCCTATTGAAAAATTATTTATAAGCATTTCAAAACCTGAAGGAATTTTATCTTCAACTATTTTGTCAAACTTTTTAATTACATATCCACTAATAGGCCCAACTATCATAGCACCTATAAACATTGTAATGTTAGAACCAACTATAACGCCAATGGTTGAAATCGCCCCTATGATTCCACCACGAGTTCCACCTGTTAACTTTCCGCCAGTGTAACCTATTAAAATAGGAAGCAAATATTTTATCATTGGATCTACTAATTGGCCAAAGTGTTCATTAGGAAACCAACCTGTAGGTATAAAGAATGCAGTTATTAAACCCCACGCAATAAATGCCCCAATATTTGGCATAACCATTCCGCTTAAAAATTTTCCGAAACTTTGAATTTTATCATTGATGTTATTCACATTAATTACCCCCTTGGAAATTATTTTTTATTTATATCGAAATTATATATCCTAAAATAACATTCTCACAATTAAAACAAATTTTTAAAATGACATTAAATGTTAATGTCATTTTTACAAAATAAAAAAGTAGCTCGAAAGCTACTTAACCTAACTAGTTATATTTGCATTAACATTTAATTTTTGTTTTCCGTTTACGGTATTAACTTTAAGAGATTTAATTTCGTATTCTAATTCAAGAGAATTTGCAAATATAAAATCTCCATTAACTACATTCGTGTTAATATTTTCACCATAAACATCTACAAAATCTCCATTTCCATCTTTAATATTTAAATTTAAATTAATCGTGTTTACAAAATTTAATGACACATGACCATTTGATTTAAATATTTCTATGTTTCTACCTTTTAAAGATTCTATTTTAACTACTCCTGTTTGTGCGTTAATAATTAAATTATCAATATCCACATCGTAAAATTCTATATCGCCATTTCCAACCTTTAAATTTAAATTACTTATAGTATTTTTTCTAGGGACTTTTATTAGAATTCTTCCGCTATGCCCTACTTGGGTAAAGTTTTCTTTATTATTTTTAATTATTGAAATGTTATTATCTTCATCATACTCAACCAAATAAGGAAATTCTTCTGACAAATAGCTTGTTTTAATATTTATCATATCCAATTCTTCATCATACAAAATTTTAACGTCTGTATCCAAAACATCTATATGAATATTTTTATCTAAAGAATCTTTTAATTTATACTCTTTGTTTATAACTTTCTTAGTCCTAAAATGTGATTTTTTACCTGTAATTATTTTTAAAATAACATCTCTAAAAATTAAGAGCAGGATAACTATTAATAAAATTATCCCTAATTTCATAAAATTCCCTCCTTTTGATATAAATATATTTTATCACATAATTAAGAAACCTACTGAAATAATTCAATAGGTTTTACAAAAGTTTTTCATAACAATAGAATGGATATTTTTTTGATTCTAAATTTATTTTTCCAACTCGTTTGAATGCAAGTTTTTCGAGTAAAGAAATAATAGGAGTGTTTAATCCATACGCCGCTGCTTTAAGATAATTAAGTCGTTGTCTTTTTGAAATATCTTCAGCAAGTGAAATTAAATCTTCTGCTACTCCTTTTCTCCTATAAATTTTATTGACGAACAACCTACAAAAAGAAGTGCATGGTGTTACTCTACTCCATTTAATCCCGTCTTCAGGTTTTCCTATTTCTTGATTATCAATACAAATAATCCCCGCTATTTCCGTTCCAATACCTCTAATATATAAATGTCCACTGTCTATATCCTCAGCAAAGTGAGATACATTTGGATATTCATCGCTAAATTGGTCGCTACCTTGTTCTTTCATTTCTTTTTTAATATCTTCTACAATGTACATTACTCTACGCAAATCTTGAATTACCGCTCTTCTTAACACTAATGAATTCCCCTTTTTACTATAAAAGTATAACTCATAAATTTATATTTATCATCTAATAAAAAGTTTTTCCAAAAAACAAATTAAAATTCAAAGAAAATGGATATTAACAAAAAAATTAAGTGGCAAATCGAAATTCACCACTTAACTTTTAAAATTTTAAGCTACAACCCCAGCTGCATCTTGGTCAGATTGTCTCCAGAATATTCCGGCTTTATCACAAAGTTTTCCAAACTCTGGTTCGTGAACCATCCTGTCAACAAGAGTTTCTTGAGCTAATTTTTTATTTCCTTGAGCGTTCTTCAAGTTTTCGTTGTATATACTAATCCAGAAATTTAATCCTTCTTCGTCAAAATCTCTGTTAACAACTATTTGATAAAGTGCCGCAATAAGATCTCTATCTGCTAAGTTTCTATTCGTAAATTCATCTTCTGCGAACATTAAGTTCTTAAGGAAATATTCTCCGTTGAGTTTCTTAGTTAACATTCTGTGTTCATACCAATAGTTATAGCCTTCTTCATCTGGGAATCTTTCAAACGCAAACCAATATGCATTACTTAACCAATCTTGAGTTATATTTTCTGGTTCGGTTGTAAATTCTTTTATAGTTATAGTCATTGATGTTCCATCTTTTAATGGAATTTGTACTTCTACATTTTGATATCTTTTCTTAGGTATAGTAGGTTCTATTATAAAGCTAGTTCCATCATCGCTAAGTTTTACTTTAAATCCTTTATATTGCTCATCACCCATAGAAAGTTGTATCTCTCCATCTTTATTTACTTCGACATCTGAAGTTGGTATTGAAAATTTTGCTTTAGTTCCTTGTATTTTATCTTCAACTTGTTCAATTATTACATCTTTGGCAGGATTTGCTTTTGTTGTAAAGTTTACTTCTACAGGATCTATATTTAATCCTTCTTTAACTATTTGGACTTTTGCAACGTACTCAGTTTCTCCCTCAAGTTCATTAAATGTATATGAAGTTGTTCCTGTTCCTGTTGATGAATTTGATGGAGTACTAGGATATTCAGTATCATTTTTCTTTCTTATGAAAACTTCTGTTTTATCAGCATCACCCAAAGATACATTTGAAGGATACTTCCAGTTTATAGCAGCGGTATTGTTTTGAAGTGCATCTTCACTGGAAGACACAACTAAGTTTGATGTCTTAAACCTTTTAATATATTTAAGTCCTCCTAATTCATATAAAACTACAACTTCATAATCCTTACTTGGATCTTCCACTTCTACGTTAAAATCTTTTACTGATCTAATATCTGGACCTAATATTTCTTTATGAGTTAACTGCTTAATTGCATTTATCTCTTCTGGTATAGGCCCTTCACTAGCTTCTCTGTGTGCTATTATAAGTTTATCAGTGTGTTCATATTTAGATTCATCTTTGTAAAAATCTATTTCTTTATCGCCATAGTTCCAAGATATAACGTTAGAATTATGCTTTATAGATTCTAATGTTACATCAGTTACATTAAGGGCACCTGTTGTAAATTCAAATTTAGCCGGTGCAGCTTCACCATCTTGTAATTCTAACTTTACTAAAACTTCATAGGCAGCTTCCGGTAAAAGATAACTTAACTCTATTAATCTCATATCATCTGGTATACTTAGTGACTCTGATTGAACGCCTTCAAATGCTAAGAAATTTTCTGTTTCAAGTTCACCTTCGGCAAACTCATCTTTAGCATAAATTAATAATTTATCACCAGAAACGAATTCATAGTTATCAGGTGCCTCAAATTGAATTAATGCTCTTGTAGCTTCTTTAGAAAATAAACTAGCCTTAACAGGGTTTATAGTGTTTGTGAAGGTCAATTCTTTCTCGTATTTTCTGTCACCAACCGTATAAACTAACTTCATATTTTGTTCCGCACCTATAGTTTCAGCAAGAACATAATCACTAAATGTCGTGTCTATATCTGGATCCCCATCTTTACTTGGATGCCCTTGAATCATGTAAGAAGGACTAGTAGGATAATCAGCTGCTGATGCTAATTTTACAAATATTTCAACTTTATCAGCATCGCCAAATTTCATATTTTCAGGTTCAACTGCCCAACGAACGAGTATATCGTATTCTTCATAACTATCAACTTCAAAAGATTTTATAGCAAATGATTTCGTTGAAATATCTACTTCTGTAAATATTGGAGTATTATCTCCATGCATAGTAAACTGAATTTTAGCCTTATACTTACTTTCAGGGGTTAAACCTGAAACATCAACACGAGTTATCTCATTTAAGTCTACTCCATTTTCACCTTGAACTAATTTGAGTAAAGCCTCTCCATACTCACCACTCCTCTGAGTACTTGAGTCCTTAATTTCTTTAACAAATATTTCAAGTTTATCATTCTCTTGTATCTCATATCCCTCTGGATATTCCCAACCAAAAGTAGCCTTAGCTTGATCTGAAGTAAATACTGAAGCTTTAAACGTATTTACTTTAGTTTTAAATTTAACTTCAGCCTTAGCAGTCTCTTTATTTTGTTGTTCTTGTCTACCGTCATGTTTATCCCCCATATCTTTGTACTCAACAATTACTGAATAAGTTTTATTAGGATCTAAATGTTCTATATCTATAGACTTAAATTTCTTAAATTTATCTTCAATTAAATTTGTATATTCATTTCCCTGTCTGCTTTCAACTTCTTGATTTCTACTTCTATAATCTACACTTTCTGGAATTTCCCCACCACCAATACTAGAACATGTTCTACTAAGAAGTTTTTTATATCCTTGTACAGAAATATCTTCTTCACCATTTTTCGATAAAATACTTGATGCTGCTGAATCTTCCTTAATATATAAATTTATAGTACTAACTCCATCCTTAGTTTTCTTGGATATTGGTGAATAATCCCAACTTATAGTTGCTTTCTTAGGCTTAACATTACTCGCAACTACTGAAGTAACTTGTAATTTTGTAGTTAGTTGGAAATTAGATTCTACAGTGCTAACTTCAGTTTTATCATTTATAAAAGTAGCAGTTAAAGTATAATGCCAGTTCGTTTTTAATCCTGTTATTTCGGCAGTATTACTACTAACACTAAATACACCGTCATTTTGCAAAGTTATATCTGCATGCGAAGTTCCTTGCCCATTAGCATTCTGATTACCTACCAATGTTAACTTAACACTGTCTTTTGTATCATCCTTGTTATCACTATATCCATCAGGATAATCCCACTTTACAACTACTCTTGTATTACTACTATCACTATCTTGAGTGCCTGCTGTAATACTAGTTATCTGAACGGCCAACTCCCCCAAAACTTCTGCTTGTACAAATTCGTGTATTTTCTTACCGTTAAGAACATATTCAATCTTTATATTGTACGGTGTATTATATTTAGGAACATTTATTGAAGTTGTGTTTCTCCCTTGTACTTGAGATGTATCTTCTTCACTTTGTTGTTCAGTATTTTGAGCGTTCTCTCCTACATTGTTACCATTTCTGGTTGAAGTACTACCATCTCCATTTAAAGTCCCATCAGAATTTAATGAAATACTTTTAACTGGCTCTTCTGGATACTCTGAAGTACTACCTTCTTTTAAATAAATATTTACTTTATCTTCTGCTCCGAAAGTAACCTCTCCCCTAGTATTCCAAGATAGGTTTAATTTTCTTGATTTTTTTTCCTGTACAGCTCTTAAGTCAGTTATTTCAAAAGCACCAGTAGTAAAGTTTACAAAAAATTCTCTAACTCTGCTATTAGTATCAAATGTATTAGCTTTTTGTAAAACGTGTTGAAATCTTACTCTATAGGATTGACCAGCGTCAAGATTAGTAAGAGCAAATTCTTTAGTTCTTGATATGTCCATATTATTAAGACCATGTTCATATTCAAATAATGGTTCCTCGTCAAATCCTGAAGTTGTGTTATCGTTAGGAGAACTTATTTTCTTAATATGCGCTCTAACTAACTGTCCAGCTTCTGGAACATATTTAACTATGCTATCACTTGAAGGATTAAATCCATGATCATATTCCCAAGTTAACTTAGCTGACGTCTGTTGTATATCTGTGACTTGGACATTAGGGGTTTTAACCATTACTTCAACAGTCTTTCTGTTATATCCCGATTCACCTTGAACATTGTCAGGTTTAGCAGTTATTATTTTCTTTCCACCTATTGTATAAATAACGTCAACGTGATAATGATCTAACCAACTTGGTATAACTATATCTCCACTTTTAACAGTATTTAAATCCACACCTTGTTCACCATGAACTTTCTTGAAAACTGGATTGCGATATTTATCGGTTGTTGGATATCCTGAAAAATCCCAACCACCATTTGGCTTTATCCAAATTTCCACTTTATCACCATTAGAAAATGTCATATTATCTGGACTAAAATCCCAAGTTACTGTCATATTTTTTGCTCTATGACGTGCTACATGCCAATAACTACTTGTATCATAATCACAATTTTGTATATCTATATATTTTTTTAAAGCAAAAGTCTTCGTATCAAATTGGGTATACCCAGTTACTGAACCTCTCTGATTGCTTAAAACAACTTTAGCTTCATAACGCGTACTTGGGGCTATTTGAGTAACATCAGCCGATTTTGTATTAGTCAAATTTACATTATTAGTACCTTGAACTAATGAAACTTTTGGTGTAGCTGGAAAATTAGGTCCATCATCTTCATCTCTTAAAAATATCTCAACCTTATCTCCTGATACTGGAGTATATCCTGAAGGATATTCCCAAGTAACTTTTGCTGAAGTGTACTGAATTGTATTATTACCTGTTGTAAGTGTTGTATAGAAAAACGGCATGCTTATAGTGTTAGTTCCATTTGTAAACTCAACTATATAATTTTTATTAGTAGAGAATTTAACTCCAGAAATTATATTCATCTCATTTTCTAATGTATCCGATACACCAGATGTTTTCTCACAAACCTTAGTTCCTTTAGTAAAATTATCACTTAATTCATGTACATATATTTTATTACTTCCACCATTTTTATTAAAGAATGGCTTCATATTAGGTTGCATAGTTACTTTTACCTTATTTTCTGCTTCAACAACCTTAACTTTTGCATTAAGCTTCTCAAATTTATAGAAAATACATAAACCAAATTTACCTTCCCAAGCTTCAGAACCCTTCTCTAATCTCAAAGTATGATCTCTATTAATAGAAAGATTTTCATCAGTAATTTTAGCTATTTTTTTTGTTTTATCCGTTATTGTTCCATAATTACCACTTACTCTTCTAAATCTATGGTCATTCCCAATTGTTAAATTGCTACCACCTTTAGGATCTTTAAAAACTACTTCATAATCTACGTTATCACTATTATTCCTATAATCTATTTTTTTCAATTCTATCGGTATAACCTGTAGTGTAATGCTATTACCTCTATTTTGGGTAAATATCTTCCAAACATATTCCCTACCTCTTACTTTAGCTTTGAACCAATATCCTGCATCATTTCTAAAATTTGATTTTACATTTTGCCAGACTTGCTTTCTTTGCTTTCCCTTCAAATCTCTTACAGTAGTTGTTACTTTGTTAAATATATTATTTCCATAGCTACTTTCTCCATATATCTCTATTGTTTCATCATCATTAAATGAATTTAACCAATTTTCATCAAAAATAGCTTCAAAATCATTATTGTTAAATTTCAACTGTGGTTCATTACCCATGTCATAATCATTGTAAACGAAATTAAACAGTGCTTTCTTATTTTGACCTCCTATATTAACAACAGCTTCTATTGAATATTTTTCACCATTCAAAGGTAAAAATTTAGCTTTCCAAGCTTTCTTAGTATTATTATCAACAACTTGTGAAGTTATTGTTTTACCCTCTTTTTTCAATGTGAATTGTTCTACTTTGTCGTTGGCTGATAAAAAACTGTTGAAATCAAATACAACATATTTATTTTCATTTCTTATTTCAAAATTTATATCTCTTCCCGAACTTATATCAATTATGTTATTGTTATTCTGGGTATTTGAATTTGCATAAGCTGTTTGAACTTCCATTCCAAAATTCATGACGTAAAAATTGAAAAACAATACAAAACATAAAATTCTACACAAATTCTTAATCAAAATACTATACCTCCATTTCCTCGTATTTAAAAAAATATCTATACAAAATTTTAAAGAAAACACCTCCCAAAATTTAAACCTTACCAAATCATGAAATTAAACACTTAAATTTTTACATTGTTATGTAAAATTAAATATTCTTAAATTTTTGTATCAACAATTAATATTATTAATATTTTTTTTTATTTTATTCGCATTTAGTTTATATTTATAAAAAACAAAAAAGAGATAAGGAATAAAATAACCTTATCTCTTTTTATAAATACAAATTTTAAAAAATCTTGGTGGAGGCGAGGGGAGTCGAACCCCTGTCCGAAAGCAGTCATCTTCAAACCTCTCCGAGTGCAGTCTGCGATTAAAATTCCCTTAATTCTCTTTCGCAAACACAATTGAATTAAAGTAGCTTCATAAATTACAATTTTTTAGGCAAAGCTTACTAAAAAATCGTCCCTACTTCATTTGACACCCTTTTCTACGCCGTAGGAATCATAGAAAGGATGAAGCTGCGTTTAATTAAGCAGCTTGTAAACTATAATTATTGTCGTTTACTTTTTCTCCAAAGTTTTTTAAAAGGTACTTTGGAAAACTTTACTCGCTATTTGAAAACTCCATTACCCCCGTCGAAACCAAGTACGCCCCCTTGTAAATAAACAAACTAAACCGAAATTTATTATACCATTTTTACAAACCATTTTCAATAAAACTCATTACTAAAATGACTATCTATACTTTTCCTTCATAGCTCTAGCTATATCACGTTTATGCTCTTTCTCTAGCATTGAATCTCTTTTATCATAATTCTTTTTACCTTTACAAAGAGCAACATTTACTTTAATCCTTCCATTTTTCAGATATAAACTAGTTGGAACTATGGCGTAACCTTCTTGACTTTTCTTCCCAAAAAGTTTCATAAGTTCCTTTTTATGAAGTAAAAGCTTCCTATCTCTTATAGGATTTCTGTTAAATATGTTTCCCTTTTCGTAGGGAGATATATTCATGTTTATTATATATAATTCCCCATTTTTAAAAACACCATAGCTGTCTTTTAAATTAACTTTTCCACCTCTTATGGACTTTACTTCCGTGCCAACTAAAACTATTCCCGCCTCATAATTTTCTTCAATAAAATAATCATGAAACGCCTTTTTGTTTTGTGCAATAGTCGAAGAAGATTTTTTTGAACTCATAAAATTTCCCTCCTCTATTTTAAATTTATGCTAAAACAAAATAAATTTCGTTAATATCCAAAATAACATTGCTCACTTTAACATTTATCTTCATTCCAATTTTAAATTCCCTTTTGCTAAATTCACCAATTAAACGCATGTTCTTTTCATCAAAATAATAATTGTCATTTTCTAAATCATTAATGTGAACAAGTCCCCTAATAGTGTTGTTAAGCTCAACAAAAAAACCAAAATTTTTAACCGAACTTATTATTCCTACATATTCATTTCCTATTTTATCATTCATAAATTCTGCTTTCTTTATATCGTAAACTTCTCGTTCAATTTCTTCTGCTTCCCTTTCTTTTATAGAAGAATTTTCACAAGCTAAAGCAACTTCCTCCTTAAGAGTTGAAACAAGTTTGTCTTTAAACTTTCCACGTATAGAAAGTTTTATAATTCTATGAATTAATAAATCTGGATACCTTCTTATAGGAGAAGTAAAATGACAATAGTATTTTGTAGAAAGTCCAAAATGCCCCAAACATTCAGGAGAATATCTCGCCTTTGCCATACTCCTTAAAATTAATTTACTTAAAAATATTTCTTCATCCTTACCTTTAAAATTATTTAAAACCTTTTGAAGCTGATTGGAATAGATTTTATTATTTATTTTTAAGCTGTAATCTAAATTGTTTAAAATGTCAACTAACTCATATATTTTTTCCATGTCTGGCTCTTCGTGAACTCTATAAGCAAATGGATAACCTAAAAAGTACATATGCTCTGCAATTGTTTCATTACATAAAAGCATAAACTCTTCTATAATTTGGTGAGAAAAACTTCTATCAAATGGAATAACATCAACAGGACAATTATTTTTATCTAAAATTATTTTACATTCTGTAAAATCTAAATTTATAGCTCCTCGCCCTTCTCTTTTTAAATTTAAAATTTTCGCTAAGTCCCTCATGTTAAAAATCATTTCTTCTATATCTTTAAACTCATGATTCTTACAATCTAAAATTTCTTGAACCTCATCATAAGTTAACCTATATTTTGTGTTAATCACACTTTCAAAAATGTCATAGCTAATAACTTCACCTTTTTTATTAACTACCATTTCACAACTTAAAGTTAATTTATCCGTATTAGGATTTAAAGAACACAAATCATTTGATAATTTTTCTGGAAGCATAGGTATAACTTCATTTATCAAATAAACGGAAGTTCCCCTTTTAAAAGCCTCTTTATCTAAATTTGTTCCATATTGAACATAATGAGATACATCTGCTATATGTACACCTAATTTATAATTTTCACCTTCTTTAGATACGAAAACACCATCATCTAAATCCTTAGCATCAGACCCATCAATTGTAACAATTGAAAGTTCCCTTAAATCCCTTCGCTTCTTCAAAATATTTTCGCCTATTTCCTCTTGTATTTTATCTAAATCCTTTTTGACTTTATTGGGAAAATTTTTGTTCAAATCATACTTCTTAATAAGGGTTAAAATATTTATATTTTTATCGTCTTTCCTTCCTAAAACTTCTGAAATAATTCCCTCAGGTTTTTTATTTCCATCAGGCCACTTGTTTATAGAAACTAAAACAATATCCCCATCTTTCGCTTTAAGCTTAAACTTTTTAGGAATGTATATATCATAACCTATGTTATAATTTTTCGGCACAACGAAACCAAAAGATTTTGAACACTGATATTCTCCTATTATTTTTTTGTTATTTCTCTCAACAACATAAACAACTTCTCCAACTTTTCTAGACTCAGAACATTTATTATCAATAAGTTTAACAATAACTTTGTCGGAATCCATAGCACCATTGCCATCATTTTTTCCTATAAAAATATCTCGTTCATCTTTCATAAGCAAAAATCCAAAACCTTTTCTAGTTCCTTCATAAACGCCAAAATAAATATTTTCATCAATTGATTTTACAAATTTGCCTTCCTTATTTTTAAAAATAATTTTCTCTTTTTGAAGCTTATCCAAATTCTTGTTAAATGTTTTTCTATCACTAACATTAATTATCTTTAAAAATTCCTTATAACTTACTTCCTCATTATCAACATAAATTAGTTTAAGCATTTTATCTATCATAACTTTTGAAATTAAACTCCTTCATATAATAAAAAAAATCAAAAGCTTTATTTAAACTAAAACATAATCTAAATAAAGTTTGATTTTAAAATAATTCTGTTTACAACAAAGTATTTATTAAAATAGTATTAAGCCCAAATAACACAGCAAATATAACAGTCCATTTAACTAACTTCGCTTCCCTAGTTTTAGACTTGTTTTTATTAAAAAATGTCTCTTGTGCACCTGTCATAAATCCTTTAAGCCCATCAGCTTTACTCGGTTGCATTAAAATTAAAATAAGAAGTGCCACAACCAAAAAGAACTGAATTCCATAAAGAACTTCCTTCATAAAACCTCACCACCTTACATTAATTTGATTATACTATGAATAACTTGTTCAATAGATAGCTCATCTACATTTATTTCATAATCTTTAACTTTAGAGTAAATCTCCCCACGAGCTTTCATAAATTTTTGTATGTAATTTAAATTTAAATTTTGTCTAAGCATAGGCCTAACCTTCTTGCTACGCCTTAAATTATACAACACATTTTCGGGAGAAGATTTTAAATATATTAGCTTTCCAGTGGCCTTGAGATTATTTACATTCGCCTTGCTTATAACACTTCCACCACCTGTTGAAATAACACCTCTAAAATCCTTAAAACAACTTCTAATGACTTCACTCTCAACTTTTCTAAAATATTCTTCACCTAATTTATCGAATATTTCTCCAACTTTCATCATAACTCTTTTTTCAATTTGATAATCAGTATCTAAAAATTTAACTCCTATTTTCTTAGATAAAATTCGCCCAATTGTAGTTTTACCACAACCCATGAAACCAATTAACACAATATTTTTTTTGTAAATCTTGCCATACTGAACATCCCTACTAACTTTAGTTACAAAATTTATTATCTCCCTAAAGTCATCCTCGTGATATTTTTTCAAATAAGTATGACGCATGTTTCCTATAAAATTATCGCATACATATGCTTCACGCTCTCTATCTAAAATAGGTTTTTTATTTTTACATTTATAATTAGCAACTTTAAGAACGCAATTATATCTCTGTTCTAAAATCCTCAGCAACTTGTAATCACACCAAAGAATTTTATCCCTACAATTATCTAAATCCATTTTAAAACCTCTAAAACATTTGTCCTAAAGCATTGAGTGCGAGAACGTAAGAATTTTTTCCAAAACCCGATATTTGACCAATACACCCTTTAGCTATAACACTCCTACATCTAAAGTCTTCCCTATTAAAAATATTTGATAAGTGTACTTCTACAAACTTTTTGTTAACAGAAAGTATAGAATCGTATATGGCATAACTATAATGAGTAAAAGCACCAGGATTTATTATAAAACCATCGTAATTTTCATGCTCTTGTTGAATTTTATCTATTATATCTCCTTCGTGATTACTTTGATAAAAATCCGTATGTATAGAAATTTTCATCCCTTCTTCATAAACATACCTATTAATATCATCCAAACTCTCGCCACCATAAATATGTTTCTCGCGCTTACCTAAAAAATTTAAATTAGCTCCATTTATAACAAGTACCTTCTTCAATTAAGCCTCCGTTAAAAATTTTTTGAACAACTCATAAAGCTCATTAACATCTTCCTCTTTAATGGTTTTGTTTCTCCAAATTTCTTGAGATTTTATTCCTTGATAAAAAAGCATATCACTTCCATCTATTATTTTAACATTTTCATTTTGAAATTCACACAAAAAAGGAGTCATGCCATCTTTATCATAATTTAAATCATAAACAAAATCCGAAATACTCAAATCGCTAAAATTAAATTCACTAAAGCTACTTAAATAAGAACTCGTTGCATTTATAATTCCAAAATAATCTCCCTTAATTTTATCAAAAGGAACAATGTCAAGCTCATATCCATCGCAAACGCTAGAAGCAAATTGTTTAAGAGTCATTAATTTTTCAAAATCCCTCGCACCAACAACAACCTTTGCATTTAAAGAACACAAAGTATTCACAACAACTTTTGAAACAGCTCCACTTCCCAAAACCAAAATACTTTTTCCCTCAATCTCATTTTTAAAATCACCAAGGCCTTTTAAAAATCCATAACCATCCGTATTAAATCCATAGCTTTTTCCACCAATAACTTTTACAGTGTTTACACTTCCAACTTTTTTTGCAAAATCATCTAACTCATCCAAATATTTTATAATGTTACTCTTATGAGGAGAGGTAACATTAAATCCTCTAAAATTACTCTTAAGCAAACTAAAATTATAAACAAGACCGTCTGAAGTAATTTTAAGCTTTGAGTATATTTTGTTTTTATCTCCGAAATAATCGAAAATAATTTTATGTAAAAAAGGAGAAATACTATGCTGTATCGGATCACCTATAACAGCGTATTGCTCAAAATCAATCATAAAACTCATTACAATCTCCTTAAAAGCACTATTATACTTTTATTAAATGCAAACTATTTTTCTTAAACATCTTTAAAAAAATAATATCACAAATAAAACTTAAAATAAATAACATTTAAATTTCAATTATTTTTTATAATACTCATAAAAAGTATAACTTTTTTAAATGTTTTTTATTCAAAAAGCCAATCGATATATAAGATAAACCTTATATTATTTTTATAAAAATATATTTCCTTCAAAACAAACCTTTATCCTTTTAAATTTTAAAAACAAAAAAATACGGAGAAAATTTTTCTCCGCATAAAACATAAATATTTATTTTCTCAAATTGTAAAAAGCATTTATTCCTCTGTACTCACCCATTGAACCTAACTCTTCTTCAATTCTTAACAATTGATTATACTTAGCAACTCTCTCGCTTCTTGCTGGAGCTCCTGTTTTAATTTGTCCTGCATTAACTGCAACAACTAAATCAGCTATAGTTGTATCTTCAGTTTCTCCAGATCTATGAGAAACAACTGCTGTATATCCAGCTCTTTGAGCCATCTCAATTGAATTTAAAGTTTCAGTTAAAGTTCCAATTTGATTAACCTTTATAAGAATTGAATTTCCAACTTTCTTCTCTATTCCCATAGACAATCTCTTAACATTAGTAACAAATAAATCATCACCAACAAGTTGAACTCTACTTCCTAATTTTTCAGTTAATATACTCCATCCTTCCCAATCATTTTCAGCCATTCCATCCTCTATTGAAATAATTGGATACTTAGTAGCTAAATCTACATAAAAATCAGCCATCTCTGCTGGAGTTAAAACTCTTCCCTCTCCTGATAAATTATACTTTCCATCTTCAAAGAATTCAGACGATGCAGGATCTAATGCTATAAAAATTTGTTCTCCTGGTTTGTATCCAGCATTCTTAGTTGCTTCCAAAATTATTTGGATAGCTTCTTCATTTGATTTTAAATCAGGTGCAAAACCACCTTCATCACCAACTGCAGTTGATAAACCTTTATCATGCAATAATTTTTTCAAAGCATGATAAATTTCAGCACACATCCTTAAAGCATCAGAAAAAGAAGATGCACCAACTGGCATTATCATAAACTCTTGCAAATCAACATTATTGTCAGCATGCTTCCCACCATTTATTATGTTCATCATTGGAACTGGTAAAACCTTAGCATTGCATCCACCAATATATTGATAAAGAGATATTCCTAAATAATTAGCTGCCGCTTGAGCACAAGCTAAAGAAACTCCAAGAGTTGCATTTGCTCCAAGATTTCCTTTATTATCCGTTCCATCAAGTTCTATCATAGCATTATCTATTTTAACTTGATCAAAAATATTCATTCCTTCTAAAGTTTCAAATATACGTGTATTTATATTTTCAACAGCTTTTAAAACACCCTTACCATTGTACTTTTCTTTTTGTCCATCTCTCAACTCAACAGCTTCATACTCACCAGTAGAAGCACCAGAAGGAACAGCTGCTCTTCCAACAGTTCCATCTTCAAGTGTAACCTCAACTTCAACAGTTGGAAAAGCTCTTGAATCAAGTATTTGTCTCGCATGAATATGAACTATCTCTACATAATTTTTCATTAAAACAACCTCCGTAAATTTAATTTTCTATAGTTATTATTTAGTATTGTAAACTAAATTATCCCCACTAATTTCCTTTGGTATCTCCATACCCATAACAGTCAAAATAGTAGGAGCTATATCTGCAAGTTTACCTTCTTCTCTTAATTTAATTCCATCACATTTTCCACTTACATAAATAAATGGAACCTTATTACAAGTATGTGAAGTAACAGGACCTCCCTTTTCATCTACCATACTTTCTACATTACCGTGATCTGCTGTTATAAACATAATATCTCCATGCTCTAGAACTTTTTTCTCAATTTTCCCTATAGCAAAATCCACTGCCTCAACAGCTTTAACTGCCGCATCAAAATCTCCAGTATGACCAACCATATCAGAATTCGCAATGTTACAAACTATAACATCATACTTTCTACTTTCTATTTGCTCTATTAAATTATCTGTAAGTTCAGGTAAACTCATCTCAGGTTTCAAATCATAAGTCTTAACATTCGGTGAAGGAATTAAAATTCTATCCTCTCCTTCATATGAAGTTTCAACACCACCACTGAAGAAGAAAGTAACATGAGCATATTTTTCAGTTTCCGCAATTCTAAGTTGAGTTTTACCATTTTTGCTTAAATACTCACCTAAAGTATTAGGATAATTTTCTGGTTTAAACGCAACTAAAACTCCCTTTAAATTTTTATCAAAAACAGTCATACAAACAAAAGTTAAATTTATATCTTCCGTTTTAAAATGCTCGAAATTTTTATCAATTATAGCGTAAGTAAGTTGTCTAGCTCTATCTGGCCTAAAATTACAAAATATACAAGAATCCCCTGATTTTAAATTACTATCTTTTTTAATTATAGTCGGTAAAATAAATTCATCTGTAATTCCATTATTATAATAATTTTTTATAACTTCAACAGGATCTTCTCCTATTTTTTCTTCTCCTATTCCCTTTACAATTGCATTATAACAAGATTCAACTCTATCCCATCTCTTATCTCTATCCATTGAATAATATCTTCCAGATATAGTTGAAACTTCACCGTAAGAAATTTCCTTCATGTAACTTAAAAGTTCTTCCATATAACCTGCACCAGAAGTTGGAGAAACATCTCTTCCATCCATAAAACAATGAACTAAAGTTGTACCAACTCCTCTATCTTTAGCAAGCTTAATAACAGCTTTTAGATGATTAATATGCGAATGAACGCCTCCATCAGAAACCAATCCCATAACGTGTAAATTAGATTTGTTTTTTAAACAATTGTCAATGGCAGCATTTAAGGACTCATTATTAAAAAAATTGCCGTCTTCAATTTCTTTAGTTATTCTCGTTAACTCTTGATAAATAATTCTACCAGCACCAATGTTTAAATGTCCAACTTCTGAATTTCCCATTTGCCCTTCAGGTAAACCAACTTTTAAACCACTAGCATATAAACTCGTATTAGGATATGATTTTAAAATCCTATCAATATTAACCGTGTTTGCCTTACAAACCGCATTTCCTTCCTTTTTATCTGATATGCCATATCCATCTAATATTACTAAAACGCAGGAATTTTTTGACATGATACCTCCTCCTAAAACTTAACAATCATTTCAAAATCATTTTCAACAAGGCTCGCTCCACCAACTAAAGCTCCATCTATATTTTTCATAGACATTTGTTCCTTTATAGTAGTTGGTTTAACAGAACCTCCATATAATATTACAACATTTTCGCTTACTTTTTCATCATAAATATCTTTAAGTACACTTCTAATAAATCCTATTGTGTCATCTGCCTCTTGACTTGTAGCAGTTTTTCCTGTTCCAATTGCCCATATTGGCTCATAAGCTATAACAACTTTTTCACATTCTTCTTTTGAAACATTTTTAAAATCTTTCTCCAATTGACCTCTTAAAACATTTTCCATGTTTCCAGATTCTCTTTCTTCTAAAGTTTCACCAACGCACAAAATAGGAGTAAACCCATATTTCAAACAAGTAAAAATTTTCTTGTTAATGTCCTCATCTTTTTCGCAAAAGTAAGTTCTTCTTTCACTATGTCCAAGTATTACATAACTAACTTCCAAATCTTTAAGCATCTCAGGAGAAATTTCTCCAGTGAAAGCTCCCTTTTCTTCAAAATATATATTTTGAGCTCCCAATTTTACATTTGAACCTTTTAAAATTTCTCTCGCAGCCTCAAGAGATGTAAAAGGAGGACAAACTACAACCTCGCATTTTGCATCTCTTAATTTAGGAAGCAACGAACTTAAAAATTTTCTCGTCTCACTAGCTGAAAAATTCATTTTCCAATTACCAGCTATGATATTTTTTCTCATAAAAATCAAAACTCCTAAAATTTATTTATCATTTAAAGCAACTATACC
Organism: uncultured Candidatus Neoarthromitus sp.; assembly: GCA_937890765.1. Lineage (GTDB taxonomy): Bacteria > Bacillota > Clostridia > Clostridiales > Clostridiaceae > Dwaynesavagella. The sequence goes on from CALADQ010000003.1 coordinate 96,196, forward strand.
TGGCAATTCCTTTCCCTCTAAAAACTCAAGAGAAGCTCCACCACCAGTTGATATATGACTCATTTTGTCCCCAAAACCTAAAATGTTAACAGCTGCCGCAGAATCTCCACCACCTATTATTGTAGTTGCATTAGATTCAGCCATAGCCTTAGCAACTCCTATGGTGCCTTTGTTAAAATTAGAAAACTCAAAAACTCCCATAGGGCCATTCCAAATTATTGTTTTGGCATCTTTTAAAACCTCTGAAAATAATTTACAAGTTTTAGGCCCAATATCTAATCCCATAAAATCATCTGGAATATTTTGATCATCAGTCATTTTTCTAACTGCATCATTATCAAATTTATCTGCAATAACATAGTCAAGTGGTAAAAGAAATTTTACCCCTTTGCTTTTAGCTTTTTCAATCATTTCTATAGCGTAAGAAATTTTATCTTCCTCTAGAAGACTCGTTCCAATTGTGTATCCCAAAGCTTTCGAAAAAGTGTAAGACATTCCTCCACCTATTATTAAAGTATCAACTTTGTCCAAAAGATTATTTATAACATTTATTTTGTCAGATACTTTCGCCCCTCCAAGAATTGCTACAAAAGGTCTATTTGGATTTGAAACAGCTTCACCTAAAAATTTAAGTTCGTTTTGAATTAAAAATCCACAAACGCATTTATCAACAAATTTAGTAACTCCAACAGTCGAACAATGAGCTCTATGTGCAGTTCCAAAAGCATCGTTAACAAAAACATCGCATATGGAAGCTAAATCTTTTGAAAACGAATCTTCACACTTTCCTTCTTCAGGTCTGAATCTGGTATTTTCAAGAAGAATTATCTCTCCTTCTTTCATTTTGCTTACTTCATTTCTAACATTATCATCAACAACTAAATCACTTTGAACAAACTTAACATCCATATTAAGCAATTGGCTTAGCCTATCTCCAACAATTTTCAAACTCTTAGAAGAATCTGGCCCTTTTACTTTTCCTAGATGAGAGCAAAGAATAACTTTACCATTATTTTCAACAACGTATTTTATAGTATCAAGAGCACCAATTAATCTATTTTCATCTGTTATTTTTCCATCTATAATAGGAACGTTAAAATCGCATCTTATTAAAACTCTCTTACCTTTTAATTGAACATCTTCTACACTTTTTTTATTTAAAGCCATAAAAACACTCCCTAAAACTGTAATATCAATCAAAGGCTGATCTTAAAATTACTCAAAATCAGCCTTAAATAAATTTTATAAACTTTTACTAACCATATTTGTTAAATCAGCTAACCTATTTGAATATCCCCATTCGTTATCGTACCAAGAAAGAACTTTAACCATATTTCCTTCTATAACCATAGTTGAAAGAGCATCAACTATCGAACTTCTTTTGTCCTGTCTGTAATCCATTGAAACAAGAGGAGCTTCTTCATAACCCAATATTCCTTTTAAATTTGTTTCTGAAGCTTCTTTTAATGCAGCATTAACTTCTTCAACAGTTACACTTCTTGAAACTTCAACAACTAAATCAGTACAAGAAACTGTTGGAGTTGGAACTCTTAAAGCAAATCCATTTAATTTTCCTTTAAGCTCTGGCAAAACAAGTGCAACAGCTTTAGCAGCACCAGTTGTAGTAGGTATCATTGATTCAGCAGCAGCTCTAGCTCTTCTTAAATCAGAATGTGGCGCATCTAAAATTTTCTGATCATTTGTGTATGAGTGAACAGTAGTCATAAGACCTTTAACTATTCCAAATTTCTCATGTAAAACTTTTGCAAATGGTGCTAAACAGTTTGTAGTACATGATGCGTTTGATATTACATGATGCTTTGATGAATCGTACTTATCATCATTAACTCCCATAACGATTGTTATGTCCTCATTTTTAGCTGGAGCAGAAATTAAAACTTTCTTAACGCTATCTCCTAAATGAGCTTTTGCTTTTTCGCCATCTGTGTAAAATCCAGTAGACTCTATAACTATTTCACATCCAGCACTTGACCAAGGTATGTCAGCCGCATTTCTCTCAGCAAATATTTTTATTTCATTTCCATTAACAACAATTGAATTTTCTTTAGCTTCTACTTCTCCTTCAAACTTTCCAAAAAGAGAATCATATTTTAACAAATGAGCAAGAGTTTTTGCATCAGTTAAATCATTTATTGCAACAACTTGCAATTCTTTTCCATAATTCTCTAGCAAAGCTTTAAATACATTCCTACCTATTCTTCCAAAACCATTAATCCCTATTTTAATCATTAAAATTCCTCCTAAAATATTGTCTATTCAAAATATAAAAATATTTTTAACTAATTCGTTAAAAATATTCTTAGCTATTTAATTTATTAGAATAGTTATAAAACTAAACTAAAAATCCGAAATCATAAATTAATTTTAAAATCAAAGAATAATTTTCCAAACATTTAACCACATGTACATTATAAAACATAATTTAAATTTTTCAAATAAATATTTTTAATACTTCAAGTTAACTAAAAAAACAAAAGAGTTTTCAAATTTTCATTTGAAAACCCTTTAATAAAACTCAATGATTAAAAATTTTAATGCTTAATTCCTTTTAATTCATCTAAAGTCGTTGGAAAATTTATTTTTCCATCAACCATTTCCGTTAAAACACTTTCACAAATATCTCTTACCTCTTGAGGAAGTTTATCTAAATTTATACTCACATTTTTATTTAAAATGTCAACCAAATAATTGCTTTCTTTATTGTTTCCATTTAAAACATCTTTAAATATATTTTTGTAATCGTAAGAAACTCCGCCTAACAAATTATTTCCCCATTCACTCAAAGTAAATAATTCTTTGTTAAGCTCACTTGATAAACTTAAAATTTTCTCGCTTAAATCATCGCTTATGTAAAATATAGTATCAGAATTATTATTTCTCACAAAATCATCTAACGTACTCTCCATTTTGTCTTTTTCGATTGAAGATAAATCCAAAACATTTCTGTTGTTATAAAGAGAATCGAAAGCTCTTAAATTAACTTTCTTCACTCCCGCCATAAAACTTAAAGCATTTTCATATGAATCTTTTAGCTCGTTTGAATAAATCAACATAACACTATTTGTTCTCGTCATCATACCACTAATAACTCCAAACAAATAACTAATATGTCGTTGGTCAACATTTAAATTAATTTCATCATCATTATCTCCACCTAAAATAACCAAATTAAAATCCTTAAACTCCTCGTTATCTATAGCATCTGAAAACAATTCTGAAACTACAAAAGTTTTCTTTCTTCTTTTGGACTTAGAAACATTTTCAAAGTATTTTAAAAATTCTTCTTTCGTATTTACAATTACATTTTCTAAATTAATTTCAGAGTCATCGCTTTTAACACTATCTTCAAATGTGCTTTCTTTAATTGTAGCAAATTTTTCATTTCTCACAAAAACAACTTCCTGTTTCGCACCACTACAAGAACTCATGCTAAAAACTAATAAAATGAACATAACTGCGTATAATTTTTTCATTACAAAACCTTCCCTTATACAAAATTATCATCTCTTACTTTTATCATAAAATTCTCCTAAAGACAACGGTGAATTACTTTTTCTAACAAAGAACGCTATCGCCACCATAGTTAACACATAAGGTATCATAAAATAAATTTCAATTGGTATATTAAATCCAAACTTCTGAGAAACAATTTCAAATGTTTGAGATAGAGAAAAAATTAAACAAGCAACAAAAGTTGTTTGAGGTTTCCAATTTCCAAAAATCATAGCCGCAAGAGCTATATAACCTCTTCCACTGACCATTCCAACTCTAAATAAATTCACATTCGCAATTGATAAAGAAGCCCCGCCAATTCCAGCTAAAACTCCTGACAACAAAACGCAAAGAAATCTAATTTTATAAACATTTATTCCTAAAGTATCAGCAGCCTTTGGATGTTCTCCCACAGCTCTTATTCTGTACCCAATATTTGTTTTATACAAAACAAACCATGAAACTACAACAAGAAGCACAGCTCCAATTACAAACCAATTAAGTTCCGATAAAAATTTTCCTATCACAGGTATCTTAGAAAATAATTCAGTAGGATAAGGAACAACATTAACTATAGCTGTTTGTCCTTGAGTTCCAAAAAGTTTTTGAATTAAATAACTCGTAATAGATGCAGAAAATAAATTTATTCCTATACCTGATATTACTTGATTAGCTCTTAAAAATATACTTAATATTCCATGTATAACAGCTGTTAAGCCCGCAAATACAATTGCACAAAGTATTCCAAATAAAGAATTATTTGATATATGCGTTCCCCAAACTCCAAAAAACGCTCCCATTATCATCATACCTTCTAACCCTATGTTAATAACTCCAGACTTTTCTGAAAAAATACCTCCTATAGCTGCAAATATCAATGGAGTTGCAAACCTAAGAGTAGTTGACAAAATCGCAAATACTTCTACTAAAAAATTACTTTCCATTACTCTGCACCTCCCTTTTTAAACTTATTTAAAATAAATTTAAACAAATACTCACCAGCAATGAACAATATTATTATAGCTTGTACCAAAAAAACAATATCTTTAGGTATCCCATTAAATTGAAGTTCTAATGAAGCTGCGTTTAAAGCTCCAAATAATATTGAAGTTATAACTACAGCTATTGGATTATTTCTAGCAACTAGAGCAACTGCTATACCATCAAATCCATAATTTAAAAATGCGTGTAATTTGGGAACTCTATGCTGAACACCAGAAACAAAAACCGCACCTCCAAGTCCTGCTATAACTCCTGATATAACCATAGATATAATTATAGACTTTTTAATATTAATTCCTCCATACTCAGAGGCATATTTATTATAACCTACACTTCTAAGCTCATATCCATTTTTAGTTCTGTTTATGAACAAATAAATTAATATCACAACAAAAATTCCTAAAAATATTCCATAATTAGCTCTCGTTGCCGATTCAGAAAACAATCGTGGCAACATTGCACTAGGCAAAATAGAATAAGTTGAATCATATCCTGGTTCTTTTAAAAATGAAGTTATACACAAATTTAATAAATGCATCGATATAAAGTTCATCATTATTGTGTTTACAACTTCATTAGAGTTAAGCTTCACTTTTAAAAAAGCTGGAACAAATGCCCAAAGTGCACCTGCAAAAATACCAGACAAAAAAATTAAAAATATGTGTATTAAACTAGGAATACCCGGTATCATTCCAACGATAACAGAGGCCAACATTCCAACAATAAATTGTCCTTCAACACCTATGTTAAATAAATTAGTTCTAAAGGCAACTAAATGCGCAATACCTGTGAACATATATATAGTTGAATAAACTAAAGTTTCAGAAAAACTAAATATGTTTCCAAAGCTTCCATTCCAAAAAGATTTAATTAATAAATTAAATGATTCTGTAAATCCAAATCCTTTAGACCACATAACGAAAAAAACAGCTATTAAAATTGAAATAAATATTGATATTAAAGAAAACAAAATAGGACTCAAGACATTATTTAATTTTTTAGATCTGTTTTTCAAACTAACCATCTATATTACCTCCAGCCATTAAAATTCCGATTTTATTTTCATCAGCCTCATCTCTGTCTAAAACTTTAACAATACTTCCACCATACATAACACCTATTCTATCTGACAAACTTAAAACCTCATCTAATTCTAATGAAATAAGAAGTACAGCTTTACCACTATCTCTCTCTTGTATAAGTCTTCTGTGTATATATTCTATAGCTCCTATATCTAAACCTCTCGTAGGTTGAACAGCAATTATAAGCTTTGGATTTTTATAAATTTCACGACCAACTATTAATTTTTGCTGATTACCACCAGATAATTTTGAAGCTTCAACTCCATCGTCTACTGTTCTCACATCAAATTCTTTTATAATATCTCTAGTGTGCTTTCTAATTTCTTTATAATTTAAAAATGGTCCTTTATTAAATTTTTCATTGTGCTGCATTCCTAAGATAGCGTTTTCAAATAAAGAATGTTGAAGAATTAATCCTGTTTTATGCCTATCTTCTGGTATACTAGAAATTTTTTTATCTATTATCTCTTTAGGAGATAAATTTTCAATTCTTTCTCCATCAAATATTATTTCGCCTTCGTAACATTTTCTAATTCCAGTTATAACCTCAACAAGTTCACTTTGTCCATTTCCACCTACACCAGCTACACCAAAAATCTCACCTGATTTAACACTTAAATCAATTCCTCTTAAAACTTCCAAACCTCTATTATCTTTAGCTTTTAAATTTTTAATAGTTAAAATCTCAGGCAAAATTTTTTCTCTTTCCTTATAAACATTTAAATTAACCGGCCTTCCAACCATAAGATTGGCTAATTCATCTATTGAAGTATCTTTTGTATTTAAAGAATCAATTACCTTTCCACGCCTAATTATAGTAACTTTATCACTCATGCTCATAACTTCCTTAAGCTTGTGAGTTATTAAAATTATGGACTTACCTTCTTTAATTAAATTTTTCATTATAACTTCTAATTCTTTAATTTCACTAGGTGTGAGAACGGCAGTAGGCTCGTCTAAAATTATTATATCAGCACCTCTATAAAGTATTTTTAATATTTCAACCTTTTGTTGTTGTCCAACTGAAATATCTTCGATTTTACTTTCAGGATCTATGTTAAATTCATATTTATTTATAATTTCATTTACCTTTTTAAAAGCTTGCTTTTTATCAAAAAATATTTTGTACTTTGTGGGTTCACATCCCAAAACTATATTTTCAGCCACCGTAAAATTATGAACTAACATAAAATGCTGATGAACCATTCCAATTCCATGAGAAATTGAATCTTTAGGACTTTTAATTTTTACCTTTTTACCATTTATAAAAATATCCCCTTCATCCTGAGCGTATATTCCATAGAGAATATTCATGAGTGTAGTTTTACCAGCACCATTTTCTCCAAGAAGAACATGAACTTCTCTTTCGTCCAAATCAAAATTTATATTTTCATTTGCAATCATTCCAGGAAATTTTTTAGTGATATTTTTCATTTCAACTACTTTCATAAAATCTCCTCCAAAACATAAATAAAGGCTACGAACTTATAGAAAAAACGACTATAAGAAAGTAACCTAGTAAAATTAAACAATTAATATTTAGCTAACTTTAAATTCTTTAAGTTCTTCAACAGTTTTAGGCACTGACACTTCCCCATTTATTATTTTGTCCCTGTATTCGTTCACCTTATTAATAACTTCAGATGAAACCTTGTCCTTAGTACTTTCTGGTAAATAAACTCCATTTCCCTTAAGTCCAAGTCTAACAGTACCTGGTTCAAACTGCCCATTAATAGCATCTTTTACAATGCTGTATATTGCAACAGGCAAATTTTTAACAACTGATGTAAGTATAATATCTGAGTATTCAGGAATTGAAATAGCTTGATCTTGGTCAACACCAATTGCCAAATTGTTTGTTTCTTTAGCTGCTCTAAACATACCTATACCAACACCACCTGCAGCGTGATATATTACATCAACCCCATCACTATACAAAGATTTTGCTATTTCATAACCTTTAGAAACATCTGAGAAAGTTCCAGCATACTTCGAAGTCACTCCATCTTCAAGTAATTTTCCTGCTTCTGGGTTAACGCTCTTAACTCCAGCAATAAATCCTACTTCAAACTTTTTTATAAGAGGTGTATCAGTTCCGCCTATAAATCCTACTTTGTTAGTTTTAGTTGTAAGACCTGCTAAAACTCCAGCTAAAAATGATCCTTCTTCCTCCTTAAACGTAACATTATGAACATTTTTACCTTCAGAAATATCATCTATCAAAACATATTTAACAGAATCGTTTTGTTTAGAAACTTTATCAACTGCATCTTTCAACTTATATCCAACTGCCACAATTATATCTGCGTTTTTTGACATTCTCTCCATATAAGGTTGAAAATCTGATTCTTGTTTCGGCTCTAAAACTTGAAGATCTACATTAAAATCTTCTTTCACTTTTAAAAGCCCTTGATGCGTTGCATCGTTGAAAGACTTATCTCCTAAGCCACCATCATCTGTAACCATTCCAACAGTAAATGTTTTTTGTGAATCCGAACTACCAGCATCCGAAGTATTTGAATTACTTCCTGCATTTGATCCACATCCCACTAGTGACATGAACGTCATAGCAACAGATAAAAAAATCGCTGAAATTTTGAGCTTTTTCATAACTTTAATTAACCTCCAAAAACAATTAAGTTATTTTAAATAATTATCTAAATCGATTATAACATATATTTTAATAAAAAATTATAAAAATTTTTAAATTGCCTTTTAAAGATTTTTATAATATTATTAAAATGTTAATTATTGCATCGTTATTTCAAAATGAATAATGTTTCATCAATTCATGGGGGAATAATAATAATGAATATTGAAACCTCTAGGTTATTTATTAAACCAATAGATGACTCGAGTTTAAATTGTATAATTGAGTGTATTGATAATATATCACTTAGTATGCCTGTACCCAAAAATCCTTCGTCGTATCACAGAAAAAAGTTTTTGAAATTTAACGACAAAATTAGGGCATTTAATTCTTTAGGGTATTTTTCTATAAATCTTAAAAAAAATCTTGAAACAATCGGAATATTATCCGTTATTCCAAGATACGTAAAAGAAAATTTAATAAATGAATTAGGATATTTAATCGCTAAAGATTATAGAAATAATGGTTTTGCTTATGAAGTAATTCTAAATACGTTGACTTTTGTGTTTACTAAAACAGATATAACTTCCATATATTCTTTAGTTGAAAGAGAAAACATAATTTCAAAATATATATTAGAAAATAAAATGAAATTTGATTTGATAGATGTAATAATTGATAAAAATAATTTTAAAAATATTTACACGATAGATAAGACTAAATTTATGAAAAATTTTAAATTTCTTAAAAGCACTCAAATATAAATTCTAAAAATGTACAAAAGATAATTCTATTAATGGAATTAATTAAATCAAAATCCCTTCGTGTTAACTCTTTTCCAAACATCCATTGGAGATTCTGAAGAAGAAATTGCACTTATTATAAATGAAAATTTGTAATGAGAATTGTCCTTAACGTAATCTATTATTTTTTCATTCCAATCATCAAATGTTTCAAATGTGCTTCCGTAATCTTTGGATCGTAAATTTACAATTATCGACGAAAATCTTTCCATTTGATATTTGTGAGTTTTTTCAAATTCCTCATCGCCATATTCACAAGCATTAACTTGCAAAAAACTACCTTCCTTTTCATCATTCATAAGAACTATTTTGTTATTTCCATTTGGCTTTTTAAAACTAACCCATCTTACCTCTGTTAAATTTCCCGTTCTCTGAGGCGTTATGTAATTTGTAAATTGTTCATCAACGCTAGTTTTATAAATTCCAATTTTGCTTCCCTCTTTTCTATCGTTGTAATTTTCAAAAGGGCCACGTCCATAAAACTCCATCTCATTTTGATTATTTGGAATAAATACTTTAAATCCTACAGACCTTGCGTGAGGAACTCCAACACTCAATAAATTAACAAACAAATTAACTTTTACATCTCCATATTCGTTTATCTTATATGAAGTAACTAAAGTTGAATTATTCAAATTAAACAAAGTCTTGTAAAAATTAATCGTAATCGAATTGTTATCGTCTTTGTAAATTTCGTAACTGTTGTAAGTATTATCTTTAGATATATTTTTCCAAAATTCTACATCATTATAAATTTTACAAAGCTTTTCATTATCGTTTAATGGATTCCAAAAATCAAATTGAGTGTTTGAGTTTAAAAGTTTTTCTCCTCTGTAAATGTAATTTTTAAGTCCACCTTTTGAAATATCAAATTCCATGTTAAATTCATTTGAGTTTAAAAATATTTTCTCTTTATTATCAATGATTTCAAAATTTTGAACTTCTCTATTTAAACAACTTGTTTCCATTACAAAATTATCTAGTGGAATTTTTATTTGCTCACTTATAACTTCAAAGCCTCTATTTCCCCAAAGAGTTTTATCTTTCAAAACAAAACTTAAATTAACGAAAAACTCGCTTCCATTTAAATTTAAAATTTTGTGCATATCAGGTATTTGAAAAACTACGCTCTCCATTGGAGCTACATCAACTAAAGCACTATCACCTTCAACGATTTCTCCATCAACTAAATAATCCCACTTTAATAAAAACTTGTTTAAATTTACAAATAAATTTTTGTTCTTTATAAGAACTTCTCCATTTAAAATATTTTTGTCTTTTATTTCACCATTTTGATAAACGTGTTTAACTTCGTGTATCTCTGGTTTGTATTTTCGCGAACTTAACAAAACACCATTTGCACAAAAAGAAGAATCATTTGGTGAATCATTAAAATCCCCACCGAAGGCTAAATATTTTTCATCTTTGCTATTAAATTTCATTATTTCGCTTTCCCTATCGAAATCTATCCACAAAAGTTTTCCTGAATCTTTATCGTAAACTCTCAAATCATCAATTTTATTTACATCTATTGCTCTTGCAAAAAATCTAACTTCATCAATAATTCCATTCATACTTTCAAAATGAATTGGACTATTATTTCCCCCAATTTGCAAAACATCACCAAACCACCCAATGCCATCTAAAAATTCTCTTTCTTCAATAAGATTGTTGTTTATAAATAATCTCATAATTCTTCCATCGTAATTTGCTGTAACTCTGTTCCAATTTTCGCACCAATCAGAAGGAACAATATACGCAATAGAATTAAAAGCTCCTGAATTTGCTCTAACCAAAAATTCCACAACTCTATTATTGGAATTTTGATAATTACAAACTTCTCTTAATATAAATTCATTTCCTTTTTTGAAGTAAACGCAACCTTCCCCTTCATAAACGCTAGGATTAACTTTTATATCAACAGTGAATCCATTTTGCAAATTAACATTTTTAAAATCATCATATAAAATTACTCCGCTATAACCTTCTTTTCTAAATCCCTTTCTCATATAGCCCTCAAATTTCCCTTGAAAAAATGTGAGAAAATTATTTATGATTCCAACTTTAGGAGCATCTCTATAAATTCCTTGGTCTATAAAATCCCAAATAAAACCACCGTGAACATTATCAATAAGCTCAAATTTTTCAATGTATTTGTTTAAACTTCCACCACTGTTTCCCATTGAATGAGCATACTCGCAAAGTATGTAAGGTTTATCTTTTATCTTTTTACTTTGGGATTCTATATCATCTATCTTCACATACATTTCGCTAACAATATCACTTGAATAATATTTATCTCCTTCGTAATGAACAAGTCTTGTTTTATCTCTCTGCTTAACGTAATCGTATATCTCTCTAAAAACTTTTCCTCCACCACTTTCATTTCCAAGAGACCAAATTAAAACGCTCGGATTATTTTTATCCCTCTCCATTAAACTCATAACCCTATCTAAGCAAGGAGCTTTCCAAAGATTATTATCTCCTGGAATTTCCCCTTCGACTCCATGAGCTTCGATGTTTGCCTCATCTATTAAATAAACTCCGTACTCATTACAAAGAGCAATGAAATAAAAATTATTTGGATAATGAGAAGTTCTAACTGAGTTTATATTATTTTTTTTAATCTCCTTAACATCAAACTCCATATCTAAATTTGAAATTGCTCTTCCCTTTTTAGGATGAGTTTCATGTCTATTAACCCCTTTAAATAAAATTGGTTTTCCATTTAAAAACATTTGATTTCCTTTTAGCTCAAAAGCTCTAAATCCAATTCTTGAATGTATAACTTCAGTTTCTTTAAACATATTGTTCTTTAATTCAATAACTAAATTATACAAATTAGGTTCTTCAGCACTCCACTTTTTAGGACTCGATATGTTCATGCAAAGATTAAAATCCGTTTGTTTTATTCTATCTTTGTATAAATAATGATTTTGAAAATCTCCTTTTCCATCTTGTTTGCAAATCAAATTCCATTCTTCATCAAAAAGAAGTGCAGATACAGAAAATTTTTCATCATTGCCTAAATAATTTAAAATGTTAAAATTAACGCTTAACTGAGAATCATCATAAGAATCATCCAAATAAGTTAAAACTTCAAAATCTCTTATATGTACATTGGGCCTTCTATATAAAAACACATCTCTAAAAATTCCACTTAATCTAATAAAATCTTGGTCTTCAATAAAACTTCCATCACACCATCTAAAAACTTGAACAGAAATTGAATTTATACCACTAGTAACAAAATCCGTTATATCAAATTCGCTTGGAGAAAAACTATCTTCACTATATCCAACTAATTCTCCATTAACCCACAAATAAAAACACGATTCAACACCTTGAAACGAAACATAAATTTTATCCCCAATCCAAGATTCATCTATATTAAATGTCCTTTTATAACTTCCAACAGGATTAAATAATTCTGGAGCTTTATAGAATTCTAAATTTTCAAAACCCGTCCACGGATATCTAAAGTTAACGTAAATGGGAAAATCATATCCTTCCATTTGCCAATTGCTAGGAACATTTATATCATCCCAATCGCTAACATCATAATCTTGTTTAAAAAATTCCAAATTTCTTTCCGATGGCTTATAGCAAAGAGAAAATTTCCATTTTCCATTTAAACTTTTCAAATCATTTCTATCTTTAATCTTAACGCTATTTAATGGATCAGTTTTAATATCTAAAAGCATATCTTCCAAATTTGAATAAGGAATAAAAAAACTCCTAGCATTTTCCCTATTAATTTCAAAAACGTCAACTTTATTTTTCCATTCGTTAAAATTGCATTCTACAAAAGGAAATCCTTCAATTTGTTTAAGATTTGTGTATATGTAAGAATTTTTCCTTTCCAAAGTACGGTAAGATAAAAAACAAAATGAAACTATAACCAACAACATAATTAAAATAATAATTATTGCCTCAATTCTTTTTCCTAAAGCTCTTCTGATACTTAACAATATTTGTCCCTTCCTTATTAAACAAATAAATTCTTCTTGTAGTTTGCCTCAGTATCCCTGTTTTTATTACTCAAAAATAAAAAGCTTGCAATTTAAGCAAGCTTTCCTTTAATACATTCCGACCTTTTGATAATATCTATTTTTTCTGTGTCTTAAAACATCATCGTACGAATCATCTTTTCCACAACAAGTAGAGGAACATTTTCCATATCCATTGAAGTTTTCAAAATCTGAGTCATTCAACTCTTTTATTAAACTTTTTTTCAAAGCTTTTGTACAAATACCCGCTATAGTAGCAACGGATGCCAAAGTCACTGCTGAAACTGCTGCAATCACAATACCTTTATTGGTTTTTGTTTTCATAAATTTACCCCCTATACCATTGCAAAACAATTTATTTGACATTTATACTATAAATTATGTTGCAAAATTTTTATAAATATACTTAAATAATAATTTAAAACTTGCCTTTAAGTATAAACTATTTAATAACTAATGTCATTACTTTTAATTAACTTTTAGTAGGAGAAAGTTATGAATTTAATTTTATTTTTGTCAATCGTTATAAACACAATTATTATATTTTGTACAATTTTGAGAGAGAGAAGAGAACCCGAAAAAACTTTAATGTGGATTTTAATTTTAACAATATTTGGGCCAATAGGTTTTTTGTTTTACATATTTTTAGGTAAAGACGTTAGGAGAACGTACTTAAAAAATAAAAACATCCACAACTTAGATTCCATTAAAAAAATTAATTCAGAAATACAAAAAAATTTTAAATTCAACAACAATCAAGAAATAATTCAAATAACAAATTTAGTTTCAAGATTAACTTCATATCCCATAACTACAAAATCCAAAATTAAAATTTTCTCAGATGGAATTAAAAAATTTAAAGAACTTAAATTGCAATTGATGAAAGCAAAACACCACATTCATATGGAATATTTCATTGTAAAAGATGATGAAATAGGAAACGAAATTAAAAATATTTTGATTAGAAAAACAAAAGAAGGCGTTAAGGTAAGATTTATAATTGATAAAGTTGGCTCTCACAAGTTAAGCAAAAAATATATTAACGAACTTAGAGAAAGTGGAGTTGAAGTTTTGTTTTACTCATACATGTCAACTCCTTTTTTAAAACTCATAAATACTCAAATAAATTATAGAAATCACAGAAAAATCGTAGTCATTGATGGATTAATTAGTTTCACTGGAGGAATTAATATTGGAGATGAATATTTGGGAAAATCTAAGTTAGGTTATTGGAGGGATACTCATTTGATGATTGAAGGTGAATGTTCTCTTACAATACAAGATGTTTTTATAGATGATTATTTAAATTTAAAAAATCTTGAAAATGGAAACATATTTTTAAACGAACAACTTAAAAATTATTTTCCAAAACCTAAATTGAAAAACGAAACCATAACTCAAATTATTAAAAGTGGAGCCAATCTTCCAAAAGAAAGTATGATATTGCCCATTATAAAATTAATGAGCATGGCGAAAAAAAGCATAAAAATTTCAACGCCTTACTTCATTCCATTTACAGGTATGCTAAACATTTTAAAAACTTCAATAATGTCTGGAATTGAAGTTATAATAAATTTTCCTGGAAAACCTGATCACAAATTAGTTTATTACGCATCGCGAACTTACCTTCATGAGCTTTGGAAAATTGGTTGCAAAGTTTATTTTTACAACAAAAATTATTTTCTTCACTCAAAGTTTATAATTATAGATGATTCTGTTGTTACAATTGGAAGCACAAATATGGATATACGAAGCTTTGAATTAAATCACGAATTAAATTTAATAATTTACGATGAAAAAATCTCTAAAGACTTTTCAATTCAATTCGATGAAGATATTAAAAACAGTTCATTAGGAAAAATAAACGATTTTCAAAATATATCAAAAAGTCAAATACTCTATGAAAACATTGCAAGACTCTTTTCTTCATTGCTATAAAAAAAGCAAAGTAGACTTTTAAAACTGCTTTGCTTTTTCTGAATCCAAATATTTACTAAAATCTATTTGCGAATAATAAAGAGGAGGAGCCTCTTTTCTCACAACATAATTAACATGAACATTATTTAGATTTTTATATCCATTCTCAACTAAAAATTTACCTATCTCATCAACTTTGTTTAAAAAAGATTTTTTAGATAGAGGTTTCTTAGTGTTAATATATATATGGACCACATGAGGCTCTGAGATTTCTTTGTTGTAAGAGCTTCTGTAATCGTACTTATCATTTAAGATTTGCATTTCTGTATAAACCTTAAATATTTCTGGAAACTCATCTTTAAAATCATTCATCAAACTATCTTTAAGCTGTCTTGCAAATCTAAAACTAAGTAAATTATCTTTATTATTATGAAGATAACCATCACCTATTACATAACCTCTTAAAGACAAATTAAAAGTGTATTCTTCATTTGGAAGGTAAAAATCTACAGTAGCTTCATAGGTATTAGTATCAACATCATAATTTATATTGAGAAGTCCAAAAAATTTATCTTTATATGTATAATTAAGATGATTCATTAAATTAATATGTGCTGCTTCCAAATTCTTAACATATATCATATACCTATTGTACAAAAAAGTCATAATTGCCAAGCCTATAAGTAAACAAGTACAAATAAAAGTCCATAAAATTTCTTTTCTCTTACTTTTAAATCTTAATAAATAATTCATACTATTCCCCTATAAAATATTTTTGTTATAATACTCAACTAATATATTATACATTTAAATTTTTACTTATACAAAAATTATTTTAAAATATATTCTTGAATACACATGTTATAGAATGTATAATTATACATTATTATTTTGATTTATTAAGGAGTTTTTGAAAAAAATGAAGCTGTCTAAAATAATTTCTACAATATTTTTAATTTTATTTATTCCAATATTTTTAATATCGTGCACATCTAAAGAAGACAAACTAGAAAAAATTAAAGAAGCTGGTCAAATAGTTCTAGGTACCTCTGCTGATTATCCACCTTATGAATTTCCCTTAATTACATCAGAAGGAATTGAAAAAATCGCAGGTTTTGATATTTTAATAGCTGAAGAAATAGCTAAAGATTTGGGTGTTGAACTCGTGGTAAAAAATTTAGATTTTTCAGGACTTTTAGATGCTTTAAATTCAAATAATGTTGATATAATACTTTCAGGTATTTCTCCGACAGAAGAAAGAAGTAGAAGCATAGATTTTTCAGATATTTATTATACTGCTAAAAATACTTTGCTCACATTAAATTCAAACAAAAATTCTATAAAGTCAATTGAAGATTTAAAAGATTTAGTTATAGGAGTTCAAGTTGGAAGTATTCAAGATAGAATTGCTCAAGAAAAATTAGAAAACTCAAAAATTAAAGCTCTTATTAGAATTCCTGAACTTGTTTTAGAATTAATGTCTGGAAAAATTGATGCTTTACTTATAGAAAAACCTGTTGCAGAGCAATATGCTAAAGTTAATAATTCTCTTTCTATTGTTGAAATAGAAAATTTAAATCCAGATCACGAACAAGGTTCCGCAGTAGGAATAAAAAAGGGACAGGAACAATTAACAAATAAAATTAACAAAACAATTAAAAGATTGATTAAAGAAAATAAAATCACAGAATTCTTTAATGAATCTCTCGAACTTTCACAGCAAACAACTGTTAATTGATTTATTTAGGAGGACTCTATTGTTGAATTTTCAATTGCTATCAAAATATTATCCCTTTTATTTACAAGGTATTGGTATAACACTTTTATTATCTTTTTTAACAATAATATTTGGAACTCTTTTAGGATTATTTATCTCAATAATGAAAATATCAAAATACAAAATTTTAAGAACAATAGCTTCGATATATGTAGAAGTAATTCGAAGTACTCCTCTTCTTGTACAACTCATAATAATCCATTATGGATTTAAAATAAATTTAACTGAAATTACCTCAGCAACGTTAGCACTTTCAATAAATAGTGCAGCCTACATTGCAGAAATAATTAGAGCTGGAATTCTTTCTGTTAATAAGGGGCAAATGGAGGCAGCGAGAAGTTTAGGAATGAATCATTCTCAATCAATGAAATTAATAATAATACCTCAGGCTATCAAAAATATTCTTCCTGCTCTTGCTAATGAGTTTGTAGTTTTAATAAAAGAATCTGCTATAGTTTCGTACATTGGACTTGCGGACATTATGTATAAAGCTAATCAAATAAGAAGTTTAACTTATTTAACACTTGAACCTCTTTTAGTTGCTGCAGCAATATATTTTGTTATAACATTTACTATCTCAAAACTTATTCAGTATTTTGAAAGGAAGCTAAATAAAGATAATGATTGAAATTAGAAATTTAAATAAATATTTTAACAAATTACACGTTTTAAAAAATATTTCTTACACCGTGAAAAAAGGAAATGTAATTTCAATTATTGGACCTAGTGGATCTGGAAAAAGCACTCTTTTAAGATGTATGAATCTTTTAGAAATTCCCACAAATGGGGAAATTATTTTTGAAGGTGAGAACATACAAAAAACAAATATAAATAAAATTCGTGAAAATATGGGAATGGTTTTTCAACATTTTAATTTATTTCCTCACATGACTGTTTTACAAAACATCACCCTAGCTCCAATAAAAGTTAAAAATATTTCTAAAGAAGATGCTTGTAATTTCGCAATGGAACTTTTAGATAAAGTTGGTTTAACAGATAAAAAAGATGCTTACCCTTCAAATCTATCTGGTGGACAAAAACAAAGAATAGCAATAGCTCGAGCTCTTGCAAATAAACCTCACGTTTTACTTTTTGATGAACCAACTTCAGCTTTAGACCCCGAGATGGTAAAAGAAGTTTTAAAAGTTATGCAAGACCTTGCAAAAGAGGGAATGACTATGGTTATAGTTACCCACGAAATGAATTTTGCAAAAGAAGTTTCAGATAAAATTGTTTTTATGGATAAAGGGGAAATTTTAGAAGAAAATGATCCTTATACATTTTTCAATAACACAAAAACAGAACGTGCAAAAGAATTTTTAAGTAAAGTTCTATAAATAAAGCCTAGATTTAAATTATCTAGGCTTTATTTTCTATATTTAACATTTGTTATTTCGTAAGCTTCCTTATAATAAAGATTACTCAATTTAAATATTAATGGAACCCCTCCTATTATCCAAAATCCTATTACAACATGCTTAACTATTTGCAACAAATAAAAACTTTTAAAAAAATATGTAAATAAAAAATCTATCAATAGAGTTGTTAAAACTCCTATTATTATTTTCATAACATTATCAAAATTACTCGCAGAAGATATAAAATAAACATACCTATCTTCAAATAAATGCCCTAAATACACTCCAACTAAAAGCCCCATAGATTTAAAATAATCTTGTCCCATTGCGTCCATTTTTATAAATATAAGTCCAAAGCAAAAAAACAAAATAAGAGCTAAAACTAAAACTTTAATTTTAAAATACGTAAGCTTAGCTAAGACTTCATTTAAAACTATGGAAACAATTAAAGAAAGCACAATACCACCTAAAACATCTATAGGCCAGTGAAGTCCTAAATAAACGCGCGATATACTAACCAAAATTATTAAAACTAACGTAACTACAAAAATTAATTTATTTCTAGTAAAAATACATAAAGTTACACCTGTTGTAGTTATATTTTGAGCATGTCCACTTGGAAAAGAATAACCCGTTGCAGAAAATTCTCCAAGAGAAAAAATTCCCTCGCTTCCAATCGGTCTATCACTTTGCACGAGTCCCTTAAAAATATTATTTAAAACGCTAGAACAAGAAACTATAAGAGCCATTTTATATCCAACTTCTTTGTTGTAGCACCAATAAATTATACAAACAACAAATACAGAAAAATATAAACTTCCAAATGAAGTTATAAATAACATTAAACTATTTAAAAAATCAGAGGAAAAACTCTGCAAAAAACCTATTACTTCCAAAACAATCTTCCTCCAACAAATTATTTTTTCATTTCCTCTATGACTCTTCCACTACATTCAAAATTTAAATCCATGAAAGATGCAATAGTAGGAGCAACGTCAATTATACTGCATTTATTTATTTTAATTCCAGTGTTTATTCCTTTTCCAAAAGCAATAAACAAACCGTTTGAATTTTCTTCATTTGAATACCCTAAATACGATCTGCTAATTTTGGAATTCACATCACAAAAAGACAAATCGAACTCTTCAATATAATCATTTTTATTAAATCCATCATTAAAAACGCAATTTGGTCTACACTCAAGTCTAAATGAGAATCCATTTGAATGGATATTTTCATCATTCTTATCGTAAATCGCCTTTAAATATCCAGAATTCTTGTTAACAAAATCTTCGAGGAAAACTTTAACCCTTCCATACTCATTTATGTTACTAGGATTTTTTAAATATATAAATGCACTTCCTCCTTCACACTTTGCATAGGCAATATAATTTTTAACTTTTCCCTTTAAAATTTTAATAAAATCATTTTTTAACAAAGCGTAATTTATATTAACAACAAACTTACAATCATAAGGGCCTCCACTTGAAACCAAACACAAACTAAGAGCATCTAAAATATTTTTGTTTCTGCACCAAGAAATTAAATCTCCCAATTTTCTATCAATACTTTCAAGAGCTTTAATAGAGTAATCAGAATTTACAGAATACCTTTTCCTAACATATTCTAAATGATCAAAGTTCATAAATATAACATTGCAACTTGCCTGTTCTAAAAGTTCCATAGCTAAAATCGAAGAAAAATTATCATGCTCAGGCTGCATTCCAATTTTCAAAATATTTGAATACTTAAAAATATTTTTAGCCATATAGAAAGAAGACCCTCTCAAAATTCCCTTAGCAATATTTTTAAAACTTGTAGATTTAATATAAACAAAATTTCTCTTAAACCTTCCATACTCAGTCAAAGGCCAATTTATTAATCCGACATTATGCTTATTTTCCTTAAATAAATCTAATACAGTTGGAACTTTTATGTCTTCGTATTGCTTTTCTCTATATCTTCGTGAAGAATAAATAAAATCATTAAAGTAAATTCCATGAGAATCTGGGAACCCTCCAGCAAGAACAGTCGTAGTAGATGGAGCCTTTAGATTTGGATATTGATTTGTAACTTTTTTTATTACAGCACCTTTTGAAATAATATATTTAAAGTTATCTAATTCTTTTAAAACATCATAATCAGAACTCATTAAAGAATTAATAAAAATAACTACCATACATTGTTTCATAAAATACTCACCTTTTCGAATACATAAAAATATGAAAAAAAGAAATGAAAAATTTTAAAAATAAAAATTGGGGGCTCTACCACAAAAATGTGGTAGAGAGGGGAATTTTCAGATGTATTTACCCTTTGGGATTATGAATTCAACACATCCTATGCCTTAAATAAAGCACATTCTATTTATATCATAAATAATTACAAAATTCAACCGTTGAGCATTTAAATATAAAACCAAAAATTTAAAATTTCTACAGAATAATTAAATTTTTGGTTTACATTTATATAAAACATACATCAATAATATAGCTAAAATTATTACTAAAACAGAATAAAAACTATTTTCAATATTGTAAACCTCTTTA
The DNA here is from genome assembly GCA_937890765.1 of uncultured Candidatus Neoarthromitus sp. Classification (GTDB taxonomy): domain Bacteria; phylum Bacillota; class Clostridia; order Clostridiales; family Clostridiaceae; genus Dwaynesavagella. Next base: position 116,797 of record CALADQ010000003.1, read on the forward strand.
TTGTTTATAACCGTATAAAAAACTGGTTGAACATCAATATATATACTCTCAAGAGAAAGTATATATTTTTTTAAAAAATCATAAAAAGTACTGAACATTATAACAATAAATATATTTTTATAAACCAAAAATAAAAGTGTTAAAAAAACATTAAATAAAAATGCATATATTAAATATATTCCTATTCTTTGATATTCAATAAATTTAACAACAACCGGTACAATAGAAGCAATAAAAATAGAAGAAATAATTGAATACCTAGCACTTAATATATTAAATATCCAACCTCGATAAAAACTTTCCAAGAAAAAAAATTTAACATACGTAAAAACCAAAACCATAAAAAGCTGTATCAAATTGGCAAAAACAAACTCTGTATTTAATTTAAACGATATAACATAATCTTTAAAAATCAGAACAAGTATTAAAGAGAACAAAAGAACAGATGAAAGAACAACTCCTTTAAGTGTAAAACTTAAAAAATTATCCTTAAATCCTAAAAACAAAAAACTCAATTTTCTTTCTTCAATCAACAATATATATAATATCAAAACTAAATATATTGAAGCATTTGGAACAAAAAATTTTTCAAATAGCTTGTACAAAAATCCCAGCTGAGTTACGTTTAAATTGTTTCTAAGTGTCGTAAATAAAAAATGAGAAACTATTTGGGAAAAAAAATAATATATAGAGAATGCAATTAAGAAAACAACATAAAATTTAGGTTTAAATTTACTCTCTTCATAAACTTCAGAAATAAACTGAATATCTTTAAATTCCTTCATAAAATAGCCCCCAGAAAATGAAGATAAAACAAAAGTAAGGATCTTAAGAACCTTACTT
>CALADQ010000004.1 GCA_937890765.1 uncultured Candidatus Neoarthromitus sp.
AATCAAATGTTGAATCAGAAAAATATTTATCAAATGTATATTCAGTTGTATTTAACAGACCAGCAGATGAAAGCGGATATCATTTCCATTTAGGAAACTTAAAAGGAAAGAAAGTATCAATAAGAGAATTTTTGTTGAACATGTTGACAGAGAAAGAATTCATAGAGACATACAAGACAACAGAATCAAAAATAGAAGCATTATATAGTGGAATAGTAGGAAGAGAGTCAGACGCACAAGGAAAAGATTTCTGGGTAAGTGAGTACAAGAAACTTCTTTCAGTATATGGAAACGAAGCATCAACATTAAAAGCGATAGCAGACAGAATGGTTAACGAAAAAGAATTAAAAGAACTCGCAGATAAGATGGGCATTTTGTATTAATAACCATTAAGAAAAATATATAATGTTACATTAATTACATATGATTAGTATTTAGAAGAACGAAAGATAAAATTAACTAGGCGATATAATTTAAAAAAGTGTAGGATTGATTCTACACTTTTTTTTTAGGTGATTTATAAAAAAATTCTGAGAAACTAATTTAATCAGTAAATGTGTGATATTAGCTTATTTTTGTTTGACATTAGTACATTACTCTGGTTTTAATAAGTTATAGTATATTTTCAAATAACTTGGAGGGAAATAAATGAATAAAAAAAGAATCGTATTAGTTTTAATGGCTGTACTTGGAATTAATTCTCTTTCCTTAGCAACAAGTAATGTAAAAATGCAATCTCAAATTGTTTACGCAAAAGAAACTAAATTAACAGATCCAATTCAAATAAATAGATTAAAAGGATTGAAGCTTAAAAATTTAGAAACATCAGTTGTTACAAACAATGGAAAAGCGGAGGTTACATTTAGAAACATAAACGCAATTGAAGTCAAAAATGTTACTGCAACACAATTTAATCATCAATGGTTTAAAGACAGAGAACAAGTTGATAAATCAACAGGAGCTACAGTTGGAAATGTAGTTGCAAAATGGGAAAATGGTAAGCTAATTGTAACAGGAGCAAATAGGCCTGGAATATATTCAACAGTCGTTACAATTGAATACAACAATGGTAATAAAGAATCTTACACACTTTCTTTAGTAAATAAAAACTTGGACAAATTAGAAATCGGAAGTTCAGAAGTTACACCTAAAGCTATAGTACTAAAAGATATTAAATTTAATGGACAATCACTTAAACAAAGTGATAAACTTTCAATTCGTGAAAAGGGAGCTTCCAATTTCATAGCAACAGTTCCTTACGATACTACAAAAGGAGCTGTATTTAACAAAGGAATAAATTTTGAAAAAGGGAAAGTTTACGAAGTTGTTTATCAATTTGGTGAAGGAAATCAACATGAAGTTGTAAATCAATTAATTTTGGTTAAACAAAAAGCTCCAGATGTAGAAACTTTTGCAACGAATGGAACAGGAATACAGAATGAAGAAATTAATCAATTCACAGATAAATTTAAAAAAGTAATACAAGATGATTTTGTTACTGGAACCGTAACTTTTGATTCATCTCAGAAAATGCCATTAGGTACAAATAATAGATATAGTGATTTAGTTTACAATTGGAAATTTGATAATGAATCTGTTTTTAGTACAGTTCAAACTGTAAGGGAAAATGGTGGGAAAAATTATCCAGGAGGAGCTATAGTTAATCTAAATTATGATTTTGATACACAAAAAAATCAAGAAAAGATAAATGTTTCTATTAAAAAAGCTTATGTTAGTAAACAAGAAGATGTTTATAGCAAAAGTCATTTTATTCCTAATGCTGCTGTTCAAGTTTTGTATGGCGGAACTAATAATTATGATAATAGAGATCCTAAGATGGTTGGGGAATACAAGATAAAAATTGGTGATGATCAAGCGAATACTTATTTTGATCCAACTTCTGATATGACAAGTTTAACTGGAGTTAGTAGTGCAGTTTCAAGTCAATCAGGAACTTATTTAGGTATGAAAGATCCTAAGCAAGGTGTTTGGCTGAACCAAAATACTTTTAACAATAGTAGTAATGCAAATATTAAGAAAAATTATGATTACTATGATAATTTTGATCATGGATATACTAATATACCAATAGTTTTTAAATTAGAAAATATTGATAGAATTAATGGTGAAAGTTTTTCTGATATAAAAACTAGACTTAATTTAACAAAAGATATTGAAGTTGTTGAAAGAAATGTTCCAGGAGATACTGTTAAAACTTCAATAATAGTTAGAAAAGATGATACGGATGCGAAAATTGTTGGTGCACAATTTGTTAAAACATCAGAATCTACAGGTGAATTAACATTATCAAATGGAAAAGATTTAGTTAAAAATATTGGTATAAATAATGTTGCGGATCGCTTAAAAGTAGGCGGAGCAAATATTGTTTTAATAAATACAAATGATAATAATTTAAAGTTCCAAGTTACATTTGATGGACAAGTTCCAAACTCCATAAATTGGACATTTGAAGTTGATGATAAAAATTTGATTGATTCAGTATCAACTTTAGGAGGAACTTTAGAAACTTCACAAGGAATATATGAAGCTGTTAATTTAGATGGTGGCGTTAAAGTTACAAACCAAAATACAACAAATGTTGAAAGTCAATTTGACCTTGTTACTAAGTTTAGTTCAATCGTTCCATCTGTAGCTACACTTGGAATTGATGGAAGTAATAGTTTGAGAGTTACTTACAAAGATTTAGGAAACAACAATAATAAATCATTGACAGCTAAAGTTGGAACTGGAAAATATCAAGGAACATATTCAGCAGGAATATGGGTTGAGCAACAACCGTTTGCTTTAGAAATAACAAGAATTGATACTTCATTAAGTTCAGCAACGCTTACAATAGATGCGACTTTCTTTGATGGCAAAGCAGATTTAGTAAATGTTACTGGAGGAAAAATTGAATATAGAAAAGTAGGAGATTCAAATTGGATAGACTCAAGAGTTGAAATTAAGAAAGAAGACATAAGAGAAGAAGCGATAACTAAGACTGTAACAGGACTTGTTTCAGGTGGAGAATATGAATTTAGAGTTGTATACAATTATTTAGAAAATAACATGAACAAAAGTGTTGAATCAAATGTTGTAAGAGCAACCATAGATAAATCATCTACTATAATTAGTGGAAATTCTGGAAGCACTTCTAACACAACAGGAACAAGTGTAGGAAGTATAACAATAAATTCAACAACAAGCAACACAATTAAGGGAGGTACAGATGTTGTTGTAACTTTACCATCAGGATTTAAATATGACGGCAAAAAAAATCCAGTGCCAGTTAATTTTAAATACAAAGGAAAAGATGGAAAAGTTGTAACAGAAAAGAAAGAAGATTTCTCAATTGTTAAAGCAAGTTTTGATGGAGATAAATTAAAATTGGAAGGATTAGTTCCAGGAAAAGACTACACAGAATTGCATATTGATTACACAGATAACAATAACAAAACAAGAACTATAATTCTTAAAAATGTTAAGTTGGAATCAAGTGTCGAACTAGAAAAATATTTAGCAAATGTGTACATGGTTGTATTCAATAGACCAGCAGATGAAAGCGGATACCATTTCCATTTAGGAAACTTAAAAGGAAATAAAGTATCAATAAGAGAATTTTTATTGAACATGTTGACAGAGAAGGAATTCATAGAGACGTACAAAACAACAGAATCAAAAATAGAAGCATTATATAGTGGAATAGTAGGAAGAGAATCAGACGCACAAGGAAAAGATTTCTGGGTAAGCGAATACAAGAAACTTCTTTCAGTGTATGGAAATGAAGCATCAACATTAAAAGCGATAGCAGATAGAATGGTTAACGAAAAAGAATTAAAAGAACTTGGCGACAGAATGGGAGTTTTATATTAAAATAATAATACATTAAAGGTACATATGAAGAAATAATTACAAACAAAAGATGTTAACTGTGTCGTAAAAGGGTATAGAAAAATTTCTATGCCCTTATTTTTTGCGTATTATAATTTAAATTAGTAAATTAGTATTTAATTATAAAAAATTGCACAACATACATAAAATATTTTGAAATGGATGTGTTATTTTGTGTTTACGTGTAAATATGGATTTTTTTCTGATGATGGCCTTGAATACGTAATTACAAATCCAAAAACTCCAAGACCTTGGAGCAATATAATTAGCAATGGAAAATATTCCGTACTAATAACTCAAACTGGTAGTGGTTATTCGTGGGGAAAAAATGCAATGGAAAATAGAATAACTTCATTTTCTCACGACTATGTAAAAGACGATTTAGGAAAATACATTTACATAAGAGATGATGATACGGGAGAATTTTGGAGTGCAACATACAAGCCTGTTGATAAATGTGGAGATGATTATAGAGTAATTCACGGATTGGGATATACGATTTTTAAACACACGTTTAATAAAATTGAAACTCAATTGAAAATTTTTTTGTCTAAGAATGATATGATTGAGTTTTTTGAAATTGCAATTAAAAATAAATCAAATAAATTTAGAAAGATAAGTGTATTTACTTATGCAGAACTTTTTTTGTCTAATTTTTCCGAAGAAAATAAATCTTTTCATAATTTGTTTATGGAAAATGAATTTAGTTGTAGGTTTAATTCATTAATAGCTAGAAAAAATTTTTGGGGAATTATGGATGAGTTTGGACAGTGTAATAATCAAAATTATAAATATACTTTCTTCATGTCTTCCACTGAAAAAATATTTTCATATGAATGTTCAAGAGAAAATTTCATCGGAATGTATGGAAGTTTGAAAAATCCAGAAGCTATGCACAATATAAATCTTTCAAATACTCATGGTAAAAATTTAGATTCTATTTCGTGCATACATAATAAATTTGTTGTTAAACCTTATGGTGAAATTAAATTTTGCAATTACATGGGAATTTGTAATGGAGTGGACGAATTAAACAAAATTTTTCAAAAATACAGAGTTGTTAAATTTATTCAAGATGAATTTGTTAATTTTAATAAATACATAATGGAATTTATTAATTGTGAATTTGTGAAAACTCCAAGCGAATCTATAAATTTAATGGTGAATATTTGGTGTAAATATCAAACGCTTATGTGCAGATTTTTTTCAAAAGCTTCTTATTATCAAATAAATAGAGGTGTGGGGTATCGTGATAATTTGCAAGATGCTCTTATATTTTTGAACACGAAGAATCATTTACTAAAAGAACAAATTTTGTTTCATGCTTCTTTGCAATTTGAGGATGGTTCGACGCCACATTATTTTTTAGATGAATCAAAATGTTTTTTAAATACATTTTCAAGTGATGATAATTTGTGGTTTGTTTACGTTACGATTATTTATGTTAAAGAAACTTTTGATTTAGAAATTTTAGATTGCAAAGTTGGTTATGCAAATTGTGATTGCGTTGAAACTATTTATGAGCATTTGAAAAAATCTATAAATTATTCTATAAAAAATGTGAATGTCAATGGGCTTAGCAAAATTTTAAATCATGATTGGAACGATTCTATAAGTAATTTTAAAGGCGAAAGCATTTTTGTAAGTGAATTTTTGTATTTGATTTTAAAAGAGTTTTCGGAAATATGTTTTATGAAAAATGATTTTGGTTTTTTAAATTTAATGGAAACTTTTATGGAAATTTTGAAAAAATCAGTTAATGAAATTGGATTTTATAAAAATCATTATTTGAGATGCGTTTCTGATAAATTTAATTTGGGGGGAGATGATGGAAAAATATTTTTAATTCCTCAAGCTTTCGCTGTAATAAGTGGAATTTCTCCAAAATTAAAAGCTATAAAAGCTATGAATGAAGTTTATTTTAGATTAAATACCGATGTGGGGCTTAAAATTTTGACGCCTCCATTTAAAAATGAAAATAAAAATATTGGATACATAACGAGATACGCAGAAGGAACTAGAGAAAATGGTTCCATATATTATCATTCTTGCATGTGGGGAATTTTAGCTTTTATAATGATAGATAGGGTGGATTTAGCTGAAGAAATTGTAGAAAAAATTTTGCCACCAAATAAATCAAGTGAAATTGATGTTTATAAAATTGAACCTTACGTTATGCCTTCAAGCGTTGAAGGAGATTATTCATCAAATTTTAAAATGGGAAATTGGAGTTTTAACACTGGTTCGAGTGTTTGGTTTCACAGGATAATAAACAATTATGTAATAGGAGTTAGGGGAACTTTAAATGGATTGTTAATATCTCCAAAACCTTTTTTAAATTGGAATAAATTTTTTGTTAGAAAAATTTTTAGAGGAGCAACTTTCAACATAAATTTTGAAACTTATGATGGTGACGAGCTAGAAATTTTTTGTGATGGGGAAAAGATAAAAGGAAATTTAATAAAAAATATATGTGAAGGGTATACGTACGAAGTTAATGTGAAAATAGGGAAGAGAATTTAATTTTAAATCTCTTCCCTAAATTTTTTGTTGAAATCGGAGACAAGATTCAACTCTCTTTTGTAAAAATGAGAAAGGGCATCTTCAACAGCACAAAGAACAGGAATTATTCTTTCATATCTTGCGTTTTCTCCCATGTGTCCAATTCGTATAGCTTTGTTAGACAAAAATCCAAAAGAGCCACTTATTAAAATTCCATATTTATTTTTTATGTACTCTATAACATCACGATTAGTTATATTTTCTTCCAATAATATTGTGGTTACTGTTGGAGACGAACAACTTTTCGGAAGAAATGAATTAATATTATTTTTTTCCAAGGCATACAACAACGAACTAGAAATTTTTTTGTGTCGCTCAAATACATTTTTAAGTCCTTCATTTAAAATATTATCTAAAGCAACATCCAAAGAATTTATATCCGATGAAGGCATTGTGTATGGAAACCATTTTTTATCGTAAGCATCGAGGAAACTCAACAAATTCATATAATAACTTTTTATATTGGAATTTCTGTTCTTAATTGATGAAATTGCATCATTCGATATACTTAAAAATGTAAGACCAGGAGGTAGAGAAAAACATTTTTGAGAAGCACAAAGAGCAATATCAATGCAACATTCGTCAACATTTAAATCAATTCCACCTAAAGAAGCAACAGCATCAACAACAGTTAATATTCCATGTTGTTTTAAAATTTTGCATATTTCTTTAACGGGATTCAACATAGATGAAGGAGTATCACAATGAACTATAGTTGCGTATTTAAAATTATTATTTTTTCGCAAAAAACTTTCGAGTTCTTTAATGGGAAATAGAGAATCTTTTGGAGCTTCAAATAAAAAGGCATTACCGCCATAAAGTTCCACAAAATATTTAAATCCATAACCAAAAACGCCATTACTTATAACGAGAACATTATCTTCATCTTCAGTTAAGCAAGCACAAGCAGCTTCAAGACCTAAAATTCCTTCGCCACTTAAAATTATAATTTCATTTTTTGTCATAAAAACTTTTTGTATTTTTTCGCATACGCTTTTATATTTTTCAAAAAAATTAATATCAAAATCTGGATTCATAAATTCTGTAGCTCTTGAAAGCATAGCATTGCTTCGTACATTTGTTGGACCAGCAAAATAATTAAAGCTCATTTAATAAAATCATCCTTTCATTATTAATTAACATAATTAATATAAAATTATTAACATATAAACAATATGTCTGTGGATAAAACACAATATTGATAAACAAAATATTCTGATTTACAAAACAATTAACATAAATATAAAATTATTAACAAAAATTTGTGTATAAGTATGTAAAAATTGTGGAATAATTAAAAACTTACATTTAAAATTTTCTCAATTATAACAATATCATTAATTCATGTAAATAAAAAAAAGGAGAAGATGTTTATAAATCTTTCCCCTTTTTTTCAATTTTGTTTATAATGTTGTTTTCACAATTATTTTTGCATGAACCACATGATTTAGAACAAGAATTTTTTTTGCAAAACAATTTTACAACATAGTAAAAGCTTACAATAACAAGTATGATAATAATTATTTTATCCATGATATCACCAAATAATATTAAATATATTGTACACTAAAAATGATACGCAATAAGCTAACAGAAGTTGATATATTACAGAAGTTATAGCAAGTTTCGTTCCATATTCATGTTTTATAGTTGAGATTACAGATATGCAAGGAGTGTACAAAAGTACAAAAACTAAAAATGATAATGAAGATGCTTTTGTGAACATTGTGGGAAGTATTGAATTTAAATTTGAACCAAATATAACTCCCATTGATGTTACGACAACTTCTTTTGCCATAAGTCCAGTTAATAAAGAAACGCTTGCTTGCCAAAATCCAAATCCCAATGGAATAAATATTGGAGCTAAAATTATTCCAATTGAATATAGAAAACTGTTTTCGATGTTTGTGAATCCTCCAAAATTAAAATTCGATAAGAACCAAATGATTATTGAAATTGCAAAAATTAGCGTACCAATTTTTTTCAAAAACGAATATATTTTTTGAAATGATTCTTTAATCATATAACTAAACGTAGGAAATTTATAATCAGGCACTTCCATTATGAAAATTTCTGAATTCTCTTCCTTTGAAAATATATTTAAAATCAATCCAACAATTATCGCTATGATTATTCCTAAAATATATAATCCCATTATTACAAATTCCCGATTTTCTTTGAAAAACAACGAAGTGAATAAAAGATAAACAGGAAGTCTTGCATTGCAACTCATAAGAGGCAAAAGGAAAATACAATTTTTTCTGTCTTTTTCATTTTCAAAAGTTCTAGTTGACATAATAGCAGGAACCGTACAACCAAAACTCATAACCATAGGTAAAAATGCTTTTCCAGATAAACCAAATAATCTCATAAACTTGTCCACTATTATCGCAGCTCTTGATATATATCCACAACTTTCTAGAAAAGTCAAACATATAAACATTGTTAATATTGTAGGAAGAAAAACTAAAACAGATGCGACACCACTTATAACACCATCTATTAAAAATGATTTAAACAATGGAGAAAAATTTGATATGAGCAATTCAATTTTTGGAATAAAGAAATCATTTATGAAGGAATCGAGCATATCCGAGAGGGGAGTTCCAACCCAAGAAAATGTGATTTTAAAAATTAGGAAAAATATTAAAATCAAAATTGGTATAGATAGAAAGTTATTCATCAAAATTTTATCTATTTTCACTGTTAAGTTATTGTTTGAAGAATTTGTGTCTTTAACTTTAACGGATTTCTTGAGTATCTCCTTGATTTCATCATATATTTCTTTTTCTGATTTTTCATTTTGATTAATTGGTTTTGTTTTAGCGTCATTTGGTTTATAGTTTTTCAAAAAATCTTTTACACAAACTACAGTTCGTTCTTTGTTTGCATTAATCAAAAATATTTTACATCCTAAAATAGAAGACAACTGTTCAGTATCGATTTCTATATTTTTCTTCTCAGCAATGTCAATCATATTTAATATTAACACAACAGGTATATTCAATTTTTTCAATTGCAGAGTTAAAAATAAATTTCTATATAAATTGGAAGAATCCAAAATATTCAAAATTAAATCTGGATTTTCATTTTCTATATATTGAAGGGATATTTTTTCCTCAATTGACAAAGAATCTAATGAGTAAATTCCAGGCAAATCTATTATTTCAACATCATTATTTAAATTTAATTTCCCAACTTTTTTCTGCACAGTTACTCCAGGATAGTTTCCAATTTTTTGATTTGATTTAGTTAGGATATTAAAGAGAGTCGTTTTACCAACGTTAGGATTCCCGACAAGTGCTACTAGCATTAATACACCACCTTAAAATTCTTCTGTTATTATTTTTTTAAAAATATTTCTCCTGATTGCTATTGTATAATCGGCTACTTTTAAAACTATGGGCCCACCTAATGGAGTTTTTTTATAAATTAATATTTCACAATTTTCAATTATCCCAAGAGAATTTAAACGTTTTTTAAGTAATTTATCACCTACAATATTTTTAACTTTATAATGTTTTCCAACTTTTATTTTAGAATCTTTAGTCATGACAACACCCCGATATTATCTTGATTACCATAATATATTACACCTATTGATAATGAATATCAATATAAAATTAAATATTTTTAAATTGTGTTGTTTTATTATAGTCTTAAAATTATAATAGAATTGTAATTTGTTAAAGAAATGAGCGTTAAAATTTTATGAGGATATTAGAGCAGTGTTATGATGTTGGGGAATTTGATTTAAGAGATGTTTTAAGTGATAACATAGATCCAGAAGCATTTAAGCACGCTGTTTATTTTGACCTTGAGCATTATGTTTATAAAAAACCTATTTGCATTGGAATTTTTGGATGTTGCTATTATGATGAGTCCTTAAATAAATTATTTGTTACGCAATATATGATAGAAAATAAATATGAAGTACATTCGTTGCTTTTACTAGCGAGGGATTATTTTCAAAAAATGAAAATTGAGTTTAATAAAAAATACATAGTTACGTTTTCGGGAAACAATGATTTTACCGTTATAAATTATTTATTTAATCAATATGATGTGGATTTTGATATAAAGAGTAATTTTGATGAGGTAGATCTTCAAAGAGAATTTTCAAAAATATCTAATAGTAAAGAAAATATAGGTCTTAAAAATCTTGAGAAAATTGCTAAAATCGATAGAAAAAATGAACTTATAAGTGGAGTTACTATCGCTAAGACTTTTGCAAAGATAATTAAGGATAGCGATTACATAAACAGAGTACCGGTTGAAAAAATTGATAAAATTCTCAAATATAATTTGGACGATGTGGTTAATTTGTTTTATATACATGTGAAATGGGAAAAGATAAAGGAATTTATTTTAAGTGATGATAGTAAGAAGGACTATGAAAATATTTCATAGTCCTTTTATCTTTTAAGATAGTTTTTCTATTGCTTTTGAAATTCTTTTAAGAGTTTCTTCTTTTTGCAACAAGTAAGACAATTCAGATGCGCCTCCAGGACTTGAAGTTTTTCCTGATAACGCACATCGTATAGGCCAAAGAACAAATCCGTTTTTATAAGATTTTTCATTTATGTACGATGAGATAACTGAATTTAAATTTTCAATTGAATAATCATTTGTATTTGAAAACAATGGAAAAGTTTCTTCTAAAATCATTTTTGATGATTGTATTGTTGTTTTCATTTTTTTGTGTTCAAAAATCGATATGTCATATTCAGGTAATGAAATCAAGAAATTTATTATTTCTGGTATTTGATTTAAAGTTTCTAATCTGCTTTGTATCATTTCTGAAAGCATGGTTTTGTCAATTTGATTTGGAATTTTATCGTAATTTTTCAAAGCTATGGAGTGAAATTTTTTCTTGTCCATCTTCTTTATGTATTCCGAATTCATCCATGTTAATTTTTTGATGTCGAAAATTGAAGAAGATTTAGAAATATTTTTGTAATCAAAATTTTTAATTAATTCTTCAAGCGTAAAAAATTCTTCGTTAGAGTCAGGACTCCAACCCAATAGTGCAATATAATTTATAATTGCTTCGCTTAAATATCCTTTTTCAATTAAATCGTTGTAGGAAGCATCTCCGTTTCTTTTAGAAAGTTTTTCAGTTTCATTTTTCATAATATGAGGACAATGAATGTATGTAGGAACTTCCCAAGAAAATGCTTCATAGAGTCTTTGATACTTTGGAGCTGATGATAAATATTCTTTTCCACGAACGATGTGAGTTATTTGCATTAAATGATCATCTATTACATTTGCAAAATTATATGTAGGCATTTTATCAGTTTTTAAAAGTATCATGTCTTCTAACTCGAAATTTGGAACAGATATTTCACCGTACAAAATATCGTTGAATGTTGTTGAGCCTTCTAAAGGATTATTTTGTCTTATTACGTAAGGTTCATTGTTTTGAATTTTCTCTTCTATTTGTTCTTTTGTCAAATTAAGACAATGTTTGTCGTATTTGTAGACGATATTGTTTTTATTTGCGTCTTTTCTAAGTTTAGAAAGCCTTTCATCTGAACAAAAACAATAATAAGCATGCCCATTTTTAACAAGCTCTTCAGCATATTTTTCATATAAATGTTTTCGTTCGCTTTGTATGTATGGTCCAAAATTTCCACCAACGTTTGGCCCTTCATCATAATTAAGTCCAGTATTTTTTAAAACATCAAAAATTATATTAACGGCACCATCAACAAAACGTTCTTTGTCCGTATCTTCTATTCTCAAAATGAATTTTCCATTGTCCTTTTTTGCAATTAAATATGTATACAAAGCTGTGCGTAAGTTTCCGATATGCATATATCCAGTGGGACTTGGAGCAAAACGTGTTCTAATCATAAGATACCTCCTTTAAAATTCTAAATAAATTATACAAAAAAATTTACATAACTAAAACATTAAAAAATTTCTCGTATTGATAAAGATTGATTTTGAAAATCACAAACTATTTGAATTGTTCCCATCTCGTCCGTTCTTAAAATTTTTGATTTAAGATTTTCAAGCAAAGATAAAGTATTTTTATTTGGATGCCCATAAGAATTATTTCCAACACTTATTACTGATATTAACGGTGAAACTTTTGTCAGAAATTTTTCAACATTGTTTTTATCGTTGTTAAAAGCACCATGATGAGGTACTTTAATTACTTCGCTTTTTAAATTGTTGTTCATTAATTTAAGTTGTCCATATTCTTCAACATCCCCAGTATACAAAATATCAAAATCGTTTACACTAAGTTTGAAAACTAACGAAGTATCATTAAATTCTTCAGGGACTTCATCAAAATTATTGAAAAATTTTAATGAAAAATTATCAAGTAGCGTTAAAGTTTTTGGAGATTTAATATAATGCAATTTTGTGTTTGAATTTTTCGTAAGGAGTTTAATTTCATTAAAAGTTTCATTACGCATCACGTCAGGGAGTATTATATTTTTAATTTTAAAATTTTTAATTATGTTTTTAAATCCAGAAACGTGGTCAGAGTGGTCATGACTTAGAATTACGTAATCAATTGATTTTAATTTCTTAGATTTAAGAAAATCAACTACGTTATGCGAATATTTTTCTTCGCCAGTGTCAATTAATATTGAAATATTTTTGTAACTTACAAAACTTGAATCTCCTTGATTAACATCAAAGAAAAAAGCATTTAATGAATCTGTTGATTTGTTGCATGAATATAAAAAAATTACTAAAATAAAAATTATAATGTTTTTCAAAAATTTCATTTCTAAAAAATGCTCTCCTACAAATTTAGTATACTTTTAAAGATTTTTTCATAACATATAACAATTATTCAAAAAGTAAAAAATATATCTAACATTTTAGTATAAAAATATACTTGTAATTTCCAACAATTAGTTAATATAATAAAAATAAGATTTTTTATTTAGAACACAATTTGAAAGGGTATTTATTTTGCGTAAAACGATATATTATTGGATTTTAATGTCTAAGTTTTATCTTTATTTAGTTTTTAATTTAAAAAGGTTAGAGAGACATAGAAAAGATAATAATTTGGACAAGTTTAACAAAATTTCTTATAAAGCGTCTGACCTTTATGTTGATGCTATATTTAAAAGTTCAAAATGTAGTTTTGAAGTTTTGGGAATTGAAAATATTGATTTGAATGAAACTTATTTTGTAGTTTCAAATCATTTGGGAATGGTAGATATTGCTGCGATTATGAAGGCATTTCCTAAATATGTTTCTTTTGTTTCAAAAAAAGAATTGTCAAAAATTCCTGTGTTTAGTAGATGGATGCGGAATTTGGGTTCTGTTTTTATGGATAGGGAAAGCGTTAGAGATTCAATTAAAGAATTGAATCTAGGCGTTGAAAATCTCAAGAAAGGAATAAATCTTTGTATTTTTCCAGAAGGAACTAGGAGTTTAACCAAAGAAATCGGAGAATTTAAAAAAGGAAGTTTTAAAATGGCTATCAAGGCAAATGTAAAAATACTTCCTACGGTTTTGGTTGGAACGAGAAGTGTTTACGAAGAAAATGGAAATAGAGTTTGTGCTGGTGATGTTAAAGTTATTTTCTTAAATCCAATTGACATTAACGAATTGAGTTCAGACGATGTTAAAAATTTGCACAAAATTGTTAGAAATAAAATTGAAGATACGTATAAAAATTTCGTTTAAATTTTTGTATATGCGAGGTGTTTTATGTTAAAAGAATTTTCTCTAAGTAATGATAAAGTCATGATGAATTTTACAAAAAAATATTGTAACAATTTTGAAGACATTCTTGAAAGCAATGGTTTTAGAAATGTTTTGACTCATTATATAAACAAAAAAATTGAACGAAAAGATAACATTTTTAAATATTTTTTGAGGGGCATTGAAAATTTAGATGAATTTGTATCTTGGCTTATAAAAATAATTGAGCTTCTTACAATTTTCGATAGGCAAGAAGTCATTGATATGAAAATAAAATACGTTTTTATTTTGGAAGATAAATATAAATTTGTTAATTTAATTGAAGATTTTTATTCTTATTGGGTAAAACTTGAAAGGTACACTATATTAACTCAACATACGTTGAATGAGGGTGTTATAAAATTAAGTTTTGTAAATGCAAATAGCAAATTTACAAATTTGATTATGGAATTATACAGAAAAGTTAAAAATTCTGTTACGGATAGAGAACCGACTGTTTATAGACAATTAAAATCTGGAAATAATGCTTCAATAGTTTTGAATAATTACAGTTGGAATCTTAAAAATTATGAAATCGTTAAAGATATAAAATTTATTGACACAATTTCTTTAGAAACACCGTTTATTTCTTATCCTAAAAGGAACACTAGGAGCGGAGCTTTTGAAGAAGTTTTTGAAAATCCGTTAGACAAATGCGAGATTGAAAGTGGAAATTGGTTTTGTTATCCTGCGAAAGTTGGGGAACTTTTAGCGTTTATTTATTTTCATAGAGATTTTATGGCAAATGGAATCGCTCTTTCTAATTTGTTCGAAATGGCTCATAGAGATGAGTACATTGGAGTTAAACCAGATTTGGTTTATTTGTACGGAGCGACTGACACAACAATAGATAAAAGGAAAGAATATAAAACTGTTTTTTATGATGATGTGGAAAATGATATAATGGTTGGAGTTGTTACTCACAGCAAAGATGTAGATTATTTTGGTTATCTTAAGAAAATGACCCTTACTCTTCACAACGTTGCGATGATTAAAAAAGGATATTTGCCAATACATGGTGCGATGGTTTCAATAACTTTAAAAAATGGAAAGTCTTCAAACATTGTTATAGTTGGCGATTCAGGTGCAGGAAAATCAGAATCTTTAGAAGCTTTTAGAAGTTTTGGAGAACAATATATTTCTGATATGTCAATTATATTTGATGATATGGGCGTTTTGAAAATAACTCACGATGGAGTTTATGGTTATGGAACAGAAATTGGAGCTTTTGTGCGTTTAGATGATTTAGATCAAGGATATGCTTTTAAAGAAATAGATAGAAGTATATTTATGAATCCAGATAAAACTAATGCAAGACTTGTTATGCCTGTTTCAAATTATAGAGATATAATTATTGGAAATAAAATTGATTTGTTTCTTTATGCAAATAATTATGAGAGAGCAGATGGAAGTACGATAAAACTTTATGCAAAAGATAAAGTAAATGATGTGATTAAAATATTTAGAGATGGAAATAGATTTGCTAAAGGGACTACTCATGAAAAAGGTTTGGTTTCTTCTTATTTTGCTAATCCTTTTGGGCCTATGCAGAAAATGACAGAAACAGATGTGTTGCTCACAAAATACTTTAACAAAATGTTTGAGTGCGGTGTTAAAATTGGAGAATTAAAAACTTGTCTTGGAATAGATGGAATGGAAAAGGATGGACCTAAAAACGCAGCTTTAGATTTATTTGACATGATAAAAAACAATTCTAATTAAAGGGGAGAATCCCCTTTAATTAACTTAACATAATGTTTCTATTTATCTTTTGACTTAGAGAAATAAATGTGTTCGTACGATGAATTCCTTTTATAGTGTTTATGTTATTAATCAAAATATTTTGAAGGTGTTCAATGTTTTTACATATTACTTTTATTAATATTTCAAAGTCTCCAGTAGTTAAGTGAAGCTCTACAATTTCATTTATCTTTTGGAGTTCGTTTAGTATTTCAGGTAGGGGAGTTGTTGTATCAGTGTAAACTCCAACGAAACAACACACGTCGAAACCTAGCTTTGGCAAATTTAATAATAAGTTGTAGCCCATCAATATTCCCAAGTCTTCCATTTTTTTCATTCTAACATGAATAGTTCCGCCACTAACATGGCACATTCGAGCTATTTCTAAATATGGTGTTTTACAATCTTTTATTAAAATATCCAAAATGTCTAAATCTAGTTTATCTAAGCTATTAAATATTTGTGAGTTCAAGTAGATGCACTTCCTTTTGAAAACTTATTTATTTTTAAAAAATTTAGGGGGATTATTAATGTCAGTGTTAAATGCAATTTTGCTAATTGTAATATCATTGTTCAGTTATAATTTGCTGAAGATATTTGTATTTTCAAATATTAAAATCAATAAATGGATAATTTTAATTGGTTTTATAGTTTGTAGTGGAGCTTCTATTGTAATAAAACTTCCTGTACTTGCAATGTATTTTGTTCAGTGGTTGTATTTTATTCTTATACTTTGGTTTGTCGATTTGTTGGTTGATGAGCGTCGTGAAAAACGTAAAAATAAGAACAAGAAAGTTATACAAAATAGACCAAAGCCAAAACCAAATAGAGTTAAGACAAATAAATAGGTGACGTTAGTGCAAACAAATTATTTTTTGAAGTTATCTTTAAAAATATAAACTTGTTTGCATTATTTTTTATCTCAAATTCCCACAATATCTTTTTCAAATTATATAAATTTTGATTTTTGATAATTTTATTTTCGTTGTTGATAATTTTGATTTCGTGATTTGTGAAATCGGAATTATTGATTTTAATTTTAAATTTCGACACTTGGTTGCACGATGATTTAATTTTATCACTATTTTCATTCAAAGTTAAATTCAAATAAAGTTTATCCGAATTAGATATATAGAAATTTCCTTTTTTAAGCTGGCTTATTATGTGATTTTTGATTTTTGAAAATTCAAATATGTTTTCGCCAGAATTTTTTATGAAAATGAATCCATCATTTGTGTAAATTGGAGTTAGGCGAAATCCTTTATTTAAAAATTTAACGTAGTTGTCTGTTGATTTTAAAAAATTGTCGCACATAATTGAAAAATAATTTTTTATGTTGTCATTTTCAATATGTGAAAAATTATTGTGCGTTAAAATTAAAGTTGGATCGTTCATATAACACCAAAGATGAAAATTTTTTAGTTTAAAGATTTCTCCTTGAAATATGCTTTTTGACAAAAGAATTCTAATTGGTCCTATAATCGAGCGACATTTAAAACAAATTATCCCAATTGTATTTTTATATTTTTTCTCAAAAGAATTTATCTTATCTCGTATGTACTCTAGCTTAGAAATATTTTTTTTATAATTGCAAGGAGTGAACAAATCTTTGTTTGTGTATTCAATAATAATAAAATTTAAATTACTTTTATTTGCATTTTTTAAAATTGAATACGGATTTTCATCTATATTTTTTGGTACATAATACATTCCTTTTAGAAAATTTTTGTACATTTTCATAATCCTAAAAGTAGATTGATTTCAATTTAATATACTTTTAAATTAATGAAATTATACTTTAATAATATAATTTTATTTTAATATAAAAACAATTTTATCACATAAAAAATGTTTTTGTTAGTAATTGAAAAAATAGGAAGTTGTCGGTAGAATTATAAAAACACAATTAGATGTTAGTTTTTTAATAGGAGTAAAATTTGATGTTTATATTTTTTGAAAAAGATATTTCGAGCGATGCGATTGAAAAAAATTTAAATTGTCTTCGCGATTATAAGTTTATAAATTTTAATTTTGGTGAAAATTTGTTTGGAGTTCTTCTTTTGGAAGAAATTCCTTTGGATATAAATCAAAATATGATTGGTGTAAAAAATATTTTGCAAATAAATAATTCTTACAAATTTGTAAGCAGAGATTTCAAAAATGAAGATAGTGTAATTTCAATTGGAGATTTTAAAATTGGCGGAGGAAATTTTCAGAAAATCGGAGGCCCTTGTTCTTTTGAAAATGAAAAAATTTTTAGAGATATAGTTTTTAATCTTAAAGAAAATGGAGTTAACATTATACGAGGAGGAGCTTTTAAGCCGAGAACTTCTCCTTATTTTTTTCAGGGAATTGGTGAAGATGCTCTCAGGTCCATGAGAAAAATTGGTGATGAGTTTGGGGTTAAAATTGTAAGTGAAATTGTTTCTATTGAATATTTGGATTATTTTAATGAGTATGTTGATATAATTCAAGTTGGTGCGAGAAATATGCAAAACTTTGAATTGTTAAAGCAACTTGGCAAATGCAACAAACCAATTCTTTTAAAAAGAGGATTGAGCGCAACGATTGAAGAGTTTTTGTTAAGCGCTGAGTATATAGCTTGTAATGGAAATTTGAACATTATACTTTGTGAAAGAGGTATAAGAACTTTTAATCAAATTACGCGAAACACTTTGGACATATCAGTCGTTCCAGTCGTAAAAAAACTTTCTCATCTTCCTATAATAATAGATCCAAGTCATGCTTCGGGAGCTTTTGATTTAGTTGAGCCATTAGCACTTGCAGGAGTGTCTGCTGGATGTGATGGAATAATGGTTGAAGTTCACAACGAACCGGAAAAAGCTTTTTCAGATGGGCCTCAGTCCATAAAGTTTAAAAGATTTAGGGAAATGAGTAAGAAAATTGATGATATAAGGGAAGTTTTGTTTAAATAATTTAGGGGGATAAAACTTTGAATGGAAATTTCAGAAAAATCAAATCAGAAATTGAAGTTTTAGGCGATAAATCTATTTCTCATAGAGCTCTCATGATTTCGTCAATTTCAAATGGTGTAACCAAAATTTATAATTTCCTATTTAGTCATGATTCAATTGCAACTATGAATTGTTTGAAAAAGTTAGGCGTTAAAATCGAAATTGAAAATCAAAATGTCATTGTGTATGGAAATGGATTGCATTCTTTTAAATTTTACGATGGCGTTTTGAATGCAGAAAATTCTGGTACGACCATTAGGCTTCTAAGTGGAATACTTTGTGGAAATAAATTTAATTCCATTATAGATGGAGATGATTCTTTAAGAAGGCGTCCAATGGATAGAATAATAAAACCGCTTTCGCTTATGGGAGCTTCCATAAAAGCTCATAGAGGGGAAAAATTTTCCCCGCTTTACATAGAAGGAAAAGAGCTTAATGGTATTTCTTACGAAATGGAAATTAACAGTGCTCAAGTTAAATCTTCGATTTTATTTGGAGGAATTTATGGAAACGGTGTAACAAAAGTTCGTGAAAAAATTAAAACGAGAAATCACACTGAAAATATGTTAAAACATTTTGGGGCAAGTATAAAGGTTCATGAAAATGAAGTTTCAATACAAAAATCAGAAATGAATTCCAATGATATTTTTATTCCAGGAGACATTTCTTCGGCAAGTTTTTTCATAACTCTTTTTGCGTGTTTAAAAGGTTGTGAATTGAAAATAAAAAATGTTGGAATAAACGAAACGCGAACAGGAATAATTGACGTTTTAAAAATTATGGGAGTCGAAATTGAATTTACAAATGTACGTGAAAATAATTTTGAAAAAATTTGCGATATTAAAGTTTATGGAGCTGAAAATTTAAATCCCGTAAAGATAAATGGAGAAATTATTCCTAGATTAATTGATGAAATACCAATAATATGTGTGCTTTGTTGTTTTGCGCAAGGCGAAAGTATAATTGAAGACATTGAAGAACTTAGATACAAAGAAAGCGACAGAATAAAAAGCATAGTTAAAGAATTTAAAAAATTAAATATTGATGTGTGCGAAATACCAAGCGGAATAAAAATTTTTGGAGGTAACAAAATAATTCCTACTGAAGTTGATAGTCATAACGATCACAGAATTGCGATGGCGTTGAGTATTTTATCTTGCGTAAGTGGCGAACATATACCAATTAAAAATAAAGAATGCGTAAATATATCTTTTCCAAATTTCTACGAAAAGTTAAATGCTATAATGAAAATGTTGAGGTGAATTTATTTTGAGATATTTTACTGCAGGAGAATCTCACGGCAATTATTTAATTGGAGTCATTGAGGGAATGCCGTCTAATGTTTTTATTGATGTCGATAACATAAATTCGATTTTGAAAAAACGTCAAATGGGTTATGGGCGTGGAGACAGAATGAAAATTGAAGTGGATGAAATAGAATTTATATCTGGAATAAGAAATTCTTATACGTTAGGCTCACCGATTTCATTTTTAATTAAAAATAGAGATTATAAAAATTGGGATAAATATATGAATCCTTTGAGTTGTGATGTTGAATCAAAAAAAGTTTTAAAAGCTCGTCCAGGTCATGCGGATTTGTCGGGAATTATTAAATATGATTTTGACGATTGTAGAAATGTTTTAGAGAGAAGTAGCGCTAGAGAAACTGCAGTTAGGGTAGCTGTTGGTTCAATATGTATGGAATTTTTGAAAAATTTTAATATAGAAAGTTCATCGCATGTTATTAGTATTGGAAAAAATTTTGACAAATTTAAATATGACTTTGATAAAATTAAGGAAAGTGATAAATATCCATTTAGATGTTTGGATTTAGATGTGTGTGAAAAAATTAAATGCGAAATTGATTTGGCGAAAAAAAATGGAGACACACTCGGAGGTTCTTATGAAATAAGAATAAAAAATGTTCCCGTTGGACTTGGAAGTTATGTTCAATATGATAGAAAACTCGATGCTTTACTTTCTTTTGGGCTCATGAGCATAAATTCAATGAAGGCAATTGAATTTGGAGATGGGCTTTCAACTTTTTGCGATTTTGGAAGCAATTCTCACGACGAAATATTTTATGAAAATGAAAAATATTTTCGTAAAACCAATAGAGCTGGTGGCATTGAAGGGGGAATGAGTAACGGTGAAGAAATAATTATAAAATGTTATCATAAACCAATTCCAACTTTGTATAAGCCAATGAAAACTGTGAATATAAAAACAAAATCTCAAGAGTTAGCACAAATAGAAAGAAGCGACTGCACAGCAATTCCTTCTGCTTCAATAATTGGCGAGTGCGTTTCTATGACTGTCATATGTCAAGAGTTTTTAAAAAAATTTTCTGGAGATAGTTTAAGGGAAGTGATGAATAATTGGAAAAGCTCAAACTTGAAGTAGCGAATGGAATTTCTGAAATAAAAATAGGCCATGGAATTTTAAATGAATTTTTTAAATCTCTAAATTTTAAAAAAAGTTTTTTTGTTGTAGATAAATTTGTTTACGACAAATTTTTAAAAAATTATTTTAGTTTCATTAATGATAAATTAAACGAACGAAATTTGTATTTGGTTAATTGTGTTGAGGAAAATAAAAATATAAATACGTCGATTGAAATAATAAATAAGTTGAGTTCTGAAAATTATTTGAGGGATGCTTTGATAATTGGAATAGGCGGAGGAATTATTGGCGATATTGTTGGATTTATTTCTTCAATTTATATGCGAGGAATTGATTTCATTAATGTTCCTACAACTTTGCTCGCTCAAGTCGATAGTTCTATAGGTGGGAAAAATGCTTTAAATGCTTGTGATGTTAAGAATTTAATAGGAACTTTTAAACAACCAAAGGAAATTATTATAGATATTAAATTTTTAGAAACTATTACAAAAAGAGAGCTAATTTCAGGTTTGGCTGAAGTTATAAAATATGGTATAGTGTTTGAGTATAGATTTTTAAATTATGTTGAGAAAAATTTAAAAAATATTTTCGATTATGATTTTAAAATTTTACAAAATGTAGTACGTGAAAGTTGTAAATTTAAAATTTCCGTTGTTGAAAAAGATGAGTGCGATGTTTCGGTTAGGAAATTTTTAAATTTCGGTCATACGATAGGACATGCTGTTGAGAGTTCAACTGATTATAAAGTTTATACTCATGGTGAAAGTGTTTTAATAGGTATGTTTTTTGAAACGTGTATTGCGTTTGAATTAAATTTAATAAATGAAAATTATTTTGTTTATATATGCAATTTAATTAGAAGTTTTGGTTTGACTTTCGATACAAAATTATTTTTAAAGGATTCTTTTTGCTCAGCTCTTTTGAGGGACAAGAAAAACAAAAATGATAAAATAAGTTTTATTTTGCCTTGTGGAGAATCTAAAGTTTGCGATAGGGAATTTTGTTTAAGTGAAATTATGGAGTTTGATTTTTCTAGATACTATTTTTAAAATAGGGAGGATTTATGAGTAGTAAGTTATTTTCCAAAATATTATCTGGAGTATTGGTGTTTATATTTTTGAATGTTTTTGTTATAGATGTTAGTGCTATAGCCAAATACGATTCGGTTGATGAGTTTGTTTCTAAATCTTATGAAGTGTTTTTAAATAGAGATGCTAGCGATGATGTTGGAGTCGAATATTGGAGTTATTTAATTAAAAATCATGAAGAATCTTTGTATGACTATTTAATTTTGTTGGTTTCGGGTGAAGAATTTTCAAAACGTGAAATCACAAATGAGGATTTCGTAAATATGATTTACAAATTATTTGTTGGCGAAGATGTAAATGATGATTCAAAAAATTATTGGGTTAAAAAATTAAATGATAAAACAACTAGTGGCGGTGATGTAAAATCATCTAGAATTGAAATTTTTAAAGAAATGATAGGCGAGCCACTTTTTAAAGAGTTTGCAAATGATTTGGGAATTACATATAAATTTCAAAGTTTAAACGAATTTGGAGTTGACGCTTTGAAAAATTCTTATTCTGAAGATAAAATTGAATACGTAGATAATTTCTATAAAAGTTTTTCCAAAATTGGAGAAGACTTGTACAAAAATTCTACAAAAATTCAAAGCAAAGATGAATTTCTTAAGTACATAACAAACGTTTTTCCCATATTTGATGAAAAAAATTCTGATAATGAGTATGAGCAATTAAAAAATGTCGCTAGTGATAATGTCGAAAGATTGGTTTATGAGATTGATTATAAAATAGTTCTTCCACATGAAAAGGAAAAGAGCGTTTACATTTCTCCGTTTTTGCAAATGAATGAAGATGAAAAATTGAATTTCGTGACTCTTGGTTTGGGAATTACTAGCAGAGGATTGGGGAAAGAAATAACTAAAGCTGAAATTATTTTGGGGGATGAGCTCATTCCGCTTGATTTGATTTACAAAGACCAAAGCAAATATGATTCAAAAGGCATTGCTGTGCATGAATTTGAATTTAAAGCGAAGTCCGTTGCAGATTTGGAACTTTTAGATAAAATTTTAAGTTCTACTCTTTCAAAAATTAGATTTACGTTTGATGATGGAAGTGTTTATCTTTATAGTTTATATGAAAAAGATAGACTTAGAAATACATTGAGGTTTATGTCAAGCCTCTATACTCAAATAATAGCTTCTTATTTGTTGGAATCTAAAGATATGTTTGATAGCGTTATAATTAACAATTTAATATAAAATATTTTTTGCGATTCAGATTTTATGCTTCTTGAATCGCATTTTGATTTTTTATCCATTTTATTTTGAATCAATTATAAAGAAAATGTACCCATTAACGAAAATAAGAATATATATAGTCGAACATTTATAGAAAATTGCATTGTATATTTTTAGTAAGGGAGATTGGTTATGAATGAGATTTAAAGATCAAGATGGATTTTCAAAGATAACATTAAGCGATTCATATAACGAAAATTATAAATTTTTAATTGAAAGTACAAAGAAAGATGAAAACAGTAGCACTCAATTATTTAACAGCATTCCCATTTTTAAATATGAAAAATTAATTTTAAAGTTTCAGAAAGAGCCAACCAAAGATGAAATTAAAAATGAAATCAAAAACTTTTTAGAGAATAAGAAGCAAGATTTAAAAGTTTTTAGTATAAAAGGGAATGTTTTTAAAATCAGTGAAGATGTAAGAGAGTATGTTATTAATGTGGCGTTCATAAATTTTGATGTAAAAAGCAAGTAGGTTATTTTTAACCTACTTTTTTTATTTGATATTAAATTCAAGTAAGATTTTAAGAAAAAAACACAAAAACTATAAAAAACTATCTAATTTATAATAAGAAACGTTTGCAAATAATATTAAGAAATTATAATATATGTTTGGTATATTATAGTAATTTCAAAGTGAGGGTAAGATATGAAAAGAAGGTTTATTAAAAAGTTAATGTCTGGTGTTATAGCATTAACTTTAACTTTTGGAATTGGTGCTTCATCAGTTCAAGCAAAGTACAAAGTTGACGATTTTGGTAATGTATTAAATATACAAGGACGTTTAACAGATACTCCCTATGGTTATTATCAAGTAAGTGATTTTAATACTTTTATGGACATGGGTTCTTGGCATGGATATACTTTACCAACTTTGGATAATAAAGAAGCTTTAGGAAGTTTTGCAGGTCCAACAATTTTATTCGAAGCGTCAGCAGAAACGATTGCTGTGAATTTGTCAGATGCTTTTTCTAAAATAAAAATTAAGAAAAATGGTGAAGAAGTTTCTTTAGCTGGAGCTAAACCTATAATAACAGCTTATCCAGGTAAGTTAGTTCAAAGTTATGAGTTTAGAGATAATTTCAGATTGAATATTGAGTTAATTTTTAGTACAAGCAGAACGGCTTTAGTTAAAACTCAAATTACCAATTTGAATGACAAAGTAGCAGAATTTGAAATTGAGTGGAGCGGAAAAGTTTTTGATTCTTACACTCACAACAAAAAGACTTATAAATTAAATCCACAATTGGAAGCAACACAAAATGGAGTTGTTGTAAATTTTACTGGTGAGAATGAAAGATTATCAGAGAATACAAAAAATAATAAATTTTTAGTTAGCTATGGTAAAAATGTTGAAACAATTGTTTCTGAAGATAAAAAATCTTATGTGACTAAGCTAAAAGATAAAGTGGTTTTAGAAAAGGGAATACCTTTCACAGTTTATAGAACAGAATCTTTTGTATTTAATAATGAAGAACTTGAATCTGAAAAAATAAAAATCCAAAATGTTAAGAATGATCCTGAAAGACAATTTTCTGCTAATAATTCAAGATGGCAAGGTTATATAGATAAAACAGTTGGTGGAGATGAAAGCGTTTCAAAAGCTTATAAAAATGCAGCAATTAAATCTATGAATACTCTAGTTACAAATTGGAGAAGTCCAGCGGGGGCAATTGAACATTCAGGAATAACTCCGTCAGTTTCATACCGTTGGTTCAACGGATTGTGGGCTTGGGATTCTTGGAAAAATGCTACTGCTGTTGCGGGATTTGATCCAGAGCTTGCGAAAGATTCTGTAAGAACCATGTTTGATTATCAAGTTCAATCAAATGATAAAGAGAGGCCTCAAGATGCGGGAGCTATAATAGATGCTATTTATTATCAAGAGGAATCTTTTAATAAAAGAAACTCTAAGCCACCTCTAGCTGCTTGGGCTGTTTACAATATATATAAAGCGGATAATGATTTGGAATTTGTTAAAGAAATGTATCCTAAGTTACAAGCTTATCATGAGTGGTGGTATAATAATAGAGATACAGATGGAAATGGAATAGCAGAATATGGTGCAATGGTTCATGATGCACATTATCAATATGATGAAAATAAAAAAGTTAAGAAAGACGACAATGGAAAACCATTACTTGATCCTGAAGCTGTTATAGAAGCAGCAGCTTGGGAAAGTGGAATGGACAATGCTGTTAGATTTGATAAAGATGGAATAGGAGAAGGCGACAGGGGAGTTGAAGTTTTTGAAAATAAAAATTCAAAAGGCGAAGTTGTAGGCTATTCTATAAATCAAGAATCTGTTGATTTAAATGCTTATTTATATGCAGAAAAAGCGTTTTTAAAATCTTTAGCTGAAGCTTTAGGAAAAATGGAAGACGCTAAGAGATATGAAGAAGAAGCAAAAAAAGTTGCAGACTATGTAAATAAATATATGTTTGATGAAGCTACGGGATTTTATTATGATCTTCAAATAAATAAGACTGGTGAAGAGAAGAAACTTTTAGTAAATAGAGGAATGGGAACAGAAGGATGGATACCATTATGGGCTAAAATGTCTCCACAAGATAAAGCGGACAAGGTAGTTAAAAATATAATGGATGAAAATAAATTTAATTTAAAAATGCCATTTCCAACAGCTTCAAAAGATAATCCACGATTTGATGCAGGAAGATATTGGAGAGGTCCAGTTTGGTTAGATCAAGCTTTGTATGGAGTTGAGGCTTTAGAAAATTATGGGTATGATAAAGAAGCTAAAGAAATGACTTATAAATTATTTGATAACGCTTCAGGATTGTTGACATCAAATCCAATAAATGAAAATTATAATCCACTTACAGGAGAAGCTCTACATGCTAAGAATTTTAGTTGGAGTGCGGCAGCTTATTATTTGTTGTACAAAAATACTTTAAGAGATGGCGAAAATACAACTCAAGTGGGAATAAGTCAAAAATAATTTTTATGATGGGCCATTTTTAAATGGTCCATTTATTTTTATAATCATAGATAACTTTAATAAAATGAAGAGTTAATTTGAAAATATAATAAAATTAGCTTTATTTTACTTGTAAAACGTTTGCAAAAATTACGGGTTGGTTATAATATATTTGTTGTGAATATACTTAATATCTCTCAAAATTTTTAGAGTGAATTTATAATTTATATTTCTGGAGGTATTCATTATGAAAAAAATTACAAAATTGCTATGTACTTTTTTAAGTGTGGTAATTGTAGGTTTTTCTGTTGTAGGTTGTGGATCTAAGAGCGATTCATCACAGGAGAACAATGGAGCAAGTACTTCTGAGAAAAATGTTGCTAAAATAGGAGTATTGCTTTACAAATTTGATGATACTTATATTTCTACAGTACGTCAAAATTTGGAGAAAATACAAAAAGAAAACAGTGATAAGGTTGAATTTACGTTCTATAATGGTAATGGTGATCAAGCTACGCAAAATGATAGCATAGACCTTTTATTACAAAAGGGTATTGATATGCTTCTTGTTAATCTTGTAGATACGGGAGCTGCTCAAACTGTTATAAATAAAATTAAGGATTCAGGAAAGCCAGTTATATTTTTTAACAGAGAGCCTGAAACTGATGTTATAAAGTCATACGATAAAGCTTATTTTGTTGGAACAAATGCAACTGAAGCAGGTGTATTCCAAGGAAAAATTTTATCTAAAATTTGGAGCGATGACAAAGAAAACGTTGACACAAATGGCGATGGAAAAATGCAATATGTAATGTTGCAAGGTGAACCAGATAATCCAGAAGCTGTAGCTAGAACTGAATATTCAGTTTCAACAATAAAAGATAGTGGAATAGAAGTTGAAGAATTAGCTAAGCAAGTTTGTAATTGGGATCAATCTGCAGCACAAAATGCTACAGAAGCATGGGTTTCAAAATTTGGAGATAAAATAGAAGTTGTTATATCTAATAATGATGGAATGGCTCAAGGTGCTATAGCTGCTTTACAAGCTCAAGGATTTAATAATGGACCAGGTACTAAAACTATACCAGTTGTTGGAGTTGATGCTACTTTGGCTGCTCAAGATTTAATAAATAAAGGGTACATGGCTGGTTCTGTTTTACAGGATGCTGAGGGTATGGCTCGAGCTTTATTCGAAGGTGCTATGAATTTGATAAATGGAAAAGCAGTTAATGAAGGAACAAAATATAATCTTGATGATACAGGTGTAGCTATACGTATACCTTATCAAGAATATACAAAATAATAATTAATAATAGTCATAGTGATATATGTTTAAGATTTCTATTTAGTTATAGGATAATAAATGTATATCATTATATTTTGTAATAAGGAGTTGATTATATAAAATGTCAAAATATTTACTTGAAATGAAAGAAATATGTAAAAGTTTTCCTGGGGTTAAGGCCTTAGATAAAGCTAATTTGAATGTTAGAGAAGGAACAGTTCATGCTTTAATGGGTGAAAATGGTGCTGGAAAATCAACTCTTATGAAATGTCTTTTCGGTGTTTATTTGAAAGATGAAGGCGAAATTTATATAGGGGGAAATGAAATACAATTTAGAAATCCTAAGCAAGCTATGGAAAATGGTGTTGCCATGGTTCATCAAGAGCTTAATCAAGTTTTGCAAATGAATATAATGGATAATATTTGGTTAGGTAGATATCCAATGAAGTCAGGTGTTATTGATGAAAAGAAAATGTTTATTGAAACAAAAAATATACTTGATGAATTGGATATAAATGTTAATCCAAAGGAAAAAATGAATAAATTATCAGTTTCAGAAAGACAAATGGTTGAAATAGCTAAGGCAGTTTCTTATGATACAAAGATTTTAGTTTTGGATGAGCCAACTTCTTCCTTGACAGAGCAAGAAGTAAGTCAATTATTTAAAATAATAGAAAAACTTAAGAAAAAAGGTTGTGGTATAGTTTACATATCTCATAAAATGGAAGAAATTCTTCAAATATCTGATGATGTTACTATAATGAGAGATGGAAAATGGATTGCAACCGAAAGTGCCAAGAATTTAACGATAGATAATATAATAAAGTTGATGGTTGGTAGAAATTTAGAAAATAGATTTCCTCCTAAAGATAATGTTGTTGGTGAAGTTGTACTTGAGGTTAAACATCTTAGTTCTTTGGATGGAAAATCTATAAAGGATGTTAGCTTTGATTTAAAAAAAGGAGAAATATTAGGAATAGCTGGTCTTGTTGGTTCAGGAAGAACAGAACTTTTGGAAACTATTTTTGGTGTTAGGGGAATTCAAAGTGGAGAGATTTATTTAAATAATAATCTTATAAGCAATAAAACTCCTATTAGGGCAATAAAAAATGGATTTGCACTTATAACAGAAGAACGAAGAGCCAATGGAATTTTTGGAAAGCTCGATATAAAGTTTAATTCTTCAATTTCAAATTTGGGAAGCTATTCAAAGTATGGACTTCTAGACAATAAACGAATGAAGGAAGATACAAAATGGGTAATAGATAGTATGAAAGTAAAAACTCCTAATCAAGGAACTGCTATAAAAACTCTTTCGGGAGGAAATCAACAAAAAGTTATTATAGGTAGGTGGCTGCTTACTAATCCAGATATATTATTATTAGATGAGCCAACGAGAGGGATTGATGTTGGGGCTAAATACGAAATATATCAACTTATAATTAATTTAGCTAAAAATGGGAAAAGTGTTATAGTTGTTTCATCTGAGATGGTAGAGCTTATAGGTATATGTGATAGGATAATGGTTATGTCTAATGGCTATATATCTGGAGAAGGAGATGCTCGTTTTATGACTCAAGAAGATATAATGTCTTTAGCGACTAAGCATATTTGATAGGAGGAAAAATTGTGGAGAAAGTAAGAAAGAAATTTGATTTTAGGAATTTTATTTTAAACAATGCCCTTTATATGGTTTTGTTTTGTATGATATTGATATTTATAGTACGGGAGCCTTCATTTCTATCTTTTAAAAATTTTACTAATATATTGAGTCAAGCATCGACTCGTGGAATACTTGCTTTAGGTGTTGCAGGGTTAATTGTTTTACAGGGAACCGATCTTTCAGCTGGAAGAATATTAGGTTTGACTGCAATTTTATCAGCATCACTTTTACAATCAACAACTTATGCTTCAAGGATGTATCCAAATTTACCACAACTTAATTTAATAATACCATTGTTAATAGCTATATTAGTTGGAGCTATATTTGGTGCAGTAAATGGTTTTGGTGTTGCTAAACTTAAAGTTCATGCATTTATAATAACTCTTGGAACTCAACTTATAGCTTATGGAATTTCCTGTCTTTATATAGATAGACCACCATTAGGAGCTCAGCCAATAGCTAATTTAGATGAAAGATACACAAAATTCGTAAATGGATCATTTGATATTGGATCTATAAAAATACCTTATTTGGTATTGTATTTGCTTATTATTGCTACGATTATGTGGGTAGTTTGGAATAAAACTAGATTGGGAAAAAATATGTTTGCTATAGGTGGAAATATGGAAGCAGCAACAGTTTCAGGTGTTAATGTTGTCAAAAATATAATGACTATATTTGTAATATCTGGTATCTTATATGGAGTAGCTGGATTTTTAGAAGCTGCTAGGGCAGGATCGACAACTACTAGCACAGGTATAAATTATGAATTAGATGCTATATCAGCTTGTGTAGTTGGTGGTGTTTCATTTACAGGTGGAGTTGGTACTATACCAGGAGTTTTAATTGGTACTATCTTATTACAGGTTATAAATTATGGTTTAAACTTCGTAGGTGTGAATGCTTATTGGCAATATATAATAAGAGGTTTAATAATAATAATTGCTGTTTCTTTAGATGTTAGAAAATATTTGTCTAAGAAGTAGTAAAGGAGGTTTTTCAATGGAAAATAAACCTGAGAAAAAACATTTTAGACATACTTTATATGGGAAGATAAATATTTCTATAAAAAGTTTAGATAAATTTATATTTTGTATGTTCATATTTTTAGTTATTTCGATAATTTTAGGTATTTTATTTTAGAGCATGTTTTTAGCATGCTTTTTTATTTTTTTGTAATAAACAACTTAAATTATCATATAAATTTATATATTCTTAAGTAGGAGCATTTAATCTATGAATAATGGTGATAATAAACCCGTATTTGAAATAAAAAATAATCTCAATGTTATTTTAAAATGTTTTATATTAATTATTTCATTTATATTTGGATGTTTACTAATGATCAGTTTCTATAGTTATATTAAAAATATAACTATACTTAAAACATTTTTTATTTTATTATCAATATACCTTTTTCAATTGTTTTTTGAGACATTTAAAATATCGATGTTGCATTGTAATAAAATTATTGTTGATGATTCTAGTTTTAAATTCAAATTATTTTTAAATAAAAAATTTTTATTTGTAAACTTGATGTTTTTTTTATTTTGTTTGTTTTTAATTTTTTTGTGTTTGATATTGGGAATATTTTTTAATAAGTTTGAAATTTTATTTAATATTATCATGGGGGTAGGCTTAGGAATAATTTATTTATTTTATACAATTGAACTTTTTAAATTAATGGATTATACTTTTGAAGGGTGGGTATTCAAAAGAAATAAATATGATTTTTTATATGTGTGTTTGATAAATTCTTTAGCTATGACTTTCATAATAAGTTTGGTTTATTTAAGTATTTAAATGGTTTTGTTTTTGTAATTTTGATGTTATTTAACATGATTTTATTTGATTTAAATAGTAAATACTTGAAGAAATTTTTAAATTTTGTTTAGTGTGAGGTATTTATGAATAAAGATATTAAATTAATATGTTTGGATTTGGATGGAACGACGCTCAAAGATGTTTCAAATATATCAAAAAGAAATATAAAATTGATAAAGAAAGCCTATGAACAAGGAATTAAAATAGCTTTTTCAACAGGAAGAATATTTGTTCATTGTTTATATTTTTCAGAGATTATTGGTGTGCCTGCATATATAATTAGCAATAATGGAACTTATGTTTATGATAATGAGAAGAAAAAAGTTATATATTCTAGTTTTCTTGGTGTAGATAATCTACTAAAAATACATAAATTTGTAAAAGCAAAACCGTTTAACGTACATTATTCTACAATGGATACAATTTACTCTAATGTGGTTTTAAGTGAATATCATGACGAAGATAAAAAAGGCAAATATGCAATGAAAGAAGTTGTAATTTCTGATGAAGATGAATGGAATTCTATGTTTGATTTACATGGAAATATAATATCAAAGGCTGTTATATCAAGCAATGATAACAATGAAATTGAAAATTTGGTAAATGAATTGAAGCCTCAAGGATTTTTTGAGCTTGAATATTCTTGGGAGAATACTTTAGAGATTTTGAAAAAGGGTGAAGGAAAAGGAACAGGTTTAAAAAATCTTAAAAATTATTTGGGAATTGATACTGAACGTATTATGTCAATAGGTGATAGCGGAAATGATATATCCATGTTTCGTGAAAGTGGATACAAAGTTGCTATGGGAAATGCCATAAATGAATTAAAATTAATGGCAGATTTTATAACATCAACTGTTTATGATGATGGTGTTGCTAATGCAATTGAAAAATTGTTGTTGGGATACTAATAATTAATAGTAGGTTTTTGTAAAAATTAATATTTTTTTTGTATGCGGTTTAACTTTATTTATAAAAAAGAATTATGTATAATATTTGTAACATGGTAAAAATTGGGATTTAGGGGGTTAACTATGTTACATATACTTAATACTTTAGAAAGAGAGTTTTCAAAAAAATTCACCGAGTATTTAAATTTTGGAATTGAAAATATAGGTGAAGATTATTTATTGAGAGTTTTAGATGTTAAAGATAGTAATCTTAAAGATAATAGAGAACAGATTACTTTTGAAAATCACAATCTCAAATTCGAAGATAGGTACTTTAAATTTTTCGAAGATATTTTCAGATTAAATAATAATTCTGTTTTTATAGGTAATTTTAACATTAATACTATTGAAAACATCAAGATATTGTATATGCTTAGGGATTTGGATTATAGAGATTCAACAAAACTTATAAATATTTTGAGGTCACATATTAGAGATGAGGACGTTTATAAAATTTTGGATTTTTCAGTTTTCAAAATGTTTTTAACTCTTTCGACAAGAGAAATTCATTTTCCGAGTTTCTATTTTAATAAGTTGGATATTATGGTGTTTACTCATTATGATTTGTCTACTTTGATGTTTTTTAAAGACGATAAACACATTGATACATATTGTCAAATTGCAAATTCAAATGAGCTTAGCTTGAATGATCAAGAAAGTGATATAAAATTTAAGCCACTTGTTGAAATTTTATAATTTTATGTGGGGCAGATTTGTTTTCTGCTCCACTGTTTTTTTGTTTTTAAATAATCTGTTATTATTATTGCAATTTGTTGATTATGGGTTTAAAATAATAGTTGCTTTTAATTCATACTAAAATAGTATAAATTATTTTAATTTGCAATTTAAAGGAGTTCATTTTATGAATCTATTAGATATAAAAAATTTGAAAGTTAATGTTAAAGATAAATGTGTAATTGATGATGTTTCTCTTTCTGTCAAAAAGGGTGAGGTTCATGTTATTTTAGGACCAAATGGAAGTGGAAAATCTTCGCTTTCAATGAGTATAATGGGAAATCCTAAATATGAAGTTCAGTCTGGGGAAATTTATTTTGACGGAGAAATTATAAATGAAATTACCACGGATGAAAGAGCAAGGCGTGGAATATTTTTGTGTTTTCAGCAAGTTGAAGAGATAGAAGGGCTTAGTTATAAAGATTATTTGCGTGAGATTAAAACAAAAGTTAAAAATGAAAAGCCTGATATAATGTTTAGCATGGGCATTGCAAATAAATTTAAAGAAGTTGGTTTAAATGAATCTCATGTTTCAAGATATTTGAATTCTGGATTTTCAGGAGGAGAAAAAAAGAAGAGTGAACTTCTTCAAATGAAATTTCTCAATCCTAAATTAATTATTTTAGATGAAATAGATTCAGGACTTGATATAGATGCTATACGTTCTGTTTGTTCTTCTCTTAAAGAATTAATTGATGAAAACAAGGCTGTTATAATAATAACTCACCGTGAAGAAGTTATTCACGAACTTAATGTAACTCATGTTCATGTTTTGAAAGACGGTAGGAAAATTGTTAGCGGTGGCATTGAACTTTTCAACAAAATAAATAAAGATGGATATTCTGACATTTTGA
The DNA here is from genome assembly GCA_937890765.1 of uncultured Candidatus Neoarthromitus sp. GTDB lineage: Bacteria > Bacillota > Clostridia > Clostridiales > Clostridiaceae > Dwaynesavagella. Next base: position 33,866 of record CALADQ010000004.1, read on the forward strand.
AGGGAAATGTGTAAATATGAGAATAAATGATATAGATAGAAGTCGTTATGATTTCAAAGAAGAAGATTATGAGGAGTTTGTAAGTAATAAAGGACTTTCTCCAGAAATAATTCTCGAAATTTCTAAACAAAAAGATGAGCCTCAATGGATGACAGATTTCAGACTTAAATCTCTAGAAATTTACAATAGGACTCCTCTTCCAGTTTGGGGACCTAATATAGATGAATTAAATATTGAAAATATAGTTTCTTATGTTAAACCAAATAGCAAATTTTCTAACGATTGGGAAGAAACCCCTGAATACATAAAAGATACTTTCGACAAATTAGGAATTTTAAATGCTGAAAAAGAAAGTTTAGCAGGTGTTGAAGCTCAATATGATTCTGAAGTTGTTTATCATAATGTTAGGAAAGATTTGAAGGCTCAAGGCGTGATATATATGCACATGGAGCTTGCGCTTAAGGAGCATGAAGAGCTTGTAAAAAAATATTTTATGAAGCTTGTGCCTCCAACAGATCATAAATTCGCAGCATTGCATGGTGCTGTTTGGTCTGGAGGTTCTTTTATATATATTCCTAAGGGAGTTAAGGTTGAAATTCCTTTGCAGTCTTATTTTAGATTAAATGCTAAAGGGGCGGGACAGTTTGAGCATACGTTAATTGTTGTTGATGAAGGAGCGTATTTGAGTTTTATAGAAGGATGTTCGGCTCCTAAATATAATGTTTATAACATGCATGCTGGTTGCGTTGAGCTTTTTGTAAAAGAAAATGCTACGCTTAGATATTCGACTATTGAGAATTGGTCTAAGAATATGTTCAATCTTAATACTAAGCGTTCTATGGTTGAGAAAAATGGAAGAATTGAATGGGTTTCGGGTTCTTTTGGTTCGAAAGTTTCAATGCTTTATCCTATGAGTATACTTCGTGGTGAAAATGCTACGTGTGATTTTTTAGGAATATCTTTTGCTTCTGAAGGACAATGTTTGGATACTGGAGCTAAAGTTGTTCATGCGGCACCAAATACTTTTTCGAATATTTGTTCTAAGTCAATAGCAAAGTCTGGTGGAGTTGGTAATTATAGAGGAATGGTAACTTTTAAGAAAAATGCCGAAGGCTCCAAAACAAATATAACTTGTGATTCGTTGATTTTGGATGATGAATCTTCTTCTGATACTATTCCGTATATAGAAATTAATTGTGATAATGTTGATGTTGGACATGAAGCGACTATTGGTAATATAAGTGATGAAAAAATATTTTATCTTCAAGCACGTGGACTTAGTGAAGAAGATGCCAAAGCACTTATTGTTAGAGGTTTTGCAGAACAAATTTCGAAAGAATTACCTCTTGAATATGCGGTTGAAATGAATAATCTTATAAATGTTGAAATGCAGGGGTTGTAATTTATGAATAAGGAAGTACAAAAAATTAAAATTAACCAATCTGTAGTTAATACTTACAGTTATCTTAAAGCTAATTTTAGTGAAGAAGATTTTTGTAGTTTTTTATCTGATGATTGTAAGCTCCATTGTGATTTTAATGGCGATATTGTTTTAAATTATGAAAAAAATTTTTCTTATGAAGAATTAAAAAGTGAATTTGAAAAAATTAGTGATTCTTATGGTGAAAAAATTTTGAAAAATATTTTTGATGGGAAAATTTTAAATGTGGATTTCAAAGGATATGGAGAATTAAATTTGAAAAACGATTTAAATAATAGTTCTTCGAGTTATGTTTTTAATGTTCATGGTGATGAGGAAAATTCGCATTTGGTTTTGTGCAGTGAAATATTAGGTGAAGGAAGTCAATTTAATTATTTTTACAATGTTAATTTGAAAAATAATTCTAAAATTACTTTAGTTATTTTTGCAAATTCACAAGCGAAAGGATTTATTCACGTTTTAGGAAATTGTGAAAACAATTCAAACATAGAAGTTTTATTTGTTAATGTTAATCAAAATAATGTTTATACAAATTGTAAGGTTATATTAAATGGTGAAAAATCTTCTAGCAATATTGATGTTTGTTATATTTGTTCAAAAAATTCTATATTCGATTACAATTTAGTTTCTTCAATGTATGGAGTTGAGAGTGTTTCAAAGATAAATGCCAAAGGTATTTTGCTTGATGATTGTAAAAAAATATTTAGAAGCACGCTTGATTTTAAGAAAGGCTGTTTGAATTCTAAAGGGTGTGAGAATGAAGAAGTAATTATATTGAGTAAGAATTCTAAAAATCAATCGTTGCCTCTTTTGTTGTGCGATGAAAAAAATGTTCAGGGTTCTCACGGATTTACGGCGAATTCAATCAATCAAGATAAAATTTTTTATTTGCTTAGTCGTGGGTTTAGTGAAAATGAAGCGAAAGGTCTTATTTTAAAAGGAAAGTTTTTAAGTTTGTTTGGCTGCGTTAAAAATCAAAATATTGTTGACAAATTTATAAATATTTTGGAGGAGGTAGTTTAGTTGTGGATGTTTTGAAAATTAGAAATGATTTTCCTTCTCTTTCTTGCGTAATGGATGATGGAACTTCAATTGTTTATTTTGATAACGCCGCAACTACATTAAAACCTAAATGTGTTTTAGATTCGATAAATGATGTTTACAAAAATTCGTTTGGAAATGCAAATAGGGGGTCTCATACTCCAGGGGTTAGAGCTTCTATTGTTGTTGATGATGCTAGGGAATGTGTTAAAAATTTTATAGGAAGTAAGAGTAAACGAAATATTATTTTTACAAAAGGAGCAACGGAATCTTTAAACATAATTGTTTTTTCATATGCTATGAACAATTTGAAAAAAGGCGATGAGGTTTTAATAGGAATAGATTCTCATCATGCTAATTTTGTTCCTTGGCAAGTTTTAAGCGAGAGAAAGGGAATAAACGTAAATTATTTTTATGTAGATGAATTTGGTGAAATTATAATGGACGATTTCTTAAAAAAACTTGAGAAATCTCCTAAAATAGTTTCATTCACGCCTATTACAAATACTTTTGGAGTTGTTCATGACTACAAGAAAATAATAGAATTGTCTAAAAATTCTGGTGCTAAGGTTGTTGTTGATGCCTCACAATCTATGACGCATGTTAAATTTAACGTTGAAGATGATAAAATTGATTTTTTGGTTTTCTCTGGTCATAAAATTTTTGCTCCACAAGGAGTTGGAGTTTTGTATGCAAGTAGTAGCGTTATAAATAGCATGGAACCTTTTTTGTATGGTGGTGACATGATAGATTATGTTTTTGAAGATGAGGTTACTTTTAAAAAATATTATGAAGCTTTTGAGGGAGGTTCGCAAAATATATCATCAATTGGTGGATTGCGTTCAGCTATCGATTACATAAATTCAATTGGTTTTGATGAAATTTTGGAATATGAAAATTTATTGAAAAAATATTTTGTTGATAAAAGCAATGACATTGAAGATTTTATTTTGTATGGACCAAAAGATTTGAACAAAAGAGTTTGCGTTTTTTCATTTAATATAAAAGATGTACATTCGCATGACACTTCTACAATTTTAGATTCTTATGGAATTTCAGTTCGTTCAGGGCATCATTGTGCACAGCCTTTCATGAGAAGTCTTTCAATAAATTCAACAACAAGAGCGAGTTTGTGTTTTTATAATACCTTTGATGAAATAGATTATTTCTTTGACAAAATCGCAAAAATTAAAGAGATTTTAAAAATTTGAGGTGATTAAATGAATCTTGATGAACTTTACAAAGATACCATTTTGTATCACGGAAGGAATAGGGAACACAAAAAAGAAATTACTCCGTATGACTTTAAACAAAGAGGAGTTAATCATAGTTGTGGTGATGAAGTAACAATTTTTTTGAGAGTAAAAGATGGAATAATAGATGACATTTCATTTTTAGGAGATGGATGTATGATTTCGATGGCGTCAACTTCTATGATGATAGATATGGTAAAAGGTAAAGATGTTGAAAGTGCAAAAAAATTTATTGACACATTTCTTAAAATGATAAAGAGAGAAGCAACTGATGAAGAAATTAAAAAGTTAGGCGATGGAATTGTATTTCAAAATATACAAAATATGCCTGCACGTGTTAAGTGTGCAACTTTAGCGTGGCATACTTTGGAAGAAATTATTTAATTTTTAAGTCTATGTATTATTTTACATAGGCTTAAATTTTTTTGAAAATTATTTTTATGTAAAGTATTACATTTAAAAATTTTGTGTGTTATAATTGTCAAAGAGAAAAAGTATTTTGTATTTATGTGTATAAAGTTATTTTAAAATTAAGTATTATGAAGCATATATTTTAAACTTAATGCGTGGGATGATGTTTCCAAAGAGAGAGCTTTCAGCCGCCGAAGGGGCAAGCCGTACAATGGTGAAACTTTCAGGCAAAAGGATTTGGATTCGTACTACATTCTGAATTTTGTTTTTTATTTTTGTTTTTATGTAAACCTTTAATTAGCTCAAATGACAGAATGAGTAATTGTGATGGAATTTTTATTTTATCATGGTTACTTTTTTGTCTTTTTATAAAATTATTTTTAGGAGGTATGTTTATTTAATTTTGGAAAGCTTTACTATCATTACTAATAATCCTATGATGAGTGACAGTGATTTCAGATCGTACATTGAGTTTTATAATGTTTCAATAGAAGGGATTTTGCAAATTGTAAGAAAACGTATACACAAAGGTTTTTGTTTACTTACTCATCCTTTATCGGGAAGTGTTAAGCCTACCGAAACTCCGTATAAATCAGTTATGATAACTAACAAAGATGGAAATATTGACATGCTTTCGTTAAAAATTATTGAAAGTGCATTAGAAAGTTGCAATAAATTTAATTTTAAAACATATAAGTATGATGAGAATATCCTTAAGGATTTTCAGCTTATAGATTTTGAATTAATGAAATCGGCATTAAGTTCTTGTAAGTTTCTTTAAGTATTTAAGGGGAGGTCGTAAAATTGAGTTTGGAATTGGGATATATATATATAAAAGATATAGTATTTTCCGATGAATCAAAAATTGAAAATGGAATTCTTAAAGTTTCAAAAATTGAATTACAAAATCTTGTTTTACAAGATGACAAAATTGAAAGTGTTGATTTTGAAATTGCTAAACCTGGAGAAAGTGTTAGAATAACTCCAGTTAAGGATGTTATTGAGCCAAGGTTTAAGGTTAGTGGTAAAGGACAAATATTTCCTGGTGTTATATCTAAGGTCGATACAGTTGGAAGTGGAAAAACTCATGTATTAAGAGGTATGTCTGTGGTTACAACTGGAAAAATAGTTGGATTCCAAGAAGGAATAATTGATATGACTGGAGAGGGATCAGAGTACACTCCTTTTTCTAAATTGTTAAACTTAGTTATGATTTGCGAACCTGTAAAAAATTTAACACCTCATGAACATGAAAAATCAGTTAGAATTGCTGGATTTAAAGTTGCTAATTATTTAGGAGAGCTTGGAAAAAATATAACTCCAGATAAAGTTAAGGTTTATGAAACTTGTTCAATAAAAGAGGGAATAGACAAATATAAAAATTTAAAAAGAGTTGGTTATGTTCATATGCTTCAAAGTCAAGGATTGTTGCATGATACTTATGTTTATGGAGTTGATGCTAAACAAATATTACCGACGATATTAATTCCAACTGAGTGTATGGATGGAGCTATAGTTTCGGGAAATTGTGTTTCAGCTTGTGATAAAAATCCAACATATATTCATATGAATAATCCAGTTGTGCATGATCTTTTTGAAGAGCATGGAAAAACTATAAATTTTGTTTGTCACATTATAACTAATGAAAATGTTTATTTAGCTGATAAGCAACGTTCTTCAGATTGGACAGCTAAAATTTGTAAAATGTTAGACTTAGATGGTGTAATTATTTCACAAGAAGGATTTGGAAATCCTGATACCGATCTTATTATGAATTGTAAAAAAATTGAAGAATATGGAATAAAGACAGTCATAATAACTGATGAATATGCAGGGCGTGATGGAAAATCTCAATCTTTAGCTGATGCAGATATTTTAGCAAATGCTGTTATTACCGCGGGCAATGCAAATCAAGTTATAATTTTGCCTAAGTTAGATAAAGTAATAGGTTCCCTTGAATATGTGAGTAAGATCGCAGGGGCAAGTGATAATACTCTACGTGAAGATGGTTCGTTAGAAGTAGAAATTCAAGTAATTACAGGTGCCACTAATGAACTAGGATTTATTAATTTAAGTGCTAGGTAACTTATAAATTATATAGTTCTAAAGGGGGAAAATCAAAATTGAGTAAGTTAAAAGTAGTACATTATATAAATCAGTTTTTTGCGAGTATAGGAGGAGAAGAGAAAGCTGATTATTCTGTTGAAAAAAGACCCGGTGAAGTTATAGGTCCTGGGGTTGCTTTTGCTAATGCTTTTAAAGATGATGCTGAAATAATTGGAACTATAATATGTGGTGATACTTATTACAGTGAAAATATAGATAAAGCTAGTGAAGAGATTCTTAGTATTATAAAAGAATTTAATCCAGATATTTTTATAGCTGGACCAGCTTTTAATGCAGGAAGGTATGGTTTTGCTTGTGCTTCTATTGCATCTAAAGTACAGGAGCGTTTAGGTATTCTTTCTTTGACTGGAATGTATGTAGAAAATCCAGGAGCAGATATGTTTAAGGACAAAATTTATATTATTTCAACGAAAAACAATGCTGCTGGAATGAAGGATGCAGTTAATAAAATTTCATCGCTTGCACTTAAATTATACAGGGGATGCAAGATAGGTGCATCATGTGAAGAAGGATATATTCCAAATGGAGTTCGTGTAAATTTTTTTGAAAAAGAAAGAGGTTCAAAAAGGGCTGTTAAAATGCTTTTGAAAAAGTTATCAGATGAAGAATTTATTACTGAATATCCAATGCCTAATTTTGATAGAGTTTCTCCTAATCCTGCTGTTATAGATATTAGAAAATGTAAAATTGCTTTGGTTACTTCAGGTGGAATAGTTCCTAAAGGAAATCCAGATCATATAGAAAGTTCTAGTGCTTCTCGTTATGGAGAATATGATATAACGGGAGTTGAGTTTTTAAATAGCGATAATTATGAGACTGCACATGGTGGATATGATCCAGTATATGCTAATGAAAATGCTAATAGAGTTCTTCCAATTGATGTACTTCGTGATATGGAGAAGAAAGGTTTAATAGGAGAATTGCACAATAAATTTTATTCCACAGTTGGAAATGGAACTTCTGTTGCATCATCGAAATCTTTTGCTAAGGAAATTGCAGAAAAATTAGTTTCTGATGAGGTTGATGCAGTTATATTAACAAGTACTTGAGGAACTTGTACACGTTGCGGTGCAACGATGGTTAAAGAAATTGAAAAAGCTGGTTTGCCGGTGGTTCATATTTGTACTGTTACACCTATATCTTTGACAGTTGGAGCAAATAGAATAGTTCCTGCAATTGCTATTCCACATCCGTTAGGAAATCCTAATTTGAGTTACGAAGATGAGAAAAATATAAGATACAAACTTGTAGAAAAAGCATTAAAAGCTTTGACTATTGATGTCGATGATCAAACAATTTTTGAAAATTGATTTTAGGGGGGTAAAAGGTGTCTATTTTAAAAGATAAGAAAGTTATTGTAATAGGAGATAGAGATGGAATACCTGGTCCAGCTATTATTGAATGTGTTCAATCTGCTGGTGCTGAAGTTGTGTTTTCATCTACTGAATGTTTCGTCTGAACAGCTGCTGGTGCTATGGATTTGGAGAATCAGAAAAGAATTAAGGAATTGGCAGAACAATATGGTGCGGAAAATATAGTTGTTTTATTAGGTTCTGCTGAGGGAGAAGCAGCAGGATTAGCTGCTGAAACTGTTACTTTTGGTGATCCAACATTTGCAGGAGCACTAGCTGGAGTTTCGTTGAAACTCACTGTTTATCATGTTTTTGAACCGGAAGTAAAAGAAGAATTTGAATGTAGTGTTTATGAAAATCAAGTAAGTATGATGGAAATGGTTCTTGACGTAGAAGGTATTTGTAAAGAAATGAATTCTGTAAGAGAACAGTTATAATTTTTATGGCGACAGATAACTTTAGTCCTGTCGCTTATAAAAAAATTTTTTTAAATAGGGGGATTTTTAATGTTAGATTTAGATAAAGAAAATTTTGAAACTGAAGTGTTAAATTCGGAAGGCTATATATTGGTAGATTTTTATAGTGATGGATGTATGCCTTGCAAAGCTTTAATGCCTCATATACACGCACTTGAAGAAGTTTATGGAGATAAAATAAAGTTTACTTCTTTAAATACGACAAAAGCAAGAAGGCTCGCAATTGGACAAAAAGTTATGGGGCTTCCAGTAATTGCAATATATAGAGATGGTAAAAAAATAGATGAACTTATTAAAGATGATGCTAATAAAGACAATGTCGAATTAATGATAAAAAAATATTTGTAAGTTGGAGAATTTTTATGAAAGACTATGCTATTTTAAAAGGTGTAAGCTATGTCTTGTGCCATACACCTAGTATGATTTTGCAATGTGGTAGCACTCAAACAATAGAAAAAATAGTTAATCCAGATTCAGATTATTTAAAGAAAGTAAATGAAAATTTAAGAAGTTTTAATGAAGTAGTTTCGTATTTACCAAATCAAATATACATAGGAAATAAATGTTCGGATGATTTAAGTAAAATTGAGTTTCCTTGGTATAATAAACCTTTGGAAAATGCAAAAAGGTCAGGTAAATTTGGAGAAATATTCCCAGAAGATGAATTTATTGCTTTTTTAAAAATTTGCGATGTTTTTGATCTTGTAAAATTGGAAAGGAAATTTTCGAATAAAATTCAAAAAACACTTAAGGAAAGTGATTTGTTCCGTGATGAATATTTTGATAAGCTTGAAGGTGGAGAAAATATTTCGGAAATAAAACGTTTAATAGATGACGAAAATGCAGAACCACTATTAAATAATGGTGAGCTTGTTGGAGTTGTAAAAAAGGCTCATGATATTGATACAAATTTAAGTTCTCATGTTATTCTAGAAAATTTAGTTTCTAAGGCATCAAGTATTCTTTCACTTCTATATCTTGTTAAAAATACGGGAATATCTTGTGATGAAATTGATTATGTTATTGATTGCTCAGAGGAAGCTTGTGGGGATATGAACCAAAGAGGAGGAGGAAATTTTGCTAAAGCTTGTGCTGAGATAGCAGGATTTGTAAATGCAACTGGTTCTGATGTGAGGGGGTTTTGTGCAGCTCCGGTTCATGCCATACTGCATGCGGCTTCCTTAGTTAAAGCGGGTACTTTTAAGAATGTCGTAGTTACAGCTGGAGGTTGTACTGCAAAATTGGGGATGAACGGAAAAGATCATATAAAAAAGGGAATTCCTATTCTTGAAGATTGTATTGCAAGTTTTTCAGTTTTAATAAGTGAAAATGATGGAATTAATCCTATTATAAGAAATGATATTGTGGGAAGTCATAAAGTTGGAACCGGTTCATCACCACAGGCAGTTATAACTTCACTTGTAACTGATCCTTTAGACAAACAAAATTTAAAAATAACTGATGTTGATAAATATTCTCCAGAATTGCAAAATCCAGATATAACTAAGCCAGCAGGAGCTGGAGATGTTCCTGAAGCAAATTATAAAATGATTGCAGCGCTTGGGGTTAAACGTGGTGAAATTCAAAAAACTGATATTTTAAATTTTGTAAAACAACATGGGATGATAGGTTGGGCTCCAACTCAAGGGCATATTCCTTCAGGAATTCCTTATTTGGGATTTGCAAGAGAAAGTATTCTTAATGGTGAAATACAGCGTGTTATGATTATGGGAAAAGGAAGTTTGTTTTTAGGAAGAATGACTAACCTTTTTGATGGAGTTTCGTTTTTAATTGAAAGAAAACAGAGTATTAGTGAAGTTAAAGAAGATTATCCCAAAAATTATGAAAACGTTTTTGAAAAAAATTTTAATGAAAAAATTTCAGTAGGTATTGCTGTTTCTCATAGTGAAAATGGTATCGATGATGTTAATGAGGGAATAAGGTTGTGTCTAAGAAAGGGATTTAATGCTTTTTTAATTAATGGTGAAAATTCACATGAAAAAATGGAAAGCATGATTAAAGAAGGAATTATACACGGAGCTGTTACTATGCATTATCCTTTTTCTGTTGGAGTTTCAACTGTTGGAAGAATTGTAACGCCAGGTTTAGGGAAAGAAGTTTTTATATCATCGACTACGGGAACTTCTTCAACCAATAGAGTTGAATCTATGATTAGGAATTCTATTCATGGAATAATTGCTGCAAAGGCTTGTGGAATAACAAATCCTTCTCTTGGGATAATTAATGTTGAAGGTGCTAGGCAAGTTGAGAAAGCTTTATTAAAATTACAAAATGGTGGGTATGATATAAATTTTTCAACTTCGTCAAGAAGTGATGGTGGAATTGTTATGAGGGGAAATGATTTGTTAAATGGAAGTGCGGATGTCATGGTTATGGATTCGTTAACTGGTAATTTAATGATGAAAATTTTATCGGCTTACACAACAGGTGGTAATTATGAATCTTTAGGATATGGATATGGTCCAGGAATTTCTGAAAATATGGATAAATTAATTATGATAATATCTAGAGCTTCTGGTGCTCCTGTTGTTAGTGGAGCGGTTGAGTATGCAAATGATTTGATTAATGGTGGAATATTTGATATTTGTAGAAGTGAGTACGATAAAGCTAAGAGGGCTGGACTTTTTCAAATAATAGAAGAGTTCGCAGGAAAAAAAGATTTGAATCAAAATCAAAATGTTGTTGTTCCTAAGAAAGAAGTTGTTACTTATGAAATACATGGAATTGAGGTTTATGATTTGGACGATGCAAAAGATTTGTTGTTCGTAAATGGAATATATGCAGAAACAGCAATGGGATGTACTGGGCCTGTCATTCTTGTTAGTGAAAAAAATTCTGAACGGGCAAAAGAAATTATAAAACAAAAATTTTAAATTATAAAAATAGAAAGCATGCTTGTGTAAAGTGTGCTTTTTTATTTTGTAAGAATTGTTTTTAGATTTATAAAATAAATTTTAATTGAATTTTATTTTTGATTGGAGGTTTTTATGAATCCGTTATTAACGATTATCGTTCCAATATATAATAGAGAAAAATATTTGCGTGAGTCTTTGGATTCAGTTTTAAGTCAGACATATAAAAATCTTGAAATAATTTTAGCTGATGATGGTTCTACAGATAATTCATTAAATATTATGAAAGAATATTCAAGATCGGATTCGAGAATTAAAATTATTACCCATAAAAATATAGGAATTTGTGAAACTATGCGAAGGGCTGTTTTAATTTCAAATGGAGATTATATTGCTAGATGTGATTCTGATGATGTAAATGAAGTTGACAGATATGAGAAACAACTCCATTATCTTTTGAAAAATGATTGCGATCTTGTTGGATGTTATATTAAAGCTTTTGGTGATGGCAATGATTTTGGTAAAAAATATTTGGAGTGTTGCACGAATAAGCCTGTGAGAAATTATAAACAACAAAGAAGTAGGATTATGTTGGGACAGCCCATAACAGGTAGTACAATAATGTGCAAAGCAAGCACGATTAAAGAGATAATGCCGTTTAAAAAAGAGAATTCTCTCGTTGAAGATTTTTATATAACAGTTTTGTTTCACAAACACGGAAAGAAAATTGGAAATCTTGAAGAACATAAAGTTAATTATAGAGTTCATAAAAATAATTTATCGCTTAGTGGAGATGTGAATCTCATTATGAAACATACTGAAGTTGCCTTTGAACATTTGTATAAAAAATATGTGGACAATGCTAAAGAAGTTATTATGTTTAAGCTTGAGGTGGAAAAGGAATGGACTTTAGAAATAATTCAAAAAATCTTTGGAGATGGTGTTAAGAAATTTAAAATTGTAACTGAAAAAACAAATAAGGAGAAATTAGTTTATGAAATTTTGAGTTTGCAAAAATTTAGCGATGGGAAAATTGTTTTTTATGGTATGAGTTTTAAAAATCTTGTGGAGTCTTTAATTCAAAGTGGAAATTATGTAATGTATGAAAATATTTTTTTGTCGGGTAGTTAGGGTAGAATTGGTTTCTACTCTTTTTTATTTGGAAAAAATTTTTCGATTGAGTCCAAAAATGTTTTTGGTATAATTGAATTTATAAAATTACGTTAAGGCTGATGGTGAAATAAAATTATGAAAAATGTTATAATAACTTCGGGTGGCACTCGTGAAAAAATTGATGAAGCTAGGGTTATTTCAAATTTGTCAACGGGAAAATTGGGAAGTTTAATTGCCGATGAATTTATGAATTGTGGATTTGTAAAAAATGTTTTTTACATTTGTGGTAAAAATTCTTTCAAGCCACAAAATAAATTTATTAAAATTTTTGAAATTGAAAATGTTGAAAATCTTAAATCGACAATTGACAAACTTGTTAAAGAAATTAGTGTTGATGTATTTGTTCATAGTATGGCAGTTAGTGATTATAAAATTTCATCGGTGATTTCAATTGATGATTTATCAAAATGTATTTTTGAAAATATAAATAAGATTTCGAATGAAAATGTTTTGAAGGAAATAATTTTTGAAATTTTTCAAAATGAAAATTTAATAAGCGATTCAAAAAAAATTTCATCTCGTTTAATTAATCCTATTATGTTGTTAAACAATAATTTGAAAATAATTTCAACTCTTAGAAATAAAATTCCAAAGGCTAAGATAATTGGTTTTAAACTTCTTTCAAATATTTGTGAACAGGAACTTTTAAATGTTGCCTATAATCTTTTAGTTAAAAATAATTGTGATTATGTTTTGGCGAATGATTCATCTTGCATAACTGAATTTAAGCACAAAGGTTATTTAATCGATAAAAACAAAAATTTCAAAATCTTTGAAACAAAAAAGGAAATTGCAAAAGGAATTGTAGATGAGGTTTTAAAAGGAGATTTTTAAATTGAAAAATATAATTTTGGGAGTAACAGGTAGCATAGCAGCGTATAAATCAGCAGATATAGCAAATTCTTTAACAAAATTGGGTAATGATGTTCATGTTGTTATGAGCGAATCGGCCACAAAATTTATAACGCCACTTACGTTGAAAACACTTTCTAAAAATAAAGTTTATATAAATATGTTTGAAGATTATGTTCCTGAAGAAGTTGAACACGTTTCTCTTGTTTCTCGTGCAGATTTAATTTTAATTGCTCCTTCAACAGCAAATTTTATTGCAAAAATTGCAAATGGTCTTGCAGATGATATGTTGACTTCTATTGTTTTGGCGTCAAAAGACGTTCCAATTTTAATTTGCCCAGCAATGAACACGGGAATGTATAAAAACAAAATTACTCAAAAGAACATAAACTTTCTCAAAAGTTTAGGATACTTTTTTATGGAGCCAAGAGAATCTAAATTGGCGTGTGGAGATTTTGGAAAAGGAGCTTTAGCAAATCTCGAGGACATATTGGTTCAAGTTGATAAAATAATGAAACAATAATTTTAATCTTGAAATAAAAGTTTAATTATTTTTATTGTATAATAAAGCTACATCAATTAAGGTGTAGCTTTTTGTTTATTCACAGGGAGATTTTATATGTTTAAAAAATTTATAAGTTATTATCGTCCGTACAAAAAATTATTTTTTATGGATTTGTTTTCAGCTTTTATGGTTGCATTGATTGACCTTGTTTATCCCATGCTTACACGAAATATAATAAATGATGTTGTACCAAACAAAAATATTAAAATGCTTTTTGTGTTTTGTATTGTTTTGTTAACCATATTTGTTATTAAAGCTGGATTAAATTTCTTCATGCAATATTATGGACATGTTGTTGGAGTGAGAATGCAAGGTGATATGAGAAGAGAAGTTTTTGTTCATCTTCAAAAACTTCCAAGCAAATATTTCAGCGACAACAAGACAGGAAATATAATGTCAAGAATTATAAATGATTTAATGGATGTTTCTGAACTTGCACATCATGGACCAGAAGATTTATTTGTTTCGTTGGTTATGCTTGTTGGGTCGTTTTCGTTGTTGTCATTTATAAATTTTAAATTGACTCTTATAATTTTTTCATTTGTCCCATTGATTGTAATTTTTTCAATTTTCCAAAGAAAGAAAATGTTAAATGCTTTTAAGGAAACGCGAGTTAAAACAGGAGAAGTTAATTCTGTGCTTGAAAATTCAATTTCAGGAATAAGAGTTACAAAATCTTTTGTAAACGAGAAGAGCGAACTTAATAAATTTAACAAAGCAAATCGTCTTTTTAAGAGAGCAAGAGAAGATGCTTATAAAAAAATGGGAGAATTTTTTTCGGGAACTTATTTTCTAGTTGATATATTGGAATTGGTTGCTTTAATTGCTGCGGGATATTTTACATTTAAAGATTTTATAACTGTGGGGGATTTTGTTGCGTATGTGCTTTATGTGAAAATGTTTATACAGCCAATTAGAAAATTGATTAATTTTACTGAGCAATTGCAAAATGGAATGAGTGGATTTCATAGATTCGATGAACTTTTAAATACAGAAATAGAAAAACAATCCACAAATGCCGTTGAGCTTAAAAATGTTATTGGAAATATAGAAATTCAAAATTTAAGTTTTCGTTATGATGAAAGTGGAAAATATGTTTTTAAAAATTTTAATTTATCAATAGATGCTGGAAAAACAATTGCATTAGTTGGTCCTTCAGGTGGAGGGAAAACAACAATTTGTAATTTGATTCCACGGTTTTATGATTTTGAAGAGGGAGATATAAAGATTGATGGAAGAAGTGTAAAAGATTTTACTCTTGAATCTCTCAGAGAAAATATAGGAATAGTTTCTCAAGATGTATTTTTATTTACAGGAACTATAAGGGATAATATAATCATAGGAAATCCAAATGCAACAGATGAACAAATATATGATGCTTGTATTAAATCGAGTATACATGATTTTATAATGAGTTTGCCTGAAGGTTATAACACATTTGTTGGCGAAAGGGGATTAAAACTTTCAGGAGGACAGAAACAAAGAATTTCAATTGCTAGAGTCTTTTTGAAAAATCCTCGAATTATGATTTTGGATGAAGCCACTTCTGCTCTCGATAATATAATAGAAAGAGAAATTCAATTATCCCTTGAGGAACTTTCAAAAGGAAGGACAAACATAGTTGTAGCTCATAGACTTTCAACTATACAAAATGCCGACGAAATAATTTTAATAAATGGTGATGGAATTGTTGAGAGAGGAACTCACGAAGAGCTTATAAAGGCCAATGGAATTTATAGGCATTTGTATGATAAGGTGTGAAATTATGAAATATGAAAACATTAGAAAAGGAATTTTTTTAAAAAGAATAAACAGATTTATTGCACATGTTTTAATTAATGATGAAATTGAAATTTGTCATGTGAAAAATACTGGGCGTTGTGAAGAAATTTTAATAGAAGGAAATGAAGTTTATGTTCAAGAATTTGACAGCGATAAGCGTAAAACAAAATTTGATTTAGTAAGCGTCAAAAAAGGAATTCGTCTTATTAATATCGATAGTCAAGTTCCTAACAAGATGTTTTATGAGTGGGTTAAGCAAGGAAATTTATTTGAAAATTTAAAAATTTTAAAGTCAGAGGTGTTTTATAAAAATTCTAGATTTGATTTTTATGTTGAGCATTTAGACAAAAAAGTTTTTGTTGAAGTGAAGGGCGTTACTTTAGAGAATGATGGTGTTGTGTTGTTTCCAGATGCTCCAACTTCACGTGGAGTTAAGCATTTAAATGAATTGATTTCTGCAAAACAAGAAGGATTTGATGCTTACGTTATTTTTGTAATTCAAATGGAGGGAGTAAAATATTTTACTCCAAATTATGAAATGCACAAAGAATTTGGTAAAACTCTAGTTAAATGTAAACAGAATGGAGTTAATTTAATTGCTTTAGATTCTTATGTTGATTTCGATAAAATACGAATTAAAAATTTTGTTGAGATTGTTTTTTAGCAAGTTTAATTTTAAACTTGCTTTTTTGTTTACATAAATAAATTTATTAAAGAGAAAACTATTTTAAGATATTAAATTTTGTTAAGGGAGATTTTTTTATGGTATTAAAACCAAATTTTAATTTTATTACCTTTGATAAAGATGGCACGATTTTTAAATTTTTAGAAAGCGGAGATGTATTTGAAATTTCTTCAAATGATGTCATGATAAATTTGTTTAATGGCAATGTGAAGGAAGGATCTCTTAATAATATTTATTTGCGTTTGTATAAGAATGATGTGGTTAAAGTTATTACTCTTTTGGGAATAAAGTCAAACTCAAAATTATTTTGTGGAGAAAATTCTCTTGTGTTTTGTGGAGAAGATGATGGAGTAAATTACAAAGTTAAATTCTCTCTTGTAAATAAAAATATTTGGTTTTATGACGTTGAGGTTTTTGGTGAAGATGTTGAGTTTGATATTTTGTATTGTCAAGACGTTGGAATTGCAAACAGGTCTGCTTGCATTACAAACGAACTTTATGTAAGTCAATACATAGACCACACAATTTTAAATGGCGAAAATGGTTTTGTGGTTTGCTCAAGGCAAAATTTGGAGCAAGGTGGAAAATATCCTTATGTTGAACATGGTTGTGTAAATTCAAAAATAATTTCTTATTCAACTGACCAAATGCAATTTTTTTCAAAAGAATATAAGTTGACGGATGTTCCAAATGCAATTGATAAAAATCTTTGTGGAGAAAATTATCAATATGAATTATCTTTTGTTGCTCTTCAAACTGAGAAAATGAAATTAAATGGGAAGAGAGAAATTACTTTTTACGGATTGTTCGATGAAAATTATGGAGAGAAAATTTCTGAATTAAAATTTTCGGAAAATGTGAAAAAGGCATTTGAGATTTTCAAAAATCTTAATGAAGATTTGAAAAAATTAAATTCTGTTAAAATTAAAAATGAATTTGGAAATGTTTTATCATCCCAAAAATTTTCTACGGAAGAGATAAACGAAATATATTCAAACAGAAAATTCGAAGAGTATGAAAAAGATGAATTGCTTTCGTTTTTCACAAATCATCATTCTCATGTTGTTATGAGGGCGAAAGAAATTTTGTGTGAAAGGCCTCATGGAAATATAATTATCAGCGGAATTTCAAAAGAAAATTTAAACATAAATGTCATGGCATCAACAAATTATATGTTTGGAAATTTTAATGCTCAAGTTGTTTTAGGAAACACAAGTTTAAACAAATTATTTTCTGTTAATCGTGGTCTTCTTAATGTTTTGAAAAATTCTGGACAGAGAATTTACGTTAAGATTAATGATAAATTTAGAATGCTTACATTGGCGGGAATGTACGAAGTTGGTGAAAGTTTTTCAAAATGGTATTACAAATTAGATGATGATGTTTTGATTATTAAATCTTACATGGCGTTTGATTCAACAAAATTGTGTTTGGAAGTTTGTTCGAAAAAAGGAAAAGAGTATGAATTTATAATCACAAATCAACTTGTTATGGGTGAAAATGAATTTTGTCATGAAATTGTTTGTGATTTTCATAATAACAAAATTAAATTGACTCCTAGGGAAAATTCTTTTTTGAAAAACACGTATGAAAATATTTTTTATGAAATTGAACTTCACGATTGTGATTTTAAAATTGATGATGATAAAATATTTTTTGAAGATGACGTTGCAAGAAATAAAACTTTAATGACTTTTAAAATTTCTAAGTCTTCAAAATTTAAATTTTGCGTTTTTGGTTCTTTTGGTGAGGGAGAAATTCAAAATCGTGAAATAGAATTTTTGAGTGAGAGAAATAAATTTTTGAAATTTTACGATGAGCTTGTTAACGGTTTGAAAATTTATAAAGAAGACGGCGAAAATTATGAATTTGAAAAATTAAATGAGATAATTCATTTTTATACTCACGACTTTTTGGTGCATTTTGTTTCTCCACACGGGCTTGAACAATCTAATGGTGCAGCTTGGGGAACAAGAGACGTTTGTCAAGGTGCTATAGAATTTTTTATGGCGACTCAAAAATATAAAATTGTTAGGCAAATAATTTTAAAAATATATTCTCATCAGTTTAAGGAGAATGGGGAATGGCCACAATGGTTTATGTTTGATAAATATAACATGCAACAAGATGATTCGCATGGAGATATTATTTTTTGGCCAATTAAAGTTATTTCGGAGTACGTTAAAGTTACAGGTGACAAAACAATTTTTGATGAAAAGGTTGTTTATAGAAGTTTTCCAAATTGTAGCGTAACGGAAGAAGAAACAATTTCAAATCACATTAAAAGAGCTATGAATTCAATTAAAGGAAGATTTTTAAATGGAACGCATCTCATAAGTTACGAAGGCGGAGATTGGGATGACACTTTGCAACCAGCTAATAACTTATTGAAAGAGCGATTGGTTTCAACGTGGACGATGGCCCTTGCATATAAATCTATAAAAAATTTGTCTGAAGTAATTTGCGATTCAGATTTTTCAAAAGAATTATTTGAAATTTCTGAGGGAATCAAAAAAGATTTCTTAAAATACGCAATCAAAGATGGAGTTATAAGTGGCTTCATTTATTTAAATGAAAAAAATGAAATTGAACACATGATTCATCCAAGTGATGTTAAAACAAAAATAAATTACAGATTGTTACCTTTAATAAGAAGCATAATATCAGAAATGGTTGGGCTTGAGCAAGCATGCATTAATGAAAAAATAATTGAAAATAATTTGACGTTTAATGACGGCGTGAGGCTCATGGATAAAACTCCTAAATATAATGGAGGAATTTCAAAAATTTTCAGGAGAGCAGAGCAAGCTTCAAATGTTGGAAGAGAAATTTCCCTTCAATATGTTCATGCGCATATAAGATTTGTGGAATCTATGTGTAAACTTGGAAGAAGTGAAAAAGTTTGGAATTCAATTTTTAAAATAGTTCCTATAAGAATAAATGATAGTGTTGAAAATGCAGATTATAGACAAAGCAATTGTTATTTTTCAAGTTCAGAAGGAGATTTTAAAACAAGATATGATTTTGAAAATAATTTTTCGAAATTGAAAAATGGAGACATCAAGGTAAAAGGTGGATGGAGAATTTATTCAAGTGGTCCTGGAATTTATATTAATCAAATTATTTCAAACGTAATTGGAATAAGAGATGAGCTTGATAAAATTATTTTTGATCCAATTTTGCCAAACGGTTTAGGAAAAGTTTGTGTTGACTATAGAATTTTTGACAAATCTGTAAAGATAATTTACCATTTAGATGGCGACAATGTAACAAAAATATTTCTAAATGGAAGCCAAATAGAAATTGATGATGAAAAAAATTCTTACAGAAATAATTTTAAATCTGTTAAAAAGGAAATTTTAAATAAAGGTTTAAAGGATGGAATAAATTTAATTGAAATTTTTAAAAATTAAAATTTCTATTGGGGGAGGATTTGGAATTGAATAAATTTTTAAAAGGATGTTCATTTATATTTTGTCTAACGATATTACTTGTAAGTTGTTCGACGAATTTAAATATTGGAAATAAACCTTCATACGATTTATCAAAAGTGTTAATGTATAAAAATTCCTATGTTGGTGATAATTCTGCTGTATCGAATATATTAAATAACCTTCCAGCAAATGAATATTTAAATGGAATTGAACTTAAAACTCAGTCAGAGCCATACGGAATAATAGCAAATTATAAAATTTCAAATAAGAAAATAGATTTGATTTTTGAAGACAAAATTACTAAAAAATTATCTCAAGAAGATGTTTTATTGTACAATGCCGTTATAATTCTTGCACTTGTACAAAATGCAAATTATATAGAGTATAAATTTGACAACGGGGAAGGAATTAAATATGAGAGAAGTGATTTAAAGCAATATCAAGAAAAATATGGAAAAAATTTAGAATCACTTGTAAAAGACAAAAATTCTCTAGAAAAATTTCTAAAACAATGAAATAAATGGTAAAAATAAAAACTTCGCAATAAATTTTGTGAAGTTTTTTTATTTTAGTATAAAAATTTTTGAATAATTTTCGAGAAATAGAGCAATAATAAAAATTTTTTAGAAAATAGAGAGGGGGATATGACAATGTGTGAAAATGAAATTTTAGAGCTAGAAACAAAAGGATGTTTTAACTTCTTTTGGAATGAAATAGGTCGTTCTAAATTTGGATACGGTCTTGTAAAAGATTCAACAGCTACATTCGATACACATAAATCCGTATCCTCTATAGCTTCCACGGGGTTTGGACTTTGTGCAATTGTAATTGGTGTAAGTAGGAATTACATTAATTATTACGATGGATATTACAGGGCGTTGAAAACTTTAATAAACACCTATTACAATGTTTCTCAAACAAAAGGATTTTTTAACCATTTTCTTAATATGGAAACAGGAAAAACTGCTTGGAATTCTGAAGTTTCAATAATAGATACATCTATATTTTTGATGGGAGCGATGGTTGCATCCGAATTTTTTGGAGGAGATGTAGAGGAATATTTTGAAAAAATATATAAACGAGTTGATTGGGAATTTTTCAGAAATAAAATTACAAACAGATTTTACATGGGATATGATGATGTAAAAGGAGAAGCTTTTGGTGAGTGGGACAGTTATGCAGAACAACTTATAATGTATTTCTTAGGAGTTTCTTCACCAACCAATCCAATTAATAAAGAAATGTTTTATGATTTCAACAGAGATGAAATTGAATTTAATGGGAAAAAATTTATATTCTCACCTTTTGGATCTTTATTTACACACCAATTTTCACACGCATTTATTGATTTCAGAAATAAAATTGATAGAACTGGGATAGATTTTTTTGAAAATTCTATAATTGCAACTATGTTAAATAGAAATTATTGTATTCATAACACAGGAAAATCAAAATCCTTTAATAAAAATTCTTGGGGAATTACACCTTGTGAAACTCCAGATGGATATGTAGGAACATTAGGTGCTCCTCCTTGTTTGGGATTTTCTACTCAAGATGGAACAGTAGCAACTTGTGGTTCAATTGGTTCAATTGTATTTTCACCAGAAGATAGTATAGAGGCAATGAATTATATGTATGAAAATTTTAAGGACAAGCTTTGGGGGAAATATGGTTTTAAAGATTCGTACAATTTAGATAAAAATTGGTTTTGTGATTATGAAATCGGAATCGATAAGGGAATAAGTCTTTTGATGATTGAAAATTATAGAACGGAATTAATTTGGAAGTTGGTTATGAAAAATAAATATATCAGAAAAGCATTTTCAATTCTTGAAATATCTTAGAGAAAATAAATTAAAAATTCTTAATTTAAATTTTATTCAAAGTTAATTTTATTTTAAAAGGATTTTAGTTTCGTGATAATATAATCATCTTGTAGTTCGGTGACAAGCTATTTTAAAGAAGTTATAGAGGAGAGATGTAAGAAATGAAAAGAAGTAAACTTAAGCTTGCAGCAGGCGTTATTTCAGCTGCACTAATGTTTACAATTGGTGGTATAGTTGGAACTGATATTAAAGGTGCGAATGCAACTATAACGACAGTTAATTCAAACACATCTTTGACTATTCAACAATTAAGAGAGAGAGCTCTTCAAATTGTAAATGGAAAAATTGTTAAACAAAAATATGATTTTGAAAATGGAAGAAGAGTTGTTGAGTTTGATATAATTGATAGGAATGGTTTTAAGAGAGAGCTTACCCTCTACACTGACAATGGGAGAGTTCATGATATAGATTATGATTATGATAATCAAGGAAACAGATTTATAAATCAAAGTTTATTCAATGTTAATGTTAGTTTCGAGCAAGCTCAAAAGAATGCTCTTTCTAAAGTTCCAGGAACAGTTGTTGGACACAAGCAAGATGTTGAAAATGGATTGTTTATATACGAATTTATAATATGTTCATCAAATAGAATGTTATATGAGGTTGATATTGAAACAGAAACAGGAAGAGCTATAAAAATAGAACTTGAAAAAGATTTTCATCCAGGTGAATATGCTTTATCTCAAGTTCCAGTTCAACAAACTGTAGTTACTCAACCATCATCACCAGTTCCTGCTCCAGTTAATCCAGCACCAGTTGCTCCACCAGTACCTGCATCACCACCACAACAATCTAGTAAATCAGAAGCTCAATTAAGACAAATTGTTCTGTCAAAATATCCAGGACAAATTATTAAATTTGAGAGAGATTATGATGATGGAATGATTGAATATGAATATAAAATTCTTCAATCTAGGGGAATTGTAGTTGAAGTTAAAATAAATCAGCTTGGTTGGATAACTGATGTTGATTATGATGATTAATATTAATTTTGGAAGGTTAGTTTGTACTAACCTTTTTTATATATTTTAAAAGTGTTATAATTATCGGTATCTATTGTTTATTAGAGTAGGGGGAAGATTCTTTTGGGTAATGTACTTTTAATTGAAGATGAAAAGAATATAGCAATGTTTGTTAAAATGGAATTGGAGTATGAAGGATATGAAGTTGATATTTCCCACGATGGAAAAGAAGGATTAGATAAAGCTTTAAATAATAAATATGATTTGATAATTTTGGATCTTATGATTCCAACTTTAAATGGTCTTGAAGTTTGTAGAAGAGTTAGAAAAAATAAAAATGTTCCTATTATAATGTTGACTGCTAGGGATAGTGTTATGGATAAAGTTTCAGGATTGCAAATGGGAGCTGATGATTATATTATAAAACCCTTTGCGATTGAAGAACTTTTAGCACGAATAGAAGCTCTTTTAAGAAGAGTAAATAATTGTAATTCAGTGCACAATATTGTAGAGTATAAAGATATAGTTATAAATATAGAATCTAGGACTGTAAAGTGTAATGGTGAAGAAATTATACTTACGACTAAAGAATACGAATTGTTACTTTACTTGGTTAAAAATAATAACAAAGTTTTAACTAGGGATTATTTAATAGAAAATATTTGGGGATATGATTATGATGGTGAAAATAATGTTGTTGATGTTTACATAAGGCATTTGCGGACAAAATTAAATAATGATTACATTCAGACCGTTAGAGGTGTTGGATATGTGGTAAGGTAAATAAATTATGAAAAAAATATTTATGAGAATGTCTACTTTTTGGCAAATGTCCATTATAACTTTCTCAGTTGTTATAGTTATATTGCTATTCACATATGTAATTCAATTTTTAATTATTAAAGCTTGGATTTTTAATTATGAGAAAGAAAATATTGAAGTTATACGTGGGCAAATAGAAAGTTTTTTTGATTACGATAATTTGGATTATAGAAGATATTTGCAAACTTTTGATTTGATGGATGTTGATCTTGTAATATACAATTATAATAAAGAAATTATATTTTTGACGGACAGTGTTCCAAAATTTGTTTTAGATAATCCTGTTCCTTATAAGACGACTATTAAATTAAAGAAAAATGGGCGAGATGAGCGTGTGGTTTTAAGTGGGCCCATACGAATTCAAGATCAAGAAGATTATATTTATATGGAGAAAGAAATCGAAATGTATTCGGATTTTCTTGAAAAAATGATTCCCATAATGGTTGTTGTTGTTATATTCGTCGTAATAATAAGTTTGATTGCTGGAATGTTTGTTTCGAGAAAATTTGTAAATAAACTTAAAGCTTTGAAATTTACTATGGAAAAAGTTAAAGAAAAGGGAATTTCCAACAGAGTGAATATTGTTAATAAAAACGATGAATTTGAAAAAATAGGATTGGTTTTTAATTCGATGATGGATGAAGTTGAAGAGTCATTTAATTTGCAAAAACAATTTGTTCAAGATGCTTCTCATGAATTGAGAACGCCTCTTACAATATTGAAGGGTCATTTACAAATGTTGAGCAGATGGGGAAAAAATGATTTAGATACTTTGGATAAATCTTTGAAAATTGCTTTAGATGAAATTGAAAGATTAATAAAGTTAGTTAATGATTTGTTGATTTTAACCAGAGTTGAAAATCAATTGAAGGAAGCTAAGCAAAGTGAATTTATAAATGTAAATGAAGTTATTGAAGAAATTATTTATGGATTTGATGTTGTTAAAGATGATGTGGAATTTGTTTTTAATCAAGGAAAAATTGTTTATATAAAAATGTTGAAAGAGCATTTGAAACAATTAATAATAATTTTTATTGACAACGCAATTAAATATTGTGATAAAGATAAAAAATTAATTGAGATTAAAGTTTTTGAAAATGAAAGTAGAGTGTTTATTTCTGTTAAAGATAATGGAATAGGAATTAGAAGTGAGGAAATAGGAAAAGTTACTGATAAATTTTATAGAGTTGATAAATCGCGTAAATATAATAATAGTTTTGGAATAGGTTTGTCCATCGCGTCGCAACTTGTTAAACTTTATGGTGGAAGAATAAAAATTAATAGTGATTTTGGTTTTTCAACAGAAGTTGTTGTGTCTTTTGCAAAATAATTTTGTGGCATTAGTTTTTTAGCTATGCCACTTTTTAGTTTTTTAAATTTTATAAATTGAAATACTTGAAATGATTAAGTATGATAAGTTTACGAGGTGGTGATTTTTATGAAAAATTTAAAGTGTGAAATAATTTGCGTTGGTACGGAACTTCTTCTCGGTGATATTTTAAACACTAATGTATATTTTCTTACAAAATCTTTATCCGAAATTGGAATAAGCGTTTATTATCATACGTCAGTTGGTGATAACTTTGATAGAATTGTTAAAGCAATATCAAATGCTTTTGATAGAAATATGGATTTAGTTATAACTTCAGGAGGACTTGGGCCAACGGATGATGATTTAACTAAAGAAGCTTCTGCAAAATATTTTGGAAAATCTCTTTTGTTAAATGAAGAATGTTTTGAAGATTTGAAAAATTTTTTAAATGTTGACGATGACAAAATTAATCAAGCGAATCTAAAACAAATTTATATTCCAGAGGATTCTCATTTTATAAAAAATGATTTTGGTACGGCGCCAGGTGTCATTATGAATTATGACGGAAAAATTTTAATAAATTTGCCTGGCCCTCCTACGGAATTGAAACCTATGTTTAATAATTATGTTAAAAAATATCTTAGTAAATTTTCAAACCACAAATATTATTCTGAATTTTTAAAAGTTGATGGAGTTAGTGAAGCAGATATAAATCATAAACTTAGTGATTTGTTTAATAGCGAAAGCCCAACTCTTGCTCCTTATGCTAAAGAAGACAATTTGGTTTTACGAATAACTGTAAAATGTAAAAACGATGAGGAAGGAAAATTTTTGATAGCTCCTTTTAAACAAAAAGTTTATGATAGAATTGGAAATTACATATACGCAGAAGGGCAAAATTCTATTGAGGAACTTTTGTTTAACGAATTGATGAAAAGGAATTTTAAAATTTCTTTTTGTGAATCTTGCACAGGTGGAATGTTGTCATCACGCTTTGTAAATTTTTCTGGTGCTTCAAGTTGCTTTAATGAATCTTTCGTAACTTATTCCAACGAATCAAAAATCAAAAATCTTAAAGTGTCTAATTTGATTTTGGAAAAGTTTGGTGCGGTTAGCGAGCAAACGGCAAAAGAAATGGTTGAAGGTCTTATGAAAAAAACAAGTTCTCAAGTTTGTATTTCTGTTACAGGCGTTGCTGGGCCTTCTCAAAGTGAAAATAAACCTGCTGGCCTTGTGTTTATTGGAATTAAAATTTTAAATGAGGTTTACGTTAAGAAATATAATTTTACTGGAAGTAGACAAAGAGTTAGAGAAAAATCTGTTTTTCAAGCGTTGCTAAGCACGTACAAAATTTTAAAATCTATGAAATAATTTTTTAGGAGGATTTTATGAAAATACTTCATACTTCTGATTGGCATATTGGGAAAAAGGTAAACGAAATTTCTATGTTCGAAAATCAAAAATATGTTTTTGAGCAAATTTATGAAATTATAAAGAGTGAGAAAATTGATGTTGTTGTGATGGCGGGAGATGTTTATGACAAATCCATTGTTGATGTTGAGGCTATAAGATTTTTGGGAGAAATATTAAATAAAATTGTGGTTGAATGTGGTGCAAAAATAATTTTGATTTCAGGAAATCACGACAGCGCAGACAGACTTTGTTTTTTAAATAAATTTCTCGAAAATTCGGGAATTTTTATTTGTGGAAAATTTGATGGGAAAATAAATAAAATTATTTTTGATGATGAGTTCGGTGAAATTAATTTTTATCCGTTGTCTTATTTTAATGAAGATGAGATAAAACACATTTTTAATTCTGAAGAAATAAAAAATTCTGATGATGCTTTTAAAAAAATAATCGAAACAACTGACGTTGATTATTCAAAAAGAAATATTTTTATTGGGCATGGATATTTTGCAAATAAAAATATGGAAGAAATGATTGAGAGCGATTCGGAAAGAAGGCTTTCAATTGGTGGACAAGAAGTAATTGATGTTGGAATTTTAGAAAATTTTGATTATGTTGCACTCGGGCATCTTCATGCAAGTCAAAAAATTATTCATGAACACATTAGATATTCGGGTTCGATTGTTAAGTATTCATTTTCCGAAATGAAACACAAAAAATCTGTTTGCATTGTGGAATTTTTTGAAAAAGGAAATGTTTCTATAAATAAAATCGATTTAAAATGCAAATATGATATGAAACAAATTGAAGGTTTCATTGATGTACTTCTTTCAGATGATTTCTACAAAAATTTAAATGTGTTGGATTATTACAGAATAATTCTTCATGACTCTGTTGGATTGTCTGACCCTGTTTCACGTCTGAGAAAAATTTATAAAAATGTTATGGAAGTAAAGTTTAAAGATAATGAGTTAGTTGGCAATAGAGAATATGATTTTGAAAATATTAATGTAAATTCAAAAAATAGTTTTGAGCTTTTTCAAGAATTTTATAAGTATGTTTCAGAAAAATCTGTTAATGATGAACAAAAGGAAATTCTAGAGAAAATTATTGGTGAGTTGAACGATTTTGAAAGTTAGGTGGTAGGTTTATGATTCCAGTTCATTTAGAGATTCAAGCTTTCGGGCCATATATGGAACGTGAAGAAATAGATTTTACAAAATTTTTTGACAATAAATTATTTTTAATAACAGGAAATACTGGTAGCGGTAAAACAATGATTTTTGACGCCATCTGTTATGCTCTTTTTGGAGAGTCAAGCGGACAAGATAGAAAAGTTGATACGTTCAAAAGTCATTTTTCTGATAAAAGTTTAATTGCTTACGTTAAATTCAAATTTTTACATAGAGGTAAAGAATACGAAATTTTAAGAGAGCCAGACCAAATTAAAATTTCTAGGGGAAAGGAAGTAAGTCATCGTCCTTCAGCAAAAATAATTTTTGACGATGAGGTTGTAACAGGTGTTAAAAATGTAAATCAAAAAATCATTGACATTCTTGGAATAAATTATTCTCAATTTAAACAAATTGTCATGATTGCACAGGGTGAATTTAGAAAATTGGTTTCGGCAGATTCAAAAGAGCGTGAAGTGATTTATAGAAAAATTTTTAACACTTCTGATTTTGAACGTATACAAACTTTGTTGAAAGAAAAGGCCAATGCTTTTGGTAAAACTTTGGATTCGTTAAGTTTAAAAATGGAAGGAATTTTGGATTCGGTAAAACACATAAAAGAAATTTCTTTGGAAGATGAAAAATATGAAAATATTACAAAAATTTTAAATGATGAAATTAACATTTATAAAGTTAATAGTGAAGAAATTCTTTCAGAGAAGAAGGGGATAGTTAGGAAAATTGATAAGCAAAATATTTTAATTGGTAAATTTGAAGAATTTTTGTCTTTTAAAAACAAACTTGCTTCTATAGATATTTCGAAAAATAAGAAAGAGAAAGAATTTTTGGATAATGTCGAAAAAACATTTTGGATTCGTGAAAAGGAAAATAATTTAAATAATTTTTTGAAGCAAGAGAAAGCGTTTAATGAAGAAATTGAAAATTTAGAAATCTCTATGAAATCTTCAAATGAAAATCTTCAAAAGATTAAAGAGGATTTGAAAAATGAAACATTAATACGAAATGAAATTGAAAATTTAAAATTTAGCATTATGGAACTTGAAAATCTTGAAAAAGAATTGGATTTTAAAATAGAATTAAGTTCAAAAATTGAAATTGACGAAAAAAATTTGAACAGTTTCAAATTTAAAAAATCAAATTTGGAAAATGAAAAAACTTCAATTGAAAAACGTAAAAATGAAATTTTAAAATTCCAAGAGGAAAATTCTAATATTTTAAACGAAATTACAATTTTAAATGAAGAAATTCAAAAGTTTAATTTGTTTAATGAAAGTTTGAAAATATATTTCGATGAGCTTCAACTTTATAAAATTGATTTGAATGATTACGAAAACATAAAGCCTATTTATAATCAAGCTTTTGAAGATTATAATCACAAAATAATTGAATTAAATAATATTGAAGAATTTTATTCGAGAAATCAAGCGGGCATTTTGGCGAAAAAATTAGTCGAGGGCGAGCCTTGCATGGTTTGCGGTTCTAAAATTCATCCAAGCAAAGCAACTTTAATGAATGTAGATTTTAATGAAGAAAATTTGAAAAAAATTAGAAAAGTTGTTAAAGAGCTTGAAAAACATAAAAATGAAATTAGTGAAAAAGCTACAAAATTAAATGTTAGCATAAGTTCGAGAAGGGAATCTCTTAAAAAATATTATGGTAATTTGATTTTGAGAGATGAGGATTTAAATATTTTAAATTTTGAAGAATTTGAAATTGATGAAAACATTTTCGGAAAAATTCGTTCTGTTTTGTTGGATTTGAATAAAAAATTAAATTACAAAAATGATTTAAACAAAAAAATTTCCAGTAGCAAACTAGAATTAATTAAAATTGATGATGAATTTAAAAAGATTAATTCTGATATTGTAAATTGTGATTTAGAAATTGGAAAAATAATTTCAAATTTAAATCACAACAAAGAAATTTTAGTTGATAAAGAGGCAAAATTTGCAAAACATAACGTTAGCACAAAAGAGCAATATGAAAATAAAATTTCCTTTTTGAAAAATCAATGTGATTCCAAAATCCAAAATCTTAACCAACTAAATGAGAATTTCAAAAAAGTAAACGAAGAATTTTTAAAATTAGAAACTCAATCCAATGTAAAAAAATCTGATTTAGTCAAAATTCAAAATAAAATTAAAGAATCTCGTGAAGAATTTTTAAAATCTTTAAGTGAAAATGGTTTTGAAAGTGTTGATGACTATAAAAATTTTAAGCTTTCTGAAGAAGAATACAAAGATAGAACTGAAAAATTAAATAAGAATCGTGAAGAGTATTTGCATTTCAATGGAAATATAAACAAATTAAAAACGGAAAATCCTATTTTTGAAAATGTAACAATGAGCGAATTAAAAAATGAAAAAGACAATTTGCAAAAAAGTTTAGACGATATTGAAAAAACTGAAAAATTAATTCACAGCAAAATTTCATCTTTAATTAATGCAAACAAAAATATTTCAGATATAATTTCAAAAATTTCTGAAGGCGACAAACTTAGAACTAATTTAAATGAATTAAGTGGATTTGCAAACGGAGCAAACAAATTTAAAATAAGTTTTGAAAGATACATATTGGGAATGTATTTCAGTGAAATAATAATCGCAGCCAACATACGTTTTTCAAAATTGACAAATGGAAGATATTTATTTAGACATTTGAAAGAAAATTTGTTGGACATGAGAAGTCAACAAGGACTTGATATTAGCGTTTTTGACAATTACACTTCTCAAGAACGAAAAATAAATACTCTTTCAGGTGGAGAAAGTTTTAAAGCGTCTCTTTCACTTGCATTGGGGCTGTCTGATGTTGTTCAAAGATATTCAGGAGGAATTTCTATAGATACATTGTTTATTGATGAAGGATTTGGTTCTCTTGATTCCGATTCATTGCAAAACGCTTTAGAATGTTTGTTAGATGCAAATGATAAATCTAAATTAATAGGAATTATTTCTCACGTTCAAGAGCTTAAAGATTTTATAAAATCAAAGATTGAAGTTATTAGTTCAAACAATGGAAGCAAAATTAAAAAATAAATTCAAGGGGAAAGAGAAAAGTTTTAAGTAGGGTGTATAAATAATTTTAAAAGTGTAACAATAATAGAGAACTCCTTTTAAAAAATATATTAATTAATTTTCTTATCCTCTTAATTTTAAAGGTGTATTATTAAATTAACACCATATTTTTAAAAATAAACTTAAAATAGCATTTGTGAAAATATAATAATTTCTGATTTTCAGATTTTATTATATTTTTCTTTTTTTGAAAAGATAAAAGCGAAGATAGTGTTCTTCGCTTTTATTATTTTGATTTGAAAAATCCGTACTTAGGCACTTCAGAATTAGAAGAATTTGCATTCTTTTTGTCGTTTTCAATTTTTTGTGCATTTATAGCTATACCAACGATTGACATACTAGTTATTGTTGTTAAAGCAATTGTTTGAACCCAAGGACTATTAAGATTTCTTTTAATGTTACGCTTTATTTTTGCTTCCGTTTTCGTTGGAGAAGAAAGTAGGTTGTAGCAAAATAATGAAGAAGCAATTATAGATGTTATTTTAATAATCTTGTTTTTCATTTTGTGTAAAATCTCCTTCGAAGATTTATTTTAAAATTACAACGCAATCAACTATATTATCGTTTAAAATAATGGTAAACTTTATAAAATGGAAAATATTTTTGGGAATTTGGTGATTTTATGAATTTATTTGAAAAGACATTATCAAGCGAAACAGTTTACATAGGCAGTATTTTTAATGTAGAAAAGTTAAATGTATTACTTCCAGATGGGAATAATTCTTCAAGGGATGTTATTCGTCATAATGGTGGAATTGGAATTATTGCACAAAAAGATGATGGAAAATTTATTTTGGTTGAGCAATTTCGTAAACCAATAGATTCAGTTTTGTTGGAAATACCAGCAGGAAAACTTGAAAAAGGAGAAAATCCTAAAGAATGTGCACTTAGAGAACTTGAAGAAGAAACAGGTTACAAAGCTAATAAAATTGAATTTCTTGGTAAAATTGTTATGGCTCCAGGTTTTGCCGATGAATACATTCATTTGTATTACGCGACAAATTTGTGTAAGGGAGTTAGTGGAGGAGATGATGATGAATTTATAAATGTTTATGAATTTGATTTAGATGAAATAAATGAGTTGATAAACAATGGTAAAATATTTGATAGCAAAACAATAAGTGGCATAAAAATGTTTGAAAATCTACGAAAAAAATAAAAGAAAAAAATAACATATAAAAATAAATCTCCACATATTATTTTAATAGGTGGGGGGATAGACTTATGATAAAAAGTAGAACTTTAAGTTTGGGATTGAAAGAAAACTACAGCAAAAATTTTATTATTTACATGATGGTTTTTCTATTTTTGCTTTCGGGATTTTTAATTGGCGTGTATTTGTTTACGTATTTGGATTCTCAAACAGTTAATAATCTTAAAAATGATTTTATAGAATACATGAACACTATTAAATATGGAAATTTTAATATTTTTTATACTCTGAAAACTACAATTTTAAGTTTAGCTATTCCAATTGTGGTTTTTGTTTTGTTTAGTACAAGCATTATATTTTCTCCAATAACTTTAGTGATGTTGTCTTTGAAAGGATTTACTCTTGGATTTACAATAACTTTTATGATGACAAATTTTAGTTTTAAAGGAATACTTATAACGATTTTGACGATTTTGATTCCGAATGCTTTAATAATATTTATGTATGTAATTTTGTGTGTTAAAAGTATTTCGAGAGGAATTTGCAGAACGAGATTGAGAAATAAATTTTTGGGAGTTGACAATTCAATTTCATTTAAGTTCATAAGTTTGTTTGTTATATTGAGCGTTTTAATTTCTTTGTTGTTTCAATGTGTTGTTACACCGTTTATAATTAAACTTATATTTTAAAAAGTTGAGGTGATTGATTTTGATAAAGAGAGTTATTTTAATAGTACTCGATAGTTTGGGCGTTGGTGATATGCACGATTCAATGGATTATGGTGATAAGGATTGCAATACATTTTTACATGTAATAAATAAATCTAAAAAAATTTGTATAGATAATTTCAAAAAGCTTGGAGTTGGAAACATAAAAAGTTTATTGCTTGAACCTTGTGATTCTCCTTTAGCTTCAATTGGAATTTGCAACGAATTATCTCAAGGAAAAGATACGATTACGGGACATTTAGAAATTGCAGGAGTGTTGACAGAAATTCCTTTAAAAACTTTTCCTAACGGTTTCACTGAAGATATAGTTAATGAATTTGAATCTAAAATAGGAAGAAAAATTTTAGGGAATTGCGTTGCTTCAGGGACTGAAATAATTGACAGGTTAGGTGAAGAGCATATGAAAACAGGAAGGCCAATTGTTTACACTTCTGCTGATTCTGTTTTTCAAGTTGCTGCTCATGAGGAAATTATATCTGTTAAAGAGCTTTACGAAATGTGTGAGATAGCGAGAGAAATGTTGGTTGGCGATAATTTAATTGGACGTGTAATAGCTAGGCCTTTTGTTGGAGAAGTTGGAAATTTTAAAAGAACTCCAAACAGAAAAGATTATGCAATAGATCCTCCAAGAAAAACCATGTTAAATTATCTCCAAGAGAATGGAAAAGATGTTATAAGTGTAGGAAAAATTTATGATATCTTCAATGGCTCAGGCTTGACAGAAAAAATTAAAACTAAAAATAATTTAGATGGAATAAACAAAACTATTGAACTTATTAAAAAAGATTTTAATGGATTGTTGTTCACGAACTTAGTTGATTTCGACATGATGTATGGACATAGAAATGATGTTGACGGTTATGCAAATGCAATTTCAGAATTCGATTCTAAAATTCCAGAATTGCTAGAAAATTTAAAAGAGGATGATTTGTTAATTCTTACGGCTGATCATGGTTGCGATCCTACAACTAAAGGTACTGACCACACGCGTGAGCAAATACCTCTCATTGTTTATGGGAAAAAATCTAAAATTTGTGATTTAGGAGTTAGAGAAAGTTTTGCAGATATAGGAAAAACAATTGTAGATTTATTTGATATAGAAAATGATTTGCATGGTATTAGTTTTAAAAATAACATATTAGGTTAGGTGCGTGTTATGAATATAATTGATATTATTGATAAGAAGAAGAATGGTTTCGAATTGTCAAAGGAAGAAATAGAATTTTTTGTAAGAGAATATACAAATGGAAATATTCCAGATTATCAAGCGTCGGCTTTAATTATGGCAATGTTCATAAACAAAATGAATGATGATGAAACTTCAAATCTAACTTTGTCCATGGCTTTTTCAGGAAAAACTTTAGATTTATCAGATATAGATGGAATTAAAGTTGACAAACATTCAACAGGTGGAGTTGGTGATAAAATTTCTCTTATAGTTGCTCCGATTGTTGCGTCTGTTGGAATTCCAGTTGCAAAAATGAGCGGACGTGGTTTAGGATTTACTGGAGGAACGATAGATAAATTAGAATCAATAGATGGTTTTAAAACTTCAATGAGCGTTGAAGAGTTCAAAGAAAAAGTTAGAATTAATGGAATGGTTATAGCAGGGCAAACTGAAGATTTAGCTCCAGCCGATAAAAAAATTTATGCTTTAAGAGATGTGACTGCAACAGTTGACAATATTTCTTTGATAGCATCGAGCATAATGAGTAAGAAAATAGCTTCAGGTGCTGATGCAATTGTTTTGGATAT
Organism: uncultured Candidatus Neoarthromitus sp.; assembly: GCA_937890765.1. Classification (GTDB taxonomy): domain Bacteria; phylum Bacillota; class Clostridia; order Clostridiales; family Clostridiaceae; genus Dwaynesavagella. The sequence goes on from CALADQ010000004.1 coordinate 67,626, forward strand.
AAAAGTTGGAAGTGGAGCTTTTATGAAAACTTTGCAAGATGCAGAGAAACTTGCAAATACAATGGTTAATATAGGAAAGAAATTAAATAGGCAAACGATTTGTGTTTTATCTGATATGGATGAGCCACTTGGAAATGGAATAGGTAATATTATTGAAGTTAGAGAAGCAATTGATGTTTTAAAGGGAAATGGTCCAAAAGATTTAATAGAAGTTGCAATGACAATATCTTCTATAATGATTTATTTGGGAAGGAAAGCTAGTTCGATAGAAGAAGCGAGAGAGTTAGCGCAAAGTCAAATTAATAATGGCGAAGCTTACGAAAAATTTAGAAAATGGATTTCATCTCAATGTGGAGATATATCTTCCATAGATAATATTAATGAATATAAAAAAGCAAATTATATTGAAGCATTTGTTGCAGATAAAGATGGTTATGTTGAATCAATGAATGCTCAAGAAATAGGAAGAATTGCAATGATGATTGGGGCAGGAAGGGAAACAAAAGAAAGCGTAATTGATCCTTCTGTTGGATTGATTCTCCGTAAAAAAGTTTCTGATGAAGTTAAAGTTGGAGATGTGATTTGCGAAATACATCACAATGGTTATGAAAATATTCAACTTATATTTAATAAATTAAGAGAAAATATTAAAATTTCTAAAGAATGTAAAACAAAAGGTAAATTAATATACAAAATTATAAAATAACCTTTAACATTATAACCATATTAAATAATATCGCTTTATTTGGTGATTATATTTATATGGTTATTTTTTTATGTTAAAGGGAGGATACTCATGAAGATACTTAAAGCGGTATTATTTGGTGTGTTATTTACGTTTGTGTTTAATTACGTTCCAGCTAAGGCAATTAATGATTTAACACAAGGAATAGATATTGAGGCAAGGTCAGCTATATTAATGGAAGTTGAGTCAGGAAAAATTATTTTTGAGAAAAATGTTAAAGAAAAATTTGCTCCAGCATCGGTTACAAAAATAATGACAATGCTTTTGACTATGGAAGCAATTGATAGTGGAAGAGTTAAGTTAGATGATATTGTAACTGTGACTGAGAACGCTCAGAAAATGGGCGGAAGTACTATGCTTTTAGAAGCTGGTGAAATTAGAACGATTGAAGATCTTTTGAAGGGTGTTGCAATCGCTTCAGGAAATGATGCTGCAGTTGCTCTTGCAGAATATTTGGGTGGAACTGTTGAAAACTTTGTTAAGAAAATGAATGATAGAGCAAAAGAACTTGGAATGAAAGACACAACTTTTCAAAACCCAACAGGACTTCCAACAGAAAATCATTTGACAACAGCTTATGATATTTCAATTATGTCAAGAGAATTGTTAAAGCACGAGGCGATTTTAAAATATAGTGGTACATATATGGAAACAATCTCTGCAAATAGAAAAACTCCAATAGAACTTGTTAATCACAATAAATTAGTTAGATTTTTTAACGGATGTGATGGGCTTAAGACAGGTTTCACGAATGAAGCTAAATATTGTATTTCTGCAACAGCTCAAAGAAATGGAGTTAGAATGCTTGCGATTATAATGGGTGCGCCAACATATAAAATAAGAAATAGAGATGCAAGCATGCTATTAAATCATGGGTTCTCTTTGTTTGAGAGAAAAGAAGTAATAGCACAAGATGCGGAAATTAGTAAATTGCAATTAGGAGCTAATAAAGATAAATTTGTAATGCTTAAAGCAAAGACTCCTCTTAATATTGTTGTTGAGAAAGGTAAAGATTTAAAAATTTCAAACAAAATAAACGTTGAAAAAAATAAGAATTTTATAAGACAAGGAGAAATTCTTGGAGAAGCTGTAGTTTTAATTGATGGAAAAGAAGTTGGTAGAGTTCAAGTTTACAGTGATCGTGATATGAAAAATGGAAGTTTGTTAACTAAAATATCTTCTATATTTAAAAAAGATTCTAAGCAACAAATTGATAGCAATGATAACAATGGTGTGAAAGAAAATAATCAAAATGATAATTTTCAAGAACAATCCCAACAGCTTCAATAAAAACTAAGGTGTTATTACGCACCTTAGTTTTCATTTTTTTTATAAATAAAATGAAAATTTGAATATTAAAACAGTTTGATATTTGTTATAATTATGAAATTAAATTTGACTTGAGATTTGAAGGTTGTAAAATTGAATTATGAATATAAAAATACAGGATTTCGAAGGGCCATTTGATTTATTATTACATTTGATTAAAAAAAATAAAATGGATATTTACAATGTAAATATCTATGACATAACAATTCAATACATCGATTACATAAACAAACTTAAAGAGATGGATTTGGACATTGCTTCTGAATTTGTTGTTATGGCTGCGACTTTATTGGAAATAAAATCTCAATCGCTTTTGCCTAAGAAATTAAAAAAGGAAAATGAGGATAGCGAAGAAGATTTGCAAAAATTATTATTTGATAGACTTTTGGAATACAAAAAGTTCAAAAAGGTTTCTAGATATCTGTTGACTAAGTACATTTCAAAAGGAAATGTTTATTTCAAAAAGCCTGAGATAATTTTTCAAAAAAAGGATTTTCAAGTTGATTTTGCAGAAATTTTTAAAGATATGAACATCTTAGATTTTTATTCAAAATACAAATCTCTAATTGATTCGTACGTCGAAAAACAAAATATTTCTAATCCAATTCAAACTAACATTTATGTTGATAAGTTTAAAGTTCAAGATAAAATTGATAATTTGAAAAAATTTAAATCCCCAATTCTAAAATTTGACGAAATAATTGAGGGATGCAGTGAAAAAATAGAAATAATTGTAACTTTTATTGCACTTCTCGAGCTTGTTCGACAAAAATATTTTAAAGTGGCTCAAGTTGATAAATTTTCAAACATCATAATCGAAAAAATAGAAGGAGATGATTTGATTGAATGACAAGATAAATTTAGATATGGATTTAATTGAAATTTATTTTTCGGCAATTGAATCTTTATTGTTTGTTCATGGTGACCCTATTTCATTAAAAGAGATAAGTTCAATCTTAGATGAAGACATAAATATTATTTCTCAAATCATGGAGGAGTTTGAGGAACTTTATAACAGACCAAACAGAGGAATAAAAGTTTTTAAAGTTAACGACAAATATCAATTGGGAACAAAACCTGAAAATGAAAAATACATAATCAAACTTCTTAAAACTAATCAACGGCAATCTTTATCTCAAGCAGCAATTGAAACTTTGTCTATAATTTCTTACAAGCAACCTATAACGAGAATTGAAATTGAAGAAATACGTGGAGTGCGAAGCGATAAGGCAATTCAAACTCTTTTGGATAAAGAGTTAATTAAAGAAGCTGGAAGACTTGAGGTTATAGGTCGTCCAATTTTGTACGGAACGACAGATAATTTTTTGAAACAATTTGGAATAGTTAAGTTGGAAGACCTTCCAGCTCTTGAACAGATTGAAGAATACGATTAGTAAAAACCAAGAATACATCCTATTAAAAAAAATATAACGCAGAAAGTAATTCTCCTTATTAAAAATATTTTTGATTTTGAAATATTTGGCACGATAAATACCTCCCTTATGGAAAATATTATCGTACTAAAGTCGTATAAAGTCAATTAAAAACGAAAACCATCTAAAATTTATAAGGTGCAGTTTTAATAAATAACCTACGTGCTTAAATTTCATAATCAAAAACATGTTTTATAATAAACATTCATATGAAAATTAATCTTATAAATCTTAAATGGCTCAATACTATTTTGTTCCAAAAATTATATTTTATTCAATCTTGGAAATTATTCGTTGTCTTAATGTTATATGAAACTTGCGGAATCTATTTCTATAAGCACATCAATTTCACCATCATCATCTACGATAACCAAAGGAATTCCAAACTTTTGGTTTTTTTTGTATTGCTCAAATCCAGGATGGTTGTCCCTATAAAATAAATATTGTTTTAAGTTAGTCAAACTTCCTAAAATGTCAAGATATTCAAATTCCATATTTTTAGAATTCAAATCTTTTTTAAGTGCTAGACACGTTGGGCAATTGTCGTTGCCATAAACTTTTATATTTTTCATAAATGTCCTCCCAATTTTTAAAGTTATATATAAATTATATAAATTTTTGGATTTTTTGGAAGAGTGTAAAACCATTTTGTGTTTGCACAATTTTTTAAATTGCAAAATCGCAAAATCGCAAAACGAAATTTCGATATTCAAAATTAAATTTGATTAAAATTATTTTAAATAAAATTTTTAAATGATAAAATTAAAATTATGAATTGTAGATTTACAAAAATGAAATTTGTAAATCTTTTTAGATAAAATAAATTTTGTTTTTTTGGAGATGGATTTTTAAATAACTTTTGATTTGCAACTAAATGTTATGTTAATTAATTGGGAGGAATACATTGAAATCAGTAAGAGAAATTGAAGTTAGATATTCTGAAACGGATCAAATGGGCGTTGTTTATCATGCAAATTATTTAGTTTGGATGGAAGTTGGGCGTACAAGTTTTTTATCAGATGTTGGATTCAGCATGTCAGAAATTGAACGTGAAGGTTATATGTTTCCAGTTTACGCTATGGATATAAAATTTTTAAACGCAACTCGATATGATGAAAAGGTTATAGTTGAAACGGAAATTTATAAAACTTCAAAAATTAAAACTATTTACAAGCAAAAAGTTTTGAATGATAAAGGGCAAGAAAAAGTAAGTGCATTTGTTACGATAGTTTGTGTTGATAAGAAAAATTTCAAGCCTGTTAGAATTGATAAACAATTACCTAAACTTTATGAAACTTACTCTTCTTTAAGTTGCGAAAAATAATTTTAATTCAAAGGAGGTTTATATTTTATGAATGATTTTGTTTATACTTATTCAAAAATAAAGTTTTATCCAATTAATCCACGAGTTGAGGACATAGATGTTTATGATATTGCGCACGCACTTTCTTTAATGACACGGGCAAATGGACATTGCAAATATTTTTATTCAGTAGCACAACATTCTATAAATTGTTATAGAGAAGCTGTTGCAAGAAATTATTCAAAAAGAATTCAATTAGGATGTTTGCTTCATGATGCAAGTGAAGTTTATTTGTCAGATATAATACGCGCTGTAAAAAAGAATTTAAATGAATATAAAGTTATTGAAAAAAATCTCCAAGATACCATATACAAAAAATTTATTAAAGAGGATTTGACTCACGAGGAAATGGAAAAAATATGCGAAATAGATGATTGTCTTCTTTATTATGAATTTGTAGATTTGATGGATATAAAATTGAAAGAGAAAGCTCCAGAAAAATTTTTCGATTTTGATTTGAATAAAAGAGATTTTGAAGAAGTTGAAAAAGAATTTATAAGTATAATGAAACAACTTGGTTGCGTTTAGAGGTGTGTGCAATTTTGTACGCGCCTTTTTATTTTTTTAATAATATTGGAAATAATTCCATAACACTAATTTGAATATAATCAAATCTTGGAACAATACTAATACTTATAAATAATTACATTTTCGAGGAAGTGAGCACGATGAAAAAAGATAATTTAAGTATTATTGGTATTGTTGTTGGAATTGGAATGCTTTTGTATGCAATGGATGGTGGTGGAACATCTCTTATGGCATTCATTGATGTTAAATCATTTATCATTGTTATTGGTGGTTCGTTCGCCGCACTTTTAGTAAGTTTTTCTATGAAGGAAATAAAGTCCATAGGTGCATACATGAATGTTGTTACCAAAAATACCGTGAGAGATAAAGTATCTTTTATTGAAAACATTATAGAAATTTCCAAGAAAGCTAGAAAAGAAGGAATGCTTTCATTAGAAAGTGAGATTGAAAATTTAGATGACGAGTTTTTAAAACAAGGAGTTAAATTAATTGTTGATGGTGCTGAAGAAGATGCATTGGTTTCAATTTTAGAAAGTGAAGTTGAAAATTACGAAGAGAAAATGAAAGAAGGAGTTAAATTTTTTAAACAATGGGGAGCTTATGCACCTGCATTTGGTATGATAGGAACTCTTGTTGGTTTGATACAACTTTTAGGTAACATGGAAGACATAACAAAACTTGTTGCAGGTATGGCCGTTGCATTAATAACAACTCTTTATGGAGCTATAGCAGCAAATTTAATTTTTCTTCCTCTTGCGGATAAAATTTCTTTAAACACTGCTAAATGTGTTGAATTTATAAATCTAGAATATAAAGCCATTAAATGTATAAGAAACGGATACACTCCGAAAATGATACAAGAAATATTAAGTACATATTTGACTAAGCCTGAAAAAATTAATTTAGATGAGAAAATGAAAAATAGTAAGCCAAGAAATTAAAATTTTAAAGTGAGGTTTTTTGTTTTATGCCAAAGAAGAAACAAGAGGAACAAAGCGGTGGTGCTCCAGAATGGATGGTAACATTTTCTGATGCTATGACTTTGCTCATGGTGTTTTTTATATTGCTTTTTTCAATGTCGACGATAGATGAAAAAAAAGAAGCTCAACTTACAACAGCCTTCAATGATATTTTCAATGGTGGTGGAACAAATCCAATTTCTAATCAAGGAGTTGGTGATGATATTTTTATGAATGATGAAGGCACAGACATAGCTGAACAGGAAAATCCAATTCACGAAACGCTTTTGGAGACTTTGAAAGATGTAATTTATAACAAAGGTTTGCAAGATTTTATTTCAGTCGAAAGAGTTGAGAGAGGAGTTTCAGTTGTTTTAGTTGATTCATTGCTTTTTCAATCGGGTCGTTCTGATTTAAAAATGGAAAGTAAAGAAGTGCTTTTAGATATTGCTAGCGTTTTAAATGAAATTGACAATCAAATAATTATAGAAGGCCACACAGATAATTTACCTATAAATACATATATGTTTGCGAGTAACTGGGAACTTTCAACGGCAAGAGCACTTGTTGTTACGAGATTTTTGGTTGAGCATGCTGGGGTTAAACCAACTCGAATATCAGCTCAAGGATACGGAGAATTTAAACCAATTGTTTTAAATGATACTCCAGAAAACAAAGCGAGAAATAGAAGGGTAAACATTTTAATTTTGAATAAGTCAGAAGGGTGATGAAACTATGGCGAAAGAAGAGAAAAAGTCTAACAAAGGTATGATGATTATAATAATTTTGCTTTTAGTTGTATTAATTGTTGGTGGAGCATTTGCTTTTTTAATTTTAAGTAAAAGTTCCAACGCTAATAATCCGCAAAAAATTGTTGAAGAAGTTATTACACTTAATGAATCTGTTGTGAATATAAAAGATCCTTCGCTAAAGAGATACGTTAAATTTAGTTTAGCGATTACGTACGATTCAAAAAACAAAAAAGTTTTGCAAGATATAAATTCAAATACTTACAAAATACAAGATGCCATAATAGGAGTTTTCAAAGATAAAACTGCAAGCGATATAGAGAGTGGAAATGGAATTGAAGTTATAAAAAATGAAATTAAAACGAAGATTGATGAAATATTAGAGGACAATTCTATTTTGTCAGTTTATTTTACAAATTTGTTGATTCACTAAAGAGGATTTTATGAATTTTGTAGTTCTAATTTTGATTTTAATTTTATTGTTGTTTTTATATGTAAAATTAAATTTTAAAAACATTTATATTCAAGGTAGTTTGATAAAAATAATTTGTAAAACTTCTTTATCTAAAGAAAATTGTATTTTGATTATTAAAATTATGGATAAATATTATTTGTGTTCTTCTACACCAAATGAATTTAAAATCATTGAACATTTAGATGAAAATCAAGTTTGTGAACATTTAAATTCTAAAAGGATGACGCTACTTAAAAAGGAGTAGTTATTTATGAAAAAATTTCTTACGCGAGTTATTGCTCTGATAAATTTTATTTTGGTATTTGAATGTTTTAAAGCTGAAGCGATGGTAAATAAAAATTTAGATGGATTTGTCAATCAAAATTTAGAGTTGATGGTTTTTTTAACTTTATTGACCATGTTGCCAATGCTGATTATTATGACAACAAGTTTTACAAGAATAATAGTTACGTTTTCATTTTTAAAAAATGCTTCTGGACTTCAAAATGCAGTTCCAGGTGTAGTTTTAATTGGACTTTCAATTATGTTAACGTTCTTTATAATGATGCCAGTTGGAAACAGAATTAATAACGAAGCAATTGTGCCTTATATGAATAAAGAAATTACAAGTAAAGAAGCTTATGAAAGAGGAATAATTCCTTTGAAGGATTTTATGTTTAAGCAAACGAGGAAGGATGATTTAGAATTATTTGTTGATCTTTCAAAATACGAAGGGGAACTTAGCGCAAAAGAAATTCCAATGACAACATTAATGCCTGCCTTTGCTCTTAGTGAAATTAAAACTTCATTTCAAATTGGATTCTTAATTTTTATTCCTTTTCTAGTAATTGATATGGTTGTTGCAAGCATTCTTATGTCGATGGGAATGATGATGGTTTCTCCTGCAATAATTTCTTTGCCATTTAAAATATTGTTGATAGTTTTAGTTGACGGTTGGAAGCTGGTTATTAAATCTTTATTTTTAAGTTTTGGAGGTGTGTGATAAATGAGTGAGAATTTAGCAATTTCCGTTATGAAGAAAGCGTTAGTCATTGGATTTAAAATTTCACTTCCTTTTTTAATAGTCACGATGGTGATTGGGGTTTTAATAAGCATCGTTCAAGCTGTAACGCATTTAAATGATCAAAGTTTAACTTTTGTTCCAAAAGTTTTGGTAACGGGAATTCTTGGATTGTTGTTATCGCCATTTATCATAAAGCAGATGACCATTTTTACAAATATACTTTTTGATATAATCGAAAAGCTTACAACTGGTTAGGTGATATTTTTGGATTATGATTTAAAAATTTTATTATTGATATTAATTAGAGTCAGTTCTTTTTTTGTAGTTTCTCCAGTTTTTTTTGCAAAAGGAGTAAATAATTTTTTTAAAATAGCGTTCTCTCTTTGTCTTTCATTTATTTTATTTTCCATAGGCTCATCAAATTTTGATATTACTGTACAAAATGGAGTACAGTATATTTTTTTAATAATTTTTGAAGTTGTTGTGGGAATTCTAATTGGAATATTTGTGAATTTGTTATTTCAATTATTTAGTTCAATTGGTTCAATTATAGATTCGCAAGGAGGATTTTCATCAGCACAAGTTTTTGATCCATTAACAAATAACAATTCGAGTGTTGTTGAAAAATTATTTTACTGGATATCGTTGTGCGTTTTCATAATTTTAAATGGGCATCATTATTTAATACGTGCGTTTGTTTTTAGTTACGACAAAATAAAAATTGGAGAATTTACGTTTACGGAAAATATTTTAAAGACTTTTATAGATACGACGTTCATAATTTTTCGAGCGTCATTTATGATAATAGTTCCTATAATCGTCGTTCTAATATTTGTGGATATAATTTTAGGAATAATATCGAGGATAATTCCCAAAATAAATATCATAGTCATAAGTTTTCCTTTTAAGATTGCTGTGACAGTTGTTCTTTTAATTTTTAGTATAAGATTTATATTTGGTAGATTCTCAGCTATATATGTTGACTTTAATAATTTAATTTTCAAAATATTTTCAGTTGCACCGATTTTGTTTGTATTCTCCGATGATAAAACTGAAGACCCAACTCCACAAAAAATTAAAAAGACCAGAGAAGAAGGAAATGTTGCTAAATCTGCGTTTTTAATTTCGGCAATTTCTTTTTTGGGAATTATATTTGTGATTTTAATGGGTGGATACATATTAAACGAGCTTAAAGATATCATGATTTATTTTTTAAGAGATGGAATTGCATATAATTACGGACCTTATGATGTCATTGATATTTTTAAGATGGTTACATTTAAAACTTTGTTTTTAATAATTTTGCCTAGCGTCATTTTTATAGTTTTGGCTATAATTTCTAACATTGTCCAAACAGGATTTTTAATTACTCCAAAAATTTTAAAGCCGAGCTTCAAAGAATTAAATCCTCTTAGCAATGTTAAAAGTATTTTCAATATCAAATCAGTTTTTGATTTGATTAGAGATTTTATTGTAATTTTAATTTTGTGTTATGTTTCGTACAAATTTGTTTTGGATAACATCGAAGAATTTTTTAGAATCTCAAACATGAGAATAAAATATTCATTCTCTTCTATTGTTCCTTTGTTCACTTCCATTTTTCTAAAAATATTTATGATAATTGGCACGATTGGAATTTTGGATTTTGCGATTGAGAAATTTAGATACAAAAAGAAATTGAAAATGACAAAGCAAGAAGTTAAAGAAGAATTTAAACAAATGGAGGGTGACCCAGAAATAAAAGCTCAAATAAGACAAAAGGGAAAACAGATTATTATGCAAAACATGATGTCAAATGTAAAAGACTCATCTGTCGTAATAACTAACCCAACTCATATTTCTGTTGCTCTTAGGTATAAACAAGGTGAGGATTTAGCACCAAAACTTGTGGCAAAGGGAATCAATCATATTGCTTACAAAATAAAAGAGATTGCACAAGAAAATGATGTTCCAATAATTGAAGATAAATATCTAGCAAGATTTATTTATAAAAATGTCGAGCTTGAACAAGAAATACCAGAAGAAATTTATAAGGCTGTAGCAGATATTTTGACTTATATATTTAAGTTGGATAGTAAGAGGAATAAAAATATTTAGTATGTTGGAAGTGATTTTTAATTGGAGAAAGCTAAAGTTTTAATGGGACTTAATAAAAAAGATATTGTAGATGTTGGGGTGGCAGCTGGGATAATTGGCATTGTACTTATGATAATTATTCCGATGCCATCTTTTGTTTTGGATGTTTTGATTGCTGTGAACATAACTGTGTCTGTTGTTATTTTGCTCATAACAATTTTTGCAACTGAGGTTTTGCAGTTTTCAATTTTTCCTAGCGTACTTTTAGTGACGACTCTTTTTCGTCTCGCGATAAATGTTTCATCAACTAGATTAATATTATCAAAAGCCGATGGCGGAAGTATAATTGAAGCTTTTGGTAATTTCGTTATAGGTGGAAATTATGTCGTTGGAATAATTATATTTTTAATCATTGTAATAATCCAATTTCTCGTTATTACAAATGGTGCTGGAAGAGTTTCAGAAGTGTCAGCAAGATTTACGTTAGACGCTATGCCTGGAAAACAAATGAGCATTGATGCAGATTTGAATTCTGGAATTATAACTGAAGAAGAAGCGAAAAGAAGAAGACGAAATCTTCAACTTGAGGCAGACTTTTATGGTTCTATGGATGGTGCGTCTAAATTTGTTAAAGGTGATGCAATTGCGGGAATAATTGTAACTTTAATAAATGTAATAGCTGGAATTGTAATTGGAACCATGATGCTTGGAATGGAAATTACTCAAGCAGCATCGACATATGTTCGTTTGACAGTTGGTGATGGTTTAGTTTCTCAAATACCAGCACTGTTAATTTCAACAGCGTCAGGAATAATTGTAACGAGGTCAGGTGATGGAACGAATTTAAGTCGTGCGTTAACAAATCAATTTTCAGAATTTCCAATTGTTTTGTTAACAGCGTCTGGAATTCTTGCATTGCTCGCAATTATTCCTGGACTTCCAACTTTGCCGTTTTTAATTTTATCATTGACAACTGGCGGAGCTTCAATTTTTTTGTTGAAGGGAGATGAAAAAGAAAATGCGGATAACCAGGCAGAGATTGCAAAAATGGAATCAGATGCAGAGGCGGAACTTAATCAAGAACCTGAGAATGTAAATAAATTAGTTTTAATTGAGCCAATAGAACTTGAAATCGGTTATGGTTTGATACCTTTAGCTGATGAGAGAAATGGTGGAGATTTATTAAATAGGATTGCTTCCATAAGAAGACAAGTTGCATTGGAACTCGGATTAATAATTAAAGCAATAAGAATCCGTGATAATTTGCAACTTAAAAGTAATGAATACGTGCTTAAAATTCGGGGAACAATAGTTATCAAAGTTGAGATTATTCCTAATATGCTCATGGCAATTTCGACTTCTAATGAAGGACTTGATAGTTTACAAGGTCTTACAACTAAAGATCCGACTTTTGGACTTGAAGCAAAGTGGATTGATAAATCTCAACGTGAGGAAGCTGAGCTTTTAGGTTTGACAGTTGTTGACCCTACAACAATAATTGTAACTCACATAACTGAAACGATAAAGGAACGAGCTTACGAACTTTTAGGAAGACAAGAGGCAAAAGAAATTATAGACACATTAAAAGAAAAGTATCCAACTGTTGTTGAAGAACTTGTTCCTGATTTGATGAATGTCGGAGAAATTCAAAAAGTTTTACAAAATCTTCTTAAAGAAAGAATTGCTATTAAAGATTTAGTAACGATATTTGAAAGTTTAGCAGACAATTCTAGATTAACAAAAGATACAGAAATATTAACTGAACATGTAAGGTTTGCTCTCAATAGGGTTATATCAAATATGTTTGTTGATGAGGATAAAAGAATTGTTGTTGTTACATTGAGTCCTAAGTTGGAAGAAATGTTGACAAAGAGTATTCAAAAGTCAACTCAAGGAAGTTTCATAGCTCTTGAACCTAGTTTATCAAGAAAGGTATTTGAAGCTGTAGGAGATACCATAAAGAAAGTTCAATTTAATTATAGTCAACCGGTTGTTCTTGTTTCTCCACGACTTAGACCAGCATTTAAAAAATTCACAGAATTAGTTTTTGGAGATTTGTTTGTAATTTCCTTGAACGAAATAACTCCAGATATTCAGATAATAAACGATAGGATGGTCGATATAGATGATAATTAGGAAGTATTTAGTAGACAATATAAACGAAGCATTATTTCGTATAAAGCATGAGCTAGGAGACGATGCTTACATAATTAGTCAAAAAATGGTTAGACAGCCTGGAGTAAAAGGATTTTTTTCCAACAAAAAGTTGGAAGTAACAGTTGGCCTCATAAATAAAGAAGAGCAAGAAAATAAATATATTGCTAGCGGAAATGTTTCGCAAGAAAATGTAAATTTAAATAATTTAAATGCTAATGTCAATGCTCAAAGTGTTCAACAAAATTTTTCACAAAATAATTTAAATAGCGGAGTTTTAAATTTAGGTGATGTTGTTAGCCAACAACAAAATGATATTTATCAAAGTGTCTATCAACAAAATGATAAATCTAAATCCATGAGTTATTACAATAAACTTTTTGAAGAAAAGCAAAAAATGTTTGACAATTTGGAAAAGGAACAATCGTCTGTGATTGGTTCAACAAATGAGAATGATTTTTCAAAAATGGTTAATACTTATTTAGACAAATCACAATTTAAAAATTCTAAAGTTGATAATAACAGAAGTTCGATTATTGATTTGAATTTGGAGCAGCCTTCAGAGCAATATCTTCAAAATAATAATTCTGTTAAAGACAAAATTTATTCCAAAGATGAGATTATAAATAAAAATTTTAAAACTGAACAAAAATCTATTGAGCCTTACGACGATTTGAAGAAAGATATTTTTGAAATAAAAAATATGGTCACGGGTCTTATGAACAAAAATATAAATCGTCAAACCGATTCTACAATTTTGGATGAGATTTTGTATAGGCAAGGAATATGCAGAGAACTTTGCAATGAAATTAAATCAAATTGTATGTTGAGTGATGAGGAGCTTAAAGATGTTGTTGCTGTGAAAAAATATTTGAGAGGAATTTTTTCAAACATCATAAGGATAAGCAATGAAGATTTGTCAAACAGAGTTGTGGTTGTCGGGCCAACTGGTTCAGGAAAAACTACAACTGTTGCAAAGCTCGCGGGCATGCTCACTTTAAATTTGGGAAAGAAAGTTGGGCTTGTTAGTATCGACACTTTTAGAGTTGGTGCTGTTGAACAATTAAAAATTTATTCTGAGATTATGAATATACCATATAAATTTGCAACGTGCTTGAATGACATGAGAACGGTATTTGATGATATGAAATTTTGTGATGTTATTTTAATTGATACGATTGGAAGAGGAAACAAAAATATAATTCAACTTAATGAGCTTAGTATGTTCGTACAGTCAATTCAATCTAATGAAGTTAGTTTAGTTGTAAGTGCTGGAATGAAACATCAAGATGTCGAATTGTTTATAAATTCTTTTAAAGGAATTAAATTTAAAAATGTTATTGTTACTAAAGTTGATGAAACAAATAATTTTGGAATGTTTGTAAACATTTGCTATAAAAATTCTCTTCCAATAAGTTTTGTAACTATGGGTCAAGATGTTCCAGTTGATATAAAGAAAGCGAGCAAAAAGGAAATTTTAGATATGATCTTAGGAGAAGAGGAGTTATGATTGCACATCAAACAAATTTATTAAGCAGTCTTTTGGAGAGAAAATCTCTTCAAAGGACTTTAAAAGTTGTTTCGTTTGTTAATTGTCTTGAAGATGATGAGGATGTTTTTTTACGCAAAGTCATAAAAAATTTGGAGGAAAATAATAGACAAGTTGTTATTTTTAAGAATGAGGAAGATGAAAAATTTTTGAAATCAATCAATGTGATTGACAATGGAGTAAAATATTTGATTGGAAAAAATCTTTTCAGTGATGATATTTTTAAAAGTAAATTTAATCAAGAAATTTTAAAGACTGCAAGCGTAATGAATGAAGATGAATTTAAAAATTTAGATCTTATAATGTTAGATGCCACAACCCTTTTCAAAGAATCTATGTCTAAAATTTTAAAAATTAGTGATAATATTTTCATTTTGGCTAATACTAGTGAAGACAGTTTGAATAAAATCATTTCTCTATGTAATGAATGTCATTTAAGTGGACAACATGTTGAAATAATTTTGATAGACAGCGAAAGAAAACGTAATTTACAAAATTATTTGAAAAATTTGAAAAGTAGAATAAAGGGCATCTGTAATGTTGAGATTAAAATATTTAGTTTAATTCTAAATCAATCTTTAAATACAGAGTTATATAAAGTTGGAGAGAAAATTTATACTGATGCAGTTATTAGAAGTGACGGTAAAAATGCTAACTTTTTCGATTTCATAATTAATATCTTAAGCTAAAAAAATTTTTTAATTGGGGGAATGTTTTTAAAACTTAGGAGGAAATTTATTATGATAGCAGGAGTCACTGGAGATAAAAATAGGATTGAACACATTGATGAAGAAATGGAAGATAGTTCGAATGAAAATGATGAAAGTAAAGGTATAGTTATAGAAAATTATATACCTATTGTTAAATATATAGCTTCAAAAGTTATATCAGGGAAATCAAAATATATAGAGTTTGAAGATTTAGTTGGATATGGAATGGTTGGTCTTATGGATGCTGTTAGCAAATTTGACGGAAGCAAGGGAATGAAGTTTTCGACTTATGCGTCCATAAGAATAAAAGGGGCTATGATAGATGAAATAAGAAAAAATAGTCCAGTGTCTAAAGGTGTTATGGACAAGCTTAATAGATATAATAACGCAATCGAAATTTTAAGAAACCAGCTTATGAGAGAGCCGAATGTAAAAGATATAGCAAACTATTTAAATTTATCTATCGATGAAATAGGAACAATAGAAAATTATATAAATTATATTTCGAAAGCTTCACTTGAAAGTGTAGTTTTCTCAGATGATGATAATATGTCTTTGATGAATACCATAAAGGATACAACAAGTCCAAGCCCCGAAGGAGCTCTTGAATCGAAGGAGTTAATAAAATATTTGGGAAAAGCTGTTAACGATTTAAAAGATAAAGATAAAAAAGTTGTTTATTATTACTATTTAAAGGGCATGACTCTTAAAGAGATAGGAAAAATTTTAGAGGTTTCAGAATCTAGGGTTTGTCAAATCCACAATAGGGCATTGAAAAATTTGAAAGCCATCATGAAAAAATATGATTATAAAAGTTTGTAATTTAGAAAAAGGGGAAAGACGTAATGTTAGTATTTTTATCAACAGTTATCACAATATCAATTTGTATTTATTATTTTAAAATCTCTCCAATAGTAAATAAAAAATTTTTTGGAAAAACTTCAAAATTCAATATGTTTTTAGATAAATCAGATTTTAGGAAAGTACTTCAAAAATCTGATTTAATTTCATTTAAACATGAATTTGGTGAAACGATTTTTGAATTACAAAAAGAAATTGAAGAATTAAAATTTGAAATAAACAAACTCAAAAGTGAGTTTTTAGATAAATAAAATTTGGATTTATACTTTGAGAGGAGAAATTTATGATTAGAGGAATTTATACGGCAGTTTCTAGTCTCATGACTCTTGAAGCAAAGCAAGGAGTTATTACAAATAATTTGGCTAATATAAATACTCCAGGTTTCAAACAAGATGAATTAATAATTTCTCAGTTTGATAAAATCATGTTATCAAATAAGGATAGTTTACTAAATAATTTTAAAACTTTGGGTTCTATGTCTATAGGGAGTAAAATAGATTCAACGCGAACTAAATTTACGCAAGGTACATTAAAACAAACTATGAATGCAACAGATTTTGCTTTAAGTGGGCCGGGATTTTTTACAGTTACCCAAAATGGGAATCAATATTATACCAGAGATGGTTCATTCATTTTAGATTTGCAAGGAAATCTTGTAACTAATACAGGAGCTTCAGTTATGGGAGTTAATACCAATACGGGGGATGTTGAGCCAATAAATTTATCGGGTGCGAGTGAAATTACAGTTGATGGATTTAACAATATAAACATAAATGGAAGACCAATTTACAGAATGAGAATTTATAATTTTAATGATTACAGAAACTTAGATAAAATTGCTAATAATTTGTATTCTTCAACTGAAAATGGTTTTGAAGTTTTATCAACTAAGGTGCAGAATAAAAACTTGGAAACTTCTGAAGTGGATCCAGCTGTTGAAATGGTTAACTTAACAAATACATTAAGAAGCTTTGAAAGTAGCATGAAGGTTTTAAATTATTTGGATGAAAGTTTAAAAATTTCTGCTAATGAAATAGGAAGAGTTTAGGATTTTTAATTTGGAGGTATTATGTTTTTTATTTTAAATAATAGCAAAACGGGAATGATAGCACAACAACAAAAATTGGATGTAATTTCAAACAATATGGTTAATATAAACACTCATGGTTATAAAAAGTTAGATAGTTCATTTACTAATTTGGTTTATAGAGATTTGCATTCTAAAGGAATTCCAACAACTCAACAGAAATCATTTTTAGGAACTGGAGTTAAAAATACTGGTGCAACTAGAAATAAATCTCAAGGTACTCTTCAAATGACAGGAGTTAAAACGGATTTAGCAATTGATGGTGCTGGATTTTTTAAGTTGACTGATGTTGATGGACAAGTTTCTTATACTAGAAATGGTGCTTTAAATGTTGATATATTTGGACGATTAACCGATAAAGATGGGAATATTGTTGAAGTAACTTACAATGATGGAGTTAATCCTGCAAATACAGGACTTACTAATTCGAATTTGGTTGTAGATAAAAATGGATATATTTCAACCAGTGATGGGCAAAGTATTGGAAGAATTAATTTATATGATACAGCAGGAAGTGATGCTTTAATTTCAAAAGGAGATAATAAATTCGTTCCGGCAAATGAAAGAGTAATAATGTTTCAAGTGAGTTCAGATTTTTTTCAAGGGAATTTAGAAATGTCAAATGTTGATGTTGGACAAGAAATGACAGATATGATTATGGCACAACGTGCTTATCAAATGGCGAGCAAGGGAGTTACAACAGCGGATGAAATGTGGGCTATGCTTAATAATATAAGATAAATTATATTTAAAATATTTTCGTTTTTAAAAATGTATAAAAAATATTTTGATTTTTTGGTAATATTGTTTTTGAATACTTGTAAAAAAGATTTGTGTAGTAGGGAGTTTGTTTTATGAAGTTTAAAATGTTTAAGATAGAAGTTTATGTTCCGTATAATTTTACGGATAGAATTCGTGAAGTTCTAAATGAAACTGGAGTAGGTAAAGTTGGTAATTATGATAATTGTGTTTGTGTTTCAGAAGTAAAAGGAATGTTCAGACCATTGGAAGGTTCTAATCCTTATTTGGGTTTAGAAAATGAACTTTGTGAGGTTTTAGAAAATAAAATTGAAACTATTTGTGCTTATGATGAAATAAAAAATGTTGTAACAGCTATTAAAAAAGTTCATCCATATGATGAGCCGTTGATAAATATTATACCTATTTTAAACATTGAAGATTTTGAAGATTAATACAAATTTAATTTCATTTTTAAGATTTTGTATTGAAATTTTAAAATATATTTTAGTATAATTTATTTTGACATTTGCATCTATAGCTCAGTTGGATAGAGTGTTGGACTTCGAATCCAAAGGTCACAGGTTCGAATCCTGTTAGGTGCGCCATGATTGAAAAGTAGTTCCGATAATGGAACTGCTTTTTTATTTTTTAAATTATTACAAAGGTTTTTATTTGAGAAATTGTACAAACTAATTCTAAATGTTAGATTTGGTTGGGAGAATTATATGATAAAACAATTTTTTAAATATTCCATTTCTTCAATGTTTGCAATGTTTGTTACTTCTCTCTACACGATTATAGATGGAATTTTTGTTGGAAGAGGAATTGGTGATGTTGGACTAGCTTCTGTTAATATGGTTTTGCCAATTACGATAATGTATTTTGGAGTTGCGACTATGTTTGCAGTTGGTGGTGGAAGTATGGTTTCAAAAAGTTTTGGAGAAGGGAATGTAGAAAAGGGACAAAAAATATTTGGACAAACAGTAAAGTTAATTTTGATTGTGAGTTTTGCTTTAAGTGCTATTGCTTTTTTGTTTTCAAATTCAATCATGAGTTTAATTGGAGCGAGAGGAGAAATTTTAATTTACTCGTCTCAATATTTAAAATTCTATTCTTTGTTTTGCAGTGCGAATTTAATAGGAATTGTTTTAAATAGTTTTGTGAGGAATGATTACAATCCACGACTTGGAATGATTGCAAATATTTTTGGAGCTGTTGCAAATATAATTTTCGATTATGTGTTTATATTTAAATTGAATTTGGGAATTAAAGGCGCTGCACTTGCGACAGGTTTGGGACAAATAATAACTATTCTTATTTTAATCAATCATTTTATTTTGAAAATTGGAAATCTTAGATTTAAATATTCGCAAATTGAATTTGACGTTTTCAAAAATATAGTTTCAATTGGATTCCCATCATTTTTATCTGAAATAACATTTTCTGTTATCATATTTTTCTATAACATCGCTCTGGTTGTTTTTATTGGGAACAAAGCAGTAACGGCATTCAGCGTTATAAATTATATAAATGCAAATATATATATGATTCTTTTGGGAATGAACTTTGGAGTTCAGCCTCTTATAAGTTATAGTTTTGGTGCGAAGAATGGAAAAGATATGATAAAGTTCTACGAATTTTTAAAACATTTTGGATTTTTGTTAACGTTGATTTACGTTTTGATATCTTTCGTTTTTGGAAATCAGTTAATCGGAATTTTTACAAAAGATTTTGAGATTATAAAAATTGCATATTTTGGTCTTAACGTTTCCAATTTGGCATTTTTCATTTTAGGAATAAATTTAACGACGAGTGTTTATTATCAGGCGATGCAAATTCCAAAGTATTCAAACATAATTTGTTTGTTTAGGTCGTTTGTATTTTTGCCAATGAGTTTGGTTGTTCTTGCAAAAATTTTTGGATTAACAGGAATATGGATGAGCCTCATTGCTTCAGAAGGTTTGTCTTTGTTGTTTATTAATCTTATGGTTCGTGTGAAAAAAGTTACGGAAGATAGTTTGTCAAAAAATGTTTTTAAAGTTTAATTATAATAATTACATTAATCTATAAATATAAATTTTCCATATTAAAAATTTTAGAGGTGCATTTTGAGACAATATTTAATTAAAGACAGAATTATATCTAGAAATTTTTCAAAACGAGAAAATGGTGTTATAGATTATATAGTCGTTCACGATACAGGAAATTGGGACAAGGGTGCGAGCTTAGATAGGCACTATAGTTTTTTTCAAAATATTTCCGATAATGCAAGCTATCATTATTTAGTTGGAAATGAAGGAAATGAATACAAAATATACAATTTCATAAGCGAAGAATATAAAGCTTGGCATTGTGGAGATGGAAAAGGGAAATATGGCATAAGCAACGGTAACAGTATAGGAATAGGAATTTGCGTAAACAGCGATTCAGATTATAAAAATAATATTTTGGGATTAGCTAGGTTTGCAGCTGAGTTGTTAATAAAATACGATTTGACAATAGACAGATTGGTTAGGCATTATGATGCGAGCAAAAAAATTTGTCCTGAGTTCATGAGCTTTAATGATTGGAATTTGTGGAAAGGATTTTATGATTTAACAAACACAATTGTAAATTGGCTTCAAAGTGGAGCTAACCTCCAAGATATTAATAATGGAATATTGAGCGAATACGAAAAATTTCAAGAAAACTATCAAGAAGAAATAGAATTTATAAAAGCTAAAGTTCAAGAAAAATTAAATATTGATAGTGAATTAGATGATGTGTTAAAAAGCGACGACGAAACAAGATAAATTTTATTTTACAGGCTATTGTTTTAATAGCCTGTTTTTTATATGGAAAAATTTTTAAGTAATTTTAATTCGAAAAATTAAAATACTAACATTGATTATATTTTTAAGGAGTAGATGTAATGAAATTAAAATGCAGGTTCGTTTTTAATCTTACGATTTTTTTATTTGTTTTTGTGTCAGTAATTTTATTTACGACTTGTGAGGGCAATGCTTTTTCAAAAATTATAAATAAAGTTGAGATTTTAGATGTTGTAGGAATTAAATTGATTCGTGAAGAAATTGAATCCGGAAGATATAAATTGGCTGAAATTCCAAGTAACGTTAATGTTATTGATGCGAAAATTGCAAGCAAAGGTGAACTTTATAAATTTACAAAAGAAGATGGATTTTTAATTGATTCATCAGGAAATTTTGTTGATAGACTTCAAGAAAAACAATACACATTAGTTTTAAATACAAAAGAGTTGGGAGAGGTCTATAAAATTTTAAATAAGACAGAATATGGTTATGCTTCTTTGGATATAAAAGTTGTTTACAATAAGTATAAAAATTCTTTGGAATTAACAAATTCAAATTTAGCTTTGGGCGATTCTGAAGTAACAATTTTTAAAAGTGATAAAAAAATAGGCGGAACAACATTAAATGGCGAGGGCAAAGGAAGCATTTACATAAATGATTTGGAGAATTTGGCAACTTCAACTTATACTATTTTGGTTAAGCGTGGTTCAGAAATAATAGGAATAGATGTTTTACATATAAATCCAATTTACAAAGATTTAGATATAAAAAATAATGTTTCGTTTAACATAGCTTCAAAAATATCAAACAAATTAAATGTTTCTATTAAAGAAGACAGTGGGATTACGCTAAATGATAAAGTTCAGGTTGCTAGTGTTTACGATGAACAAAATCCAAATGAAAATTTGTTGATGAATTTGGATGTTAACAACAATAATATTTTTGAGTTGAATGGCGAAGTTATTTTGAAAAGTGCTTTGAAGGATGATAAAAATTATAAAGTTCGTTTGAAAATAAATGGCGTTGAGTTAGATAGTAAAGATGATTGTGATGTACATATTGAAAGTTCCGATTTTTCAAAAATTAAAGCTAGCGTTGTTGAAAAAGTAGGAAAAGAATTAAGAATTGATTTAAGTGGCGTTGAAAATTTAGATAAGGATACTTCAATAGAAGTGATTTCGTTATATGATGTGAGGAATAAGGAGAAAAATTTAATTTCTCCTTCCAAAATAAATAATAAAGTTAATGATGTTTTGCTATTGGAAAAATTAGAATCGAATAATTCTTATGAAATTTTAATTAAAGTAAATAATTTTATGATTTCACCTATTGGTGTCGAAATAATTAATTTAGATTTGTCAAACGCTCAAGCACTCACAGATATTATAAGCAATAAAGTTTTTATTTCGCTAGAAAATGCTAAGGGCTTAAAGATAACAGATTCTATTAAAGTTGTCGGGGTTTTAAAAGATAAAGAGGGAGAACAAAATTTTCTAAAATCAAATTACAATACGTTGATTGAAAAATTAAATGGAACTGTTTTTATAAATCAACCTTTGGATACCAAGGGAAATTATTATATAAAATTTAAAATAAATGATGTTGAACTTGACAATGTTTTAAAAGTCACTGTCAACAATAACATATCGTTCAAAGGTGCAAAGATAATTGGAAAAGTTGCGAGTCAAGAATTAGAAATTTGTTTTAAAAATGTTGACTGCATAAACAACAATGATTTAATAGAAGTTTATAGCGTTTTTGATTTGACTGATGTAAATTTTAATTTTCTTGACGAGTCAAAAGAGCGAAAAATTTTTAACAAAAATGGAATTGTGCATTTGAAGGCCTCCCTTTTGCAAGAAAGAAATTATGGTGCGAAAGTTAAAGTCAATGGAGTTTTGTTTCACGAAACGATTCCCATTTCAATGGACAATGAGAACAAAGTTCAAAATATAAAAGCTTATTACAACGAAAACAATTTAGTTTTAGATTTAAGTGCGTTGAATTTTTCAAAAGGCGACACCATAGAAATTTTAAATTTGAAACGTTCGCAAGACAATTTAAATATTATTAGTGATAAAATTTTAAATTTAAATGTTAATGATGATGGTGAACTTGTTATACCATTGAACATAACTTTAAAAAATTCTGGAAAATATATAATGACTATTAAGGTAAATAGAAATGGCGTTGAAGAAAAAATAATATTAGAATTTAATAATGACCTAATAGTAAATAAAATTGATAAAGAATCTTCAAACGAAAATAATTTTATAGAAGAAAGTAAAGTTGCGATTGATTATACCAAAAATCATAAAGTAAATTTTGAAGCGTTGGAGTTTTTCGAGTTGGGTTTCAAATTTAAACACAATTTAAATCCAAAAATGAAATTTAATAAATGCGTTTGCTACATACCAAAAATTAAAACTTCAATTGAAAATGGTTATATTATTGTAGAAAATTTAATTCCGTACAAAAAATATCAGAATTTGAAGATTAAAGTTGAAAATGATAATGGTGCTGCGATTGAAATTACAATACCTGAATTTGTTTGTGGAGAAAGTGAAGATGATTTGAAAAATTTTTTATCTAAAACTTACACGATTTTGAAAAGTGGTTTGCAACAGGAGGAAGATAAATTATTTTTTGCAGATGAGGCTGAGTTTTGGTTTTGGGAAAATAAAATCCGAAAAAGAGAATGTGATTTAAGAAAATTTGTTTTAGATGTGATGGATGAAAAAGAATTTTTGAAAACTTACGCAGACAATTCTGAAAGAATAAAGATTTTGTACAAAATAATTTTCGGAATAACTCCAAGCGAACAAAGTTTGAAAGTTTGGATAAATGATTTCAATAAAATTTCACAAAGTGAAAATGAATACAAAGTTTTCAGAACCATAGCCGAAAAAATGTTTACGAATTTTAATTTTAAATCTTTGGAAAAACAATTGAAAAATGAAAAACAAAATTCTAAAATCTGAAAATTATTTTTATTTTGTGTGTTAGGATACATTTTATAAAATTAAAGCATATATCTTAAAATAGATGTGTGCTTTTTTTATTTCAAAAATTAGGAGATGATCAATGAAAGTAAGTAATATCTCCATTTCAATAAGCGATGGGGAATTATTAGAAATTTTGCAATACTATTTTAAAAGTAAAAATATTAACATTAAAAGCATCGAGATGTACAAAAATATTGTAATAAAAAATATAAAATATAAAATATTCAACAACATAACTTTAAGTTTGAAATTTCAAAAAGTTCTTGATAACAAAATTTATATGGAAATTAACAAATTAAGTCTTAGAGGTATGACGATACCAAAATATTTAATTGAATTAATAATTAAATTTGTACCGATTAAAATTTTGAAACAGGAGAGGGTCGGAAACAAAATTATTTTTATCATAGATGTAAACAAATATATAGAAAATCTAAATGTGAAATTTATTTTAAATAAAATTCTCATAAGTGATGGTCATATAAACTTAAATCTAAATAATATTTTCATAAATAAATCTAAAAATACTTTGAAATTAAAACATGGAGGTGGATTATTTTTGAAACTTACACAAACAACTTTGATATTATCAGGCGATGACATAATGTCATTTATAAAAGATTTTGTAAAAATGGATAGCTTTTCGATTTTTGGTGTAGATGTAAGTCAAGCAATATATTTAAAAGGAATAATTATAAATTCTTTTGAAGTTGGCGACGTTTCCGTTAATATAAAAGACCTTAGAGAAAATCTTCTCTATGTTCAACTCAAAATTATAAATTCTGTTTTTCCCGGAGTAAATATAGAACACATCCCAATAAAAATTTTTGTAAAAGATTTAATAAAATCATTTAACAATTTAAATATGGATTTAGACGTTAATAGCGTGAAATTTATTGATGATTGCATTGAAGTAAAAATAAATAATTTTAAATTTGACATGAAAAGTTTGCCTTCAAATTCAAACAATATATTTTTAAAATAAATTTAGTGTATTTAAAATTTTGCGAAATAAGTCTATAATATATAATAAATTAGTAAACTGAGGAGAATTTCAATAAATGTATGATTTAAAAATTAAACTTCTTTATAAAAATTCTAAGATGCCAGAAATTGCACATGAAGGCGATGCAGGAATAGACGTGTTCTCCGTAGAAGAAAGTCTTGTTAAAGTTGGCGAAATAAAATTAATAAAAACAGGAATAAGTTTGGAATTGCCAAAAGACACAGAAATACAATTAAGACCTAAGAGTGGTCTTGCTTTAAACCATGGCATAACGCTATTAAATTCACCAGGTACAATAGATGAAGGATATCGTGGTGAAATTATGGTGATTTTAATAAATCATGGTAGGAATGATTTTATTGTGAAAGAAGGAATGAAAATAGCACAAATGGTCCTTAAGCCAGTTTACAAAGTTAATTTAGTAAAAACACATGAAATGAATTTGGAAACCGAACGAGGGAAAAACGGATTTGGTTCTAGCGGAATTTAATAAGTTTTTAGTTACATGATATGTTACTAGATAAAAGTAGGAGAAGATAAGTTCATTCTATGTTGTGCTTTACACACATCAGACTTAGCGACATAACATGTAACAACCCTAATTCTATCATATTTTAATATTTATTTATATACTTAAAATTTAAAAATTCAAAAATTTGTTTTTCAGATTTTTAAATGGAGGTAAACGTAAATGAAGACATGTATATTTTTGGCTGATGGTTTTGAAGAAATGGAAGCTGTTGGTGTAATAGATATTTTAAGAAGAGCAGATATTGAAATAGAGATTGTTTCTATAAAAAATGATTTAGAAGTAGAAGGAGCTCACGGTATAAAATTAATTTGCGATAGAAAGTTTGAGGAAATGGAATTTTCAGAATTTGTTATGATTATTTTTCCAGGCGGACTTCTTGGAGTTAATAATTTAAAATCTTTTGCTCCAATGAAAGAGGTTATTAATTATTTTTATTCTAATGACAAATACATTGCAGCTATATGTGCTGCACCTAGTTTATTGGATGAAGCAGGAATTTTAAAAAACAAGAAATTTACATGTTATGAAGGAGTTCAAGAGTTTATAAAGAATGGTATATATTCGAAACAAAAAGTTGTTCAAGACAAAAATATAATAACATCAAATTGTGTTGGTTCTGTGTTTGATTTTGGTTTTAAATTGGTCGAAATTCTCAAAGGTGAAGATTTAAGAAATTGTGTGGAAGAAAAAATGATAATACAATAAAATTCTTGTAAAAATTTTGTTATATCTATATAATACAATTAAAATTGTAGGAGATGTGTTATTATACTTGGCAATAAAATTTTGTTTTAGTATTTTGGTGAGGTGATAAGACTTGGAAGGATTAAATACGCTTTTGTGTGAAAAATTCAAAGATGAAGAATTATTTTTAGAAAGAGTTCAAGATATTTTGGATTACGACATTATTGAGTATACATATAGAGATGTTTTTGATTTTTTGGGAAATGTTTATTATAGAATAAGGATTAGACTCGAAAATGATTTTATGGTGGAGTTTGTTTATTGTTTTTTAGATAACGAGATATGTATATTAGATATTGAATATTAAATATTAGTAGCGTATATAAGTTAAGGCAACATTGTTCTTCATGTTGCCTCTTTTTGTGTCTATAAAACTACCGTTATATAATGTTCGTTTTCTTTTGAAGTCAAACAGTCCATTAAAACTTTGCAAGCAGATAATTCTATATTGGAATGGTTCAAAAATATTTTCAACATTTCACAAGCTTCTAAATCATCTACATCTGATTCAAAGTAGCACAATTTTTCTTTTAGAGCAATTGCTCTTTTCATATTTGATTTACTTGTTGAAAAATATTTTGAATTATTTTTGCAAAGGCTTATGAATGGTTTTTCATTTAGGATAAATAAAAAAGACATAAATTTTATCATAGAATCTCTAAGAGTTCTAGCTAAAAATATATTGTCAAATAATTTTAATCCACTTATTTTAATTGAAAATAATTTGAAATCTTCTAAGTTAGTTAAAGTATAATTTAAATTTAATTTATTTTTAACTTCCCCATAATCAGAGTCTAGATTGTAAAAATAGAAACTGTTTTCAGGTATATTCGTGAACGTATTTATCCTATTTTCAAGAGTATCTTTGTCTATTTTTTCTGAAATATTTGATGATACTGAAATAGCATCTGATATGTCATCTGAATTGACTTTAGTATTATCTTCAAGATTAGTTTGTATTTCAGGAATAGATAAATCTAAATTGTTTGTAAATTTATTTTTTAAAGTTTTTATACTATTTAATTTCTCAAAATATTGATTTAAATTTAACTCTTTATTTTCTCTAAAATTTTTTTTAATTTCATTTAAGGTTGATATTAGAGAATCGTATAAAAGTTCATCTATATTTGAACCTAAATCAGTTATTTTTGAGTTAATAACGTTCAATAAATTTTGCATATTAAAACCTCTAAAAATTTCTTAATAATTTTATATTATTTATGTAACATTTTAGTGTTACAAAATTTTTAAACAAAATTGTAAAGAGTTACTATTTTTATTCGATAAAATCTATAGATTAAGGCTTAGTATAGTTGTTTAATTTTCTAATTTTTTAGGAGGAAGTATGTCATATAGAAAATTTAAAAAGAGTTTAGCTAAAAGTTTATCTGTTTTAGTTGTAACTCCTATAGTTGTAAATTTTGTTTTAAATGATCCAGTGGTGTCTAATGCCTCAATAGCATCTAGGATAAATAATAGTGCTAGAAATTTATCGAGGAGGGTTTCTTCTATTAGTACTCCTCAGCCGAATCATCAACTTAATGCAACATCCAATTTAGGTAGACCTAGTGCACAAGTTACTCCAAGTAGTAGTAGTCTCCCTTTATATAGACCAACTTTATCTGAAAAAGTTTTAGCTGGTTTCGGTATAGGACTTGGGGCTGTTAGTTTAGTTGGAACTGCCGTTGGTATAGGATTGACTGAAAAACAATATGAGCAAACCAAATCGACTTATGATGATGTAGTAGATAGATCTTATAAATCTTTTTATCAGGAAAGAGAAGATTATATGAAAGATTTATTTGATAAATGGGGAGTTCCTATGCCTGATAAGTATAAAAATCCTTTTGGAAATGAAAATAAATCAGAATTAAAACCTTCTCCAGGATTTAGTATAGGGAAGGGGGAGTAGTGAATGTATAGTTTAAGTAAATTTTCAGGTAAGAAAGTAATTAGTTTAATAACACTTGTTGCATTTTGTTCTACTCCCATTGTGTTCGACATGAAAGAAGCAAATGCTACTGGTATTATAGGTAGAACGGGTTCAAGGGTTATGACTTCTTTAAGTAGAGTTGGATCTAATATTAGTAATGGGTCTATTAGAATTTTAAGACAGCCTATGGGAACTAACAATGTAACGGCAAATGGGACAAGATTATCTACATTAGGTAATTCTCAAATTAATAGTACAGTTCAATCTAATAATGGAAGGAATTCTAATACAAACATATTAGACGCAGCAAGAGGTGCTGTTAATGTTAGTTTATCTCGAAGGTTGAATGCTTTAGAACGGAATTTGCAGATAGAGGATCAAAGGAGAAATCATCCTTTGAATAAAGTTGTAGTTGCTAGTGGATTGGTTTCAGGTGCTATGCTCATAACAGGTGTTGTAAGTGGAATAATTCAACAAACTAGAATTATGGAATTGAATGAGAAACAAGTTGAGAGAGATCAAAAATTACAAAAAGATTTATCTAACATGAGGGATGTATTTAATAACAAAGAAGTACCAGAAGCTGAAAAACACATTATAGATTATTACAAAGATAATTTTGGAATTGATATAACTAATAATAATAGGTAGTTTAATGAGTTTGTACGTAAGCAATTTATCTAAAAGTTATGGGAATAAAAAGGTTGTTGATAATGTTAGTTTTAAGGTTAGGCCGGGAAAAGTTTATGGGATTTTAGGTAGAAATGGAGCAGGAAAAACAACAACTATAAGGATGATTTTAAACATTATAAACAAAGATAGTGGTGAAGTTTTATTTGATGGTAAGAAACTTAATGTTATTAAAACTAGAGTTTCTTATCTCCCAGAAGAAAAGAGTCTTTATCATAAAGATAAGGTTAAAAACCAGTTAATATATTTTTCTATGTTATCTGGTTTAAATTATTCAAATGCAAAAAAACAAATACGATATTGGCTTGAAAAATTTGGAGTAGAAGATAGTTATGACAAAACTGTTGACACTCTTTCTAAAGGAAATCAACAGAAAATACAAATAATTTCATCCATTATTAATGATCCAGAGATAATTATATTTGATGAGCCATTTAGTGGATTGGATCCCGTTAATTCGCAAATGCTTAGAGATGTGATTGTTGAGTTTATGAAAAAGGGAAAATATATATTATTTTCAAGTCATCAAATGTTTTATGTAGAAGAATTTTGTGATGAGGTTTCGATATTTAAAAAAGGGAAACAGTGTTTAGAAGGAAGTCTTTTGGATATTAAAAAGAGTTATGGTAGAAACAGGCTTCGCATGGAGATAGAAGGAAATCTTCCAGATTTAAATATTTATGGTGTTGAAAAAATATTTAGATTTGGAAATTCATATGAAATTGAAATCTTTAATGAAAATATAGCAAATAATATTTTGAATATTTTATTTCAACATAAGATTAAGATTTTAAATTTTAGTTTGAAATACAAATCACTCCATGAAATTTTTTTAGATGTGGCGGGTGATTGATTTTTGAGAGATTTTTTTGTTGTTGCTATTTATAATTTTAAAAATGTGGTGGGCAAAAATTTTTTTAAAATTTCTACTTTGCTCATCACAATTTTTATGTTAGTCGGAATTTTGTTGCCAGATTTTTTTATCAAAAGTTCTAATTTTAAGCCGAGCAATAAATATTTGATGGCGGTTGTTGATGAAAATAAAATTTTGTTTAAAGATGATATACAAATTAACAAATACATGAAAAGCATAAGCGAAATGCTTGATAATGAATTTTATTTTGATTTGTCTACGCAAAATTTAAACGAAGAAAGTTTGAATGAAATTTTTCAAAATGGAGAAATAGATGGATATTTAATTGTCGAAGATGAAAAAAATATTAAACTTGTTACAACGGAAAAATTAGGAGAAGTTAAATTTATTTTAGATAGGTTCATAAATAACAAATTATTAAAAGAAAAATTTAATATTGATGGAAATAAATTAAATGTTAATTATGAAATAAAATCAATTAATTTGAATAAAAATAAATTAAAGAATGTTTTGGAAAAACAAATTTTGGTGTTTGTACTTGCATTTTTCATGTATATGCTTTTTATTATTTATGGGCAATTTGTGAGTATGAATGTTAATCTTGAAAAAACTTCTAAAATAGTGGAAGTTTTTTTGACTAAAATCAAGTTATCAAATATAATTTTAGGTAAAATATTTGGAATTTTTTTCGCAGTTTTGTTGCAAGTAGTTTATTTCATTGCATTGATTTTTATTTTTGTTAGCTTTTTAAGTGAAAATAAACTCCCATTTATAAAAAGTGTGATAGTATTTGATTTTAATTTGATTTTAAGATATTTAATTTATTTTTCATTAGGATTTTTAATTTATTGTTTTATATTTGTATTTATAGGTAATCTTGTTAACAAAACAGAAGATTTATCTATCATGAATTTTCTAGTTACAATGCCAATGTCTTTGGGATATTTTATTTCTATTGTAGGTTTTCAAATTCCTCAATTTAAAATCTTGAAATTTTTAGAGTATGTTCCACTGTTTACTCCTTTTACATTTATGAGTGAGAATTTAGGCGGAGGCGGTTTGGTTAAAATTTTTGTTATGATTTTTGCGTTAATTTTTACTATATTTTTGAACTTAAAAACTTTTGAATTAATAATCAGATACAAAGGTAAAAGATAGTGTTCTTGATTGGAGGTATAGCATTGAATTTTAAAAATGATTACTTAATAAAGGGTCTATTGTTTTTATTAATTGGTGTAATATTTATACTTTGGAGTTTTAATATTATCGCTTTTGCGATGTATTCTTTATTTGTTTTTGTTTTATCATTAGCTGTGATGTATTATGGATATAATTTATCTAAATATTCTAGGTTCGGTTATATCGTAATTTTAATTGGATTTATGTTAGGGCTTAGAAGTTTAGGAATATTTATTCCTATAAAATTTGTTTTTGGAATTGTTTTTTTGATTTTAGGAATCTATTTCTTAGTTGTAAAGTTAGGAGTGTTTATATCTAAAAAGGGTGTATTTAAAGATAGTAGAGAGAGTGCTTATATTAAAGAAAGATTTTCATCTATAACTATAAAGAACACTTCATTTAATTTATGTTTTGTTAAAGTCAACGCATTTTTTTCAGACATTGTTTTAGATTTTACGAGTTCTAAAATTGGAGAATTTGACGAGATTGATTTTGATATAGTTAGTAGATTTAGCCAAATAAGAATTATATCGCATCCAAATTGGAATATTACTTTAAATGGAAAAATCATCAGAAAGAATGAAACATATGACAAAACCATTAGAATTAAGTGTAATAATTTATTTGAGTCGTTAGAAATAGAATAATTTTATTTAGCAATAAGGATGTTAATTGTAACATTTTTATTGTTTTTTTTGTTTAATTTATTTTATAATTGGTATTATAAAATTATAGAAGAGGAAAATATTTAGCTATGTTTTTAGGTAAAAATGGTAAAAATGAGTCAAATGAAAATTTAGATGAAAAGATAGATTTAGAAAAAAGTGATTTTTGGATTTTAGTTAAGGTAGCATATAAAACCATATTACCATTTGTTTTAGTAGTAGTCCTACTGTACTTTTTGTTTACTTTATTTTTTACGAAAGTAATTTTAAAATCTTGAAGTAATTTTAAGGAGTGTTGATATTTTGAAATTAAAATTTGATGATTCAAAATTAATAAATTATATTACAGAAGATGAGCTTGATATAATTGTCCCTCAAGTTAAATTGGCTCACGAACTTTTGAAAAATAAATCTGGTGCGGGAAGTGATTTTTTAGGGTGGATGTCTCTTCCTAACGATTATGATAAGCAAGAGTTTGACAGATTAAAAAAGACTGCTGAAAGAATTAAGAATAATTCGGATGTTTTAATTGTTATAGGTATTGGTGGTTCTTATTTAGGTGCTAAGTCATGTATTGAAGCACTAAACGGTTCTTTTTTTAATTTGATTAGCAGAGAACAAAGAAATGCACCTCAAATATTTTTTGCTGGGAATAGCATAAGTTCAAGTTATCTGTCTGAACTTTTGGATTTTGTTAAAGATAAAAGTGTTTACATAAATGTAATATCTAAATCTGGTACTACTACTGAACCTGCTTTAGCGTTTAGATTTTTTAAAGAATTTTTAGAAGAGAAATATGGCAAAGAAGAAGCTAAAAAGAGAATTATTGTAACAACTGATAAAAGTAAAGGTGCTTTGAAAAATCTTTCAGATAAGGAAGGATATGAAACTTTCATTATTCCAGATGATGTTGGGGGAAGATTTTCTGTTTTAACTCCTGTTGGTTTATTGCCTATAGCGGTTTCTGGTGTTAATGTTGATGAAATTATAAAAGGTGCAAGTGACGCTTGTTTTGATTTTGATTGTGATGATATTAGAAAAAATGATTGTTACAGATATGCAGCAACGAGAAATATTCTATATAGAAAGGGATATACTACAGAAATATTAGCTTCCTATGAGCCAAGTCTTGTTTATTTTGCTGAATGGTGGAAGCAATTATTTGGAGAAAGTGAAGGTAAAGATAAGAAGGGAATATATCCTTCATCAGTAAGTTTGTCCACAGATTTACATTCGTTGGGTCAGTATATTCAAGATGGAATGAGAAATTTAATGGAAACTGTTATAAATGTGGTAGAACCTAAGAAAGATATTTCCATACGAGAAATGGATGGAGATGTTGATGGGCTTAATTATTTGACTGGGAAAACTGTTGACTTCGTTAATAAAAAAGCTTTTTCAGGGACTTTGTTGGCTCATTTAGATGGGGGAGTTCCCAATATGGTCGTTAATTTACCGAAAATTGATGAGTACAATTTAGGCTATATGATTTATTTCTTTGAGAAGGCATGCGCTATCAGTGGACATTTGTTAGCTGTTAATCCTTTTAATCAAGAGGGAGTTGAAAATTATAAGAAAAATATGTTTGCACTTCTCGGTAAAAAAGGATTTGAATCTTTGAAAGAGGAACTTGAAAAGAGATTATAATTTTAATTAGTACAACTTGTAATTTTGTTTTTAAATTATAAGTTGTTCTTTTTTGAGGTGAAAATATGTTTATCAAAGATATGTTTGTTAAAGATATTCAGAGAAATATTAAAGATGTTGTTAAAGTTTTTGGTGACGAATCAAATGAATTTGTTGAAATTGATGAGTATGTTGTAACTAAAGAAATTTTTGAATGTTTAAAAAGTTTTGTACGCTCGTATAAAAATACTTTTTTAAATTCTAGTGATGAAATAGGATTTTGGATTTCTGGATTTTTTGGAAGTGGGAAATCACATTTTCTTAAAATCTTGTATTACATATTGAAAAATTTTTATGTTTTAAATTTAATTAAGAACAATGAATGTTTAAATTGTTTGATTGAGGATTTTGAATTTTTGAATTCAATTGATAAAGAAGTTGTTTTGTTTAATATTGATTCAAAAAATAGAAAAGATGATTCGATGTTAGATATTTTTGTGAATGAGTTTAATTCGCTTAGAGGGTTTTCTAAAAATTATGGTTTTATTTGCGAAATTGAAGAGCAGCTTTTGAAGGATTGTGTTTTTGAAAAATTTAAGAATTATTTTTTTGAAATTTGTGGGTTGGAATGGGAATTTGCTAGAGAAGAATTTTATTTTCATAAAGAGTGTTTGTTTAAAGCGTTGGGATTTGTTAAAGGATTTAATGATTTGAAAGCTGAAAAATATTTTTTGGATGCTCAAAAAAATTATAAAATGAACATTGAGAAGTTTGGAAATAAAGTTTGTGATTATGTTAAATCAAAAGGTGATAATTTTACGTTGACTTTTATGGTCGATGAGGTTTCTCAATTTATTTCAGACGATTTAAACAAAATATTAAATCTTCAAACTATAGTCGAAGAGTTGTCCGTTAAATGTTCAGGAAAAGTTTTTGTGGTTGTTACGAGTCATGTTGACATTACGTCGATTGTCGTAAATAAAAAATATGATTTTTCAAAAATTCAAGGAAGGTTTAAAACTAAATTGAATTTGTCTAGCGTTAATGTTGATGAAGTTTTGTACAAAAGGTTGTTGTTGAAAAATGATGGATACAAATCTGTTATTTTGAAAATGTATTACAACAAAAAATTTTTTTTGAAAAATATTTTGGATTTTGATATAATTTCTGATTTCGAGTTTTCAAAAATGTCAGAATACGAATTTGTTTCGGCATATCCATTTTTTCCATATCAGTTGGCTTTGCTTAGAGATTCAATACAATTTATGATTAAAAATAATGTGATTAGTGAAGATTTTTCAGGTGGTGAAAGAAGTTTTATAAATTTTTTTCAGAGAGTTCTGATTGATATTAAAGATTGTGAAATTAACAGAGTCGTTCCTTTTTATATGTTTTATAATTCTGTGAGTGATTTTATAAATTATAATCATCAATATATATTTTCAATTCTTAATGAAAACAAAAATTTAACTGAATTTGATTTGAATGTTATGAAAACATTGTTTTTAATTAAGTATATTCTAAGCGTTGTGCCTACCATAAATACAATTTCATCTTTGATGATTTGCGATATTAATTCTAATGCAGATATGAAAATACAAGTTAGTGATTCTTTGTTGAGGCTTGTTAGCGAGGGATTTGTTAATAATGACGGTGATAAATTTTATTTTTTGTGCAAGGTGGAGCGTGATATAAATTCTAAAATTTTGAAAATCAATGTTGATTCGCACAACATAAAACAATTTTTGTGTGATGAAATTTTTAATAATGTTTTGAAATTTTCAAAAGTTAAATATAACAACAAAATTTATTTTTCATTTAATCAACACTTAGATGAAATAAATTATAGAGTTTCTTCCAAAAATTTAATTGGCGTCAAAATCCTCACGACAAATTACAATGAAAATTTTGATGTTGAATCACTTCGAGTTTTATCAAGCGTTGAAAATAATGTTATTGTTTATTTAAATTATGATAAAATTTTAATTAATGAAGTTAACTTGTATTTGAAACTTGAAAAATTTTTGAGATATAACACATCAAATTTAAAATCTGAATTTTTGGAAATTTTAAATTTCAAACAAGAAGAATTGAAAAATAGATTTGAACGAATAAAAATTTTGATAAATAATTCTATCAAAAATTCTTTTGTCTTTGTGAATGGCGAAAAAATTACTTCAAATTTTTTAAATGTGGATAACATTTTAAAAAATGCAATTACTCGCCTTATTTTTTGCAGGTTTAATAAGTTTAATTACATAAATAAATTTGTTGATAGCTCGAAAAAATTTGTCGAAATTTCATTAAATGAAATTGAATT
Organism: uncultured Candidatus Neoarthromitus sp.; assembly: GCA_937890765.1. Taxonomy (GTDB): domain Bacteria; phylum Bacillota; class Clostridia; order Clostridiales; family Clostridiaceae; genus Dwaynesavagella. Next base: position 102,772 of record CALADQ010000004.1, read on the forward strand.
AAACGAAATTTCAAAAACTAATCATCTTTTTGTAAATGAATTGTTAGATTTTATAAATAAATTTGAGTCCTTAAAGTTTTCTGAATTGGTGGTACATTTTAAAAACATACCTTACGGATTTAGCAAGTATGATGTGCTTTTGGCATTGGTACATTTAATTAAATTGAAAAAAGTTTCTTCAAATTGTGAAGTCCATGAAATAATAAATGGTTTTTCACAAAAAAATTTTTTGGAAAAATTTAAAATCTTCAGAGTAAATGAAGTTAGCGTTAAAGATTTTTCTTTGTGTAAAAGAATTTTGGGAGAAGTATTTAACAAAAAATATTTGCTAAATAATTTTAATGAATTTTATTTGGAGTGTATTGAAGATTTTAAAAATTTAAATTTAAAATTATTGGAAGTTAAAGAGCTTGCTTTTGAAAATGAAAAATACCCATCAAAAAATCTCATTAAGTCCATAGATGATTTTTTAAATAGGATTTTTGGAAGTTCTCAACGTGAATTTATAGATTTAGTTAAAGGTAACGAGGATTTTTTAAATTCTTTTGAGGATTTTGAAGTTGTTTGTAATTTTTATAAAAGCGTTCAATTTAACATTTTTAAAGATGGAATAATTTTGAGTGAATTGTATGTTAAAGACAAAAATTTTATAGAAGACGGTGAAATTTTGAAAATTTATAATGAAATTAAAACAATTTTAGAAAGCGATTATCCCTATAATAAAATTTCTAAATTGAAAATTTTAATAAATAGATTTTGGGAATTGCACAAAAAAATTTTGAATGAAGCAATTTTAAATGTAAATAGTTTTATAGATGATGAAATTTTGAAAAATTTAAATTTGGATTTGGTTGTTGAATTGAAAAATAAACTTGCAAGTTCTATTAGTTTGTTTGATGTTTACGGGATTAAAATGGAAAGTATTTTTTTGAAAAACAAAATTTTAAATTGATTTGAAAAGGATTTATTATTATGAATAAAAGTGTCGTCAAAAATTTTGCAGTTTGGGCGAGAAAAAGTTTAATAAAAGAGATAACGGACAGGCTTATGCTCATCGGAATTACAAAAAATGAAATTAAAAATAATATTTCGCTTAACACTGATTACGTTGAATATGAAATAGGAAATATGCAAACACATAAAATTTACGGTCATGATTGTGAAAAAAGAGAAGTCCTCGTTAAAAAAATTTTTGAACATGGTTTTGATAATGTTGTCGAAGAAGTTGCTTACACTTGGTTCAATAGAATAATTGCCGTACGATTTATGGAAATAAATGATTATATTCCCTCAGGAATACGAGTCCTATCGTCGTTAAACAAAAATAAAATTGAGCCGGATATTATAACTTATTTTAACGAACTTGACTTTGAAGTTGATGAAAAATATATTTTGGATTTGAAACTAAACAATAAGATAGATGAATTATTTAAATATTTGTTTATAAAACAGTGCGATTCACTTAACAAAATCCTTCCTGGACTTTTTAAAAAAACAAATGATTACATAAATATTTTGTTTCCTGTAAATTTGTCAAATGAAAATAGTTTTATAAGAAAAATAGTGAGTGATTTAGATGAAAAATATTTTGTTGATAATGTTGAAATTATAGGTTGGCTTTATCAATATTACATAATTGAAAAGAAGGACGAAATATTTAAAAAATTAAAACAAAATATAAAAATCTCTAAGGAAAATATACCTCCTGTTACGCAAATCTTTACTCCAAAATGGATTGTTAAATATATGGTCGAAAATTCTCTAGGAAAATTTTATTTTGAAAATAATAATGGATTTAATTTAATATCTAAACTTAAATATTATGTCGACACTCAAATTTCTAATGAAAAAACATTTCTTGGAATATCTCCTGAAGAAATTAAAATAATCGATCCTTGTATGGGAAGTGGACATATTTTGGTTTACGCTTTTGATGTTTTGTTTGACATATACAAAGAAAATGGATATTTGGATAAAGATATTCCATATTTGATTTTTGAAAATAATCTTTTTGGAATTGATATTGATGATAGGGCGTATGAACTTGCTTACTTTGCGTTGATGATGAAGGGGCGAAGTAAGTACAGAAAGTTTTTCACAAAGAAGGATATAAAATTTAATTTTTATCCGATAGTTGAAAGCAATGAAATAATTGATGACGTAATTCAAAAAATTAATTTTAAAAATGAAGAACAACGAAAATATTTTTTAGATTTGATGGAATTGTTTAGGGATTCAAAAGAATACGGTTCTCTTTTGTCAGCGAAGGAAATTAATTTTAACATTCTGAATGAAGAAAATATTTTTGAAAATCTTTCTCATAAAGAATGTGAAATTATTAAAACCATAATAGGAACTTCAAAAATTTTAAGTGATAATTATCATATAGTCATAACAAATCCTCCTTATATGAGCAGTAGAGGAATGAGCGAAAAATTAACTTTGTATTTACGAGAAAATTATCCCAATAGTAAAATGGATTTATTTTCTGTATTTATTGAAAGAGGGTTTGAACTTACATACAAAAACGGATATAACGCTATGCTCACTATGCAATCTTGGATGTTCTTGTACAAATTTGAAAAACTCAGAAAAATAATTTTTGAAAACAATACGATTGTTTCTCTTTTGCACATGGATAACAATGTAATGTCAATAGCTTTTGGAACAAGTGCAACGATTTTTAAAAAAGTTTTTATGGAAGATTATGAAGGCGTATACAACCATGTTAAATGCGAAGATTTAAACGAGGATGGAGAGCTTTTAGAATTTCCAGTATACAAAAACAGAAATTCAAAAATAAAATTAAAATCATTTTATGACATTCCAGGATTTCCTTTAAATTATTGGATAAGTGATAGGGCACGAGAAGTTTTTAGACAGTACAAACCTTTAAAAGAATATTTTGAATTGAAGCAAGGGATGGCCACAACCGATAACAAAAGATTTATAAAATATTGGTACGAAATAGACAAAAATAAAATTGAGTTTGAATGTAAATCTCATGATGATTTATTTAAAGTAGATAAAAAATGGTTTCCTTATAATAAAGGTGGAGATTATAGAAAGTGGTATGGAAACAACGAATACATAGTTAAGTACGAAAATTGCGGAGAAAATTTAATAGAATTCGTAAAAAATAAATATCCAAGAATAACTGACCCCGAGTTTGTAATTAAAAATAGGAAATTTTATTTCAAAAAGGGAATTACATGGTCTTTGTTTGGATTTAAAAATTTTGGCGTGAGATATAAAGATTACGGTTTTATATTTGACGTTTCAGGTTCGTCAATTTTTCCTGATGACAAATATGAAAAATATATTTTGGCATTTTTGTGTTCAAACGTTTGCTTTTATTTGTTATCGTCAATTGCACCAACAGTAAATTTTCAAATAGGAAATGTTGGAGATCTTCCATTTATAATTGAAGATTCATATTTAGATGAAATAAATTTGCTTGCCAATAGAAATATATATTTGTGCAAAAGAGAATGGGATTTTTATGAAACGTCATGGGATTTTAAAACTCATCCTGCAATTTTATTTAAAGTAAGTTCAAGTTTAAAGGATTCATTCGAAAATTACAAAATTGAAATTCAAAATATGTTTAATGAAGTTAAGGAAAATGAAATTCGTTTAAATAAAATTTTTAAAGACATTTATGGATTTAGTGATGAGGTTTCTGAATGCGTGGAAGATAAAGATGTTTCAATAAGAACAATTGATGAAAAAATTTTTGTTGAATCGTTCATTAGTTATTTTGTTGGATGCGTTTTTGGAAGATATTCTTTAGATTACGATTTTGTAATTGATGATAGCGATAAAATTTTTGAAAGAGAATACAAAAAGTTTTATCCAAAAGAGGATAATATATTGTTGGTTGCCCAAGAAGAATGTTTTAAAGATGATGTTTATAATTTGTTTGTGAAATTTATTTCAAATATTTTTGGAGAAAACAATTTGGAAGAAAATTTAAAATTCATTTGTGGGGCATTGAACTATAAAAGTTCAAATTATAGAGAAAATATAGTTCAATATTTTTTGAAAGATTTTTTTAAAAATCATTTTAAAACTTATAACAAAAGTCTAATTTATGCTGAATTTTATTCTGGAAAAAATAATGGAGTCAATGCCATTACATATTTGCACAGATTTTCAAAAGAAGATATTTTGAAATTAAAAGTCAAATATTTAACTGTCTTTGAAAAAAGATACGAAAATGAAATTTTAAAATGTGATTTAAATAATGATAAAAATGAAATTCTTAAAATAAAAAAACGGAAAGAAAATTTAATTTTAAAGTTAGAGGAATGTAAAAAATATAGTGAATTTGTGAGAAATTTTATTGAATCCAATTTTAATTTTGAGGATTGTGATGGAACTTTTAATTTGTATGAAAAATTGAAAAGTTTTTCGGATGAAAACTCTACAAAAATATTTAAATAGAATTTTTATTATACTAAATTTTGGTAAATTTAAGTCATTTTTAGTTGAATACAAGTTAATAAATAAAGTATAATTAGCCTATGTGTTCTCTGAAAATTATTAAAATTTAGTTTGTATGTATTAGTTAAAGAGTTAATTTGAAGTTTAGAATTTAAGGGGGATAAACAGTGAACGAATTAGATGTAAATTTTAGTTTAGCATCTCCTCAAGATAAAAATATTCCGATAGATATAATAGTTTCTAGTTTGGAAGAAGAGATGGTTTATAGATTTTGTGTTGGGATTAATGGCATTTGGTTTACGATACAAGATTTTTCTGAAAAGAAACAAGCAAGTTGGACTCCAGAAGAGTATGGAAACTACATAGTGATGGTGCAAGCTAAGAAAATTTCGAGTAAAAAAGCGTTTGATTATATAACTAGGGTAAATTATACAATCGGACAAGATTTTGAAGATGAAAAGATAATAGAGTCTATAAAACTTGATAAAGAGTGTTACACAGTTGGAGATAAGTTATGTTTAGTTGTTAATTCAACATATTCTCCTAGTTTATATAAATTTTGGATCAATGGCGAATATGGATGGGAGCTATTGAAAGATTATACATCAGACGAAAAACTTGTTTTAACTCTAAATGAAGTTGGTGAGAAAGAAATTCTCGTTCAATGTAAGAGATATAATTCTGAAAATAATTTTGATGATTTTTCTACGGTTAAATTTTACGTTTATGAATCTGTGAAAATAGAAATTACTTCTTTGAAAAGTCTTAATAACGGACTTATAGCAGGAGAGGAATTAATTTTTCAATGTGATATTAATAATGAAGAATTAAAAACGGTTTTGTATAAATTTTTAGTTATAGACGATAGAGGAAATGTAAATGTTGTTCAAGATTATTCCACTAAAAGTATGGTTTCTTTTATAGAAAATAATAGCGGAAGTTTTAAGCTTTTAGTCTTGGTTAAGGACATGTATTCAATAAATAATTATGATGATCGAGCTATTATTTTGTACGAAGTTAAACCTTATAACGAGATACATATTTTAGATTTTTCTGCTGATTTGAGTTCACCACATTACACAGGTCATTCAGTTATGTTTAACGTTCAAGTTGAGGGTGGAAAAAATTTGATGTTTAAATATGTGATTAATGGTCCGAGTGTTGATGAAGAATTATTTTTAGAAGAGAGTGGATATATAAGAGAAAATTTTTATCAGTGGATACCTAAAGTTCCTGGACGTTATAAAGCGAGTGTTTACATAAAAGATGAGAGCAATACTCATGGATATGATGTGTTTAAAGAAATTGATTTTGAAGTACTTCAATATTCTTCTCAAATTGTAAAAATTTTAGATGTGCAAATTGACTCTTATGAAAAACATATTAAAGATAAGCCAATTGGAATAGTTGTTAAAGCTGAAGGTGGATTAAAACTTCAATATAGTTTTGTTATTACGAAAGAGAACAAGGAAATAGGGTTTATTGATTATGGAGATAAGAATTTTTTGACTTTTATACCTCAAGAGTCGGGTTATTATGAATTAGAGATAAAAGTTAAAGATGCTTTTTCTGTTCAAGAATATGATGCGTCTACGATTTTGCATTTTAAAGTTTGGGATTATTATCCTGCAAAAATAGATTATATTTTGTATAAAAATCAAGAATGTTATATGGTTGGGGAGCCTTTAATATTTAATATAGTTGCACAAAATACAAAAAATATTTTAGTTAAATATATTTTTTCAGTAGATGAACATATTATTGATGAAACTGAATTTGAAAATAATATAACTTTTGAATATGTTCCAACTGTAAAAGGAAAATACAAATTAGTTGCTATTGCAAAGAATAAAGATTCTAAACTTGAGTATGATAGCAAGAAAGAAGTTAAAGTTTATGTTCAAGATTCACTTCCTGTTTCAAATACTCAAATAATTTGTGAAGCAAATGAAGAAGATTTATTAGTCAACAATTCAATATTTTTTGTTGTTAATGCAGAAGGTGGAAGAGATATAGGATATGAATTTTATTTAATGGAACAGGGGCAATGGAGGAGAGTTCAAGTTTATAGTAGGAAAAACACTTATAGTTTTATACCGTTTAAGGCTGGAGATTATAAGTTATTAGTGTTAACAAAAAGTGAATATAAAATATGTAGTTATGAAGATTATTGTATTTATGAATTTAAAGTAACTTAAAAAAAATTTTTTGTATAAATTCTTTCTAAAATACTAAAGCTAAAGCTAAAGTATTCTAGGAGGAATTTTTTAATATATGGGTATAAAAAATATTGTAGGAGTTTGTGCCGTCGGAATGTTCGCTATGCAATTAGGTTTTTTATCTAGGGTTTGTAATTCATATGCTTCAAGTATTTATGATTATAATGTTTCGATGGGTTTAAATTATTTAAATGTACATAAAAAAATTTATAGATTAAACATATCAGGTGAAGAGGGTGGATTTAATATACCTGATGAAGATATGAGTAAATTGGGATTTCCATTGCTTAATGGAGATAAAATTAAAAATGCGATAAATATTTCTGCAGATAAATATGGTATTGATGAAAAATTAATTATGTCTCTTATAAAGCAAGAATCTAATTTTGATCCGAATTGTGTATCTCATGCTGGGGCGATTGGGCTTATGCAAATTATGCCTAACACTATAAGGAAATTTGATGTTAAAGATCCTTATGATGTGTATGAAAATATTGATGCTGGTACAAAACATCTTAAGGGAATGATAGAAAGATATAAAGGAGATTTAGTTAAAGCTATTGCAGCTTATAATTGTGGAGGAAATGCTTTAGATAAAAGTGGATTTCAATCTTTAGATGATGTTTCAATGCTTCCGAAGGAAACGCGAATACATGTTACGAAAGTTTTCTACTATTACAATAATGAATTTTAGGCGACTCTATTTTGGAGTCGCTTTTTAAATTTTTTTATTTGTAGTAAAATGATTCTTATAATTTTAAATTGTAAGAGGATTTTATGAAGAGATTAGATAATATACTTGTTAATTCTGGTTATGGAAGTAGAAGAGAAGTTCAAAAACTTATTCGAACTAAAAAGGTTAGCGTTAATGGGGAAATTATAAATGTTCCATCTGTTCATGTTGATGTTAATGAAGATGAAATTTGTGTTTTTGATGAAGTGGTTGAGTATAAAAAATTTATATATTTAATGTTGAACAAGCCTAGTGGTTTTGTGTCGGCAACCAAAGATAATTTTGAGAGAACTGTTCTTGAGTTTATCGATGAGAAATATAAAAATTTAAATCCTTATCCTATTGGAAGGCTTGATAAAGATACGGTTGGGCTTTTGATAATTTCAAATGATGGGAAAATGTGCCATCGTGTTCTTTCTCCTAAAAAACATGTTTCTAAAAAATATTTTGTTAGAGTTGATAATTGTTTAAATTCTTCTCATATTGAAATATTTAGTAATGGTATTGTGTTGGATGATGGATATAAATGCAAGAAATCAATTTTAAAAATTTTGAGTTCTTCAAATGATTTTTCAGAATGTGAAGTTATTTTGACAGAAGGAAAATTTCATCAAGTTAAGCGTATGTTTGGGGCGATTGGTTTTAATGTTTTATATTTGAAGAGAATTGAATTTTGTAATATTAAATTGGATTCGGCTTTAAAGGAAGGCGAGTATAGGCATTTGACTCAAGATGAAATAAATATTTTAAAGTCGGTTTAGGAGGAAATTATGGATTTGAAGGAGCTTTTAAATCAAGAACAATATGATGCTGTCATGAATGTCGATGGGCCATTATTGATTTTGGCTGGTGCGGGTTCGGGAAAAACGAGAACAATAACTTATCGAATCGCTCACATGATAAAAGATTTGTCTATAAATAGCTATCAAATTTTGGCTATAACTTTTACAAACAAGGCAGCTAAAGAAATGAAAGAAAGAGTTCGTTCTCTTATTGGAGTTGTTGCTGAAAATATGTGGATTTCAACTTTCCATTCTCTTTGCGTTAGAATTTTGAGAAGAGAAATTGATAAATTGGGATACACAAATTCGTTTACGATTTATGATTTTTTCGACCAAAAAACTTTGGTTAAGCAGTGCATGGAAATTTTAAAAGTAAATACGGATAACATTGAAGTGTCTGAAGTCATCAGAAAAATTTCTAAATACAAAAATGATTTTATTAAACCGCTTGAAGCTCTTTCGATGGATTTGAATTATCGTGAAAAAATAATTGCAAATGTTTATGAGCTTTACGAGAAAAAACTTTTCGAAAATAATTCTTTGGACTTTGACAATTTAATTGTTAAAACAATCGAGTTGCTCGAAAAATTTCCTGATGTTTTGGCTTTTTATCAATCTAAATTTAAATACATAATGGTTGACGAATATCAAGATACAAATTACTCTCAATATTATTTGGTTAAACTTTTGGCGTCAAAGTATAAAAATATTTGCGTTGTTGGTGATGATGACCAATGTATTTATCAATGGCGTGGTGCGGATATAAATAATATTTTGGATTTTGAAAAAGATTATGCGAACACAAAAATAATAAAGCTCGAAAAAAATTATCGTTCCAAATCAAATATTTTGAACGCTGCTAACAAAGTAATCTCAAATAATTTGAAAAGAAAGGACAAGGTTTTAAAACCTATTAACCCAGAAGGTGAAAAGCTTAAACTTTTTAAAGCGGGCGATGCTGAAGAGGAAGTTTCTTTTATTTTAAATGAAATTTCTAGGCTAATGAATGAAAAGGGATATGATTATGGAGATTTTGGAATTTTGTATAGGACAAATTCACAATCGAGAATTTTTGAAGAAATTTTTGTGAAGCGAGGGGCTCCATATAAATTAATTGGTGTTGTGCGATTTTATGAAAGAAAAGAGATAAAAGATGTTATTGCTTATTTAAAAACAATTGTTAATCCCAGTGATGAAATTAGTTTGAGAAGAATTGTTAATGAGCCTAAAAGAGGAATTGGTGATGTAACTGTTGAAAAACTTTTAGATTATGCGGAACAAAATTCTATAAATCTTTTTGATGCTATGGAAGCTTGTAGCGAAATTTCTACAATATCTTTGAGGACTTCAAAAGTTATAAAGTCTTTTGTAGAAATGATTTTGGAGTTGAGAGAAAATTTAGATTTAAGGCCATCGGATTTTATAAAACTCATGATTGAAAAAATAGGGTACAAGGATTCATTGAAAAATTCCAAGGATATAGATGCGCAAACACGACTTGAAAACATAGAAGAATTTTTAAATGCCGCTGTGAGTTTTGAAGATTTGAATCAAGGTGCGTCGTTAAATGATTTTTTAGAAAACATAACTTTGATTTCTGAAGTTGATAAATACGATGAAAATTCTTCGTCTATAACTCTGATGACTTTGCATTCATCAAAGGGACTTGAGTTTCCTGTTGTCTTCATGGTTGGAATGGAGAATGGACTTTTCCCAAGTAATAAATGTTTTGATGAGCTTGAAGAGATGGAAGAATCAAGAAGACTTTGTTACGTTGGTATAACGAGAGCGAAAGATATTTTGTATTTGACTTATGCAAATCTTAGAACTGTTTATGGCGAATCTTCTTTTAGAACTAAATCAAAATTTTTGTTGGAAATTCCAAAAGAACTTATTACGAATGTTGGATTTGATGGAGAAGAGAAAGAGATTTACAAAGAAGAAGGATTCGGAAAATTTGGAAAACTTTCTTACGGAAATTTTTCAGCGAATCGTAAACCAGTTGAAAATTATATTTCAAAAGATGAAGTTTCTATAGGTAAGAAAATTAAACACAAAACTTTTGGTGAAGGAATGATAGTTAAGATTGAAGAAGATGACAATGTAAAAATTTTTGTTGCGTTTAACAATAATGGGATAAAGAAACTTATTCTCGACAAATCGCCAATTGAATTTATTTAGATTGGAGGAAAACTTTTTGGATGAAAAGATTTTGCAAATAAATGAACTTGTAAAATATTTAAATGAGTGTTCGTATGCCTATTTCGTTCTTGATAATCCAATCGTAGATGATGCGGTGTATGATAAGCTTTATGATGAGCTTAAAAATTTAGAGAAAGAAACAAATTATGTTTTGAGTTATTCTCCAACGCAAAGAGTTGGCGATGTAACTCTTGAAAAGTTTGAAAAATCCGTTCACAAATCTAAAATGTGGAGCTTAGATAAAGTAAATTCTTTTTCAGAATTGCAATCGTGGTACAACAAAAATTTGGAGATTGCTAAAGAAAATAATTTAAATAATCCAACTTACATCGTTATGCAAAAATTCGATGGAACTAGTATAAATTTGAGTTACGAAGATGGACAATTTGTTAAAGCTTCAACTCGTGGAACTGGTGAAGTTGGAGAAAATGTTTCAGAACAAGTTAAAACGATTATGAGCATTCCTCTTAAAATATTTGATAAATCTTCTTTAGAAATAAGAGGAGAAGTTATTATGACTAAAGGAGAATTTGAACGTTACAATAAAAATGCAGAAGTTCCTCTTAAAAATTTAAGAAATGGTGCTGCGGGAGCTTTGCGAAATTTAGATGTTTATGAAACGAAGAAAAGAAACTTAAATAGTTTTTTGTTTGATGTGGGATATTTTGAAAATGGAAAGTTCAATACATATTTTGAAATTTTAAAATTTTTGAAAGAAAATAGATTTAAATGTTCTGATTATAAATTTTGTGAAAGTTTTGAAGAAATTTTGGAAGAGATAGATAGAATTGAAAAAGTAAGAAATGGTTTGGATTATGATATTGATGGCGTTGTTATTTCCGTTAACGAATTAAATGTTAGGGAATTGCTTGGCTACACTGTTAAACATCCAAAATTTTCAATGGCCTATAAGTTCGGTGCGATTGAAGGAATAACTATTTTGTTAGATGTCGAATGGAATGTTGGAAGAAGTGGGCGTGTTTCTCCTACAGCCATTCTTGAGCCAATTGATATTGGAGGAATAACAATTAAAAGAGCGACGCTTAACAATGTTGATGACATTAAGAGAAAAAATGTAAAACTAAATGGTGAAGTTTTAATAAGAAGGTCCAATGATGTTATTCCAGAAATAATTAGAGGATTAGATGAGAGCGTTGGCGAGGAAATAGAAATTCCTTCTCATTGTCCTTCCTGCAATTCTAAATTGAGTAAAGATGGAGTCCATATTTATTGTACAAATACTATTTCGTGCAAACCTCAAATTGTAAAATCGATTGTTCATTTTGCTTCAAGAGACGCAATGAATATAGAAGGATTCAGTGATAAAATAGCGATGCAATTTTACGAGAAACTTGGTGTAAAAAGAATTTCTGATTTGTACAATTTAAGATTTGAAAATTTGTTAACTCTCGAAAAATTTAAAGAGAAAAAGGCAAATAATTTTTTAAACGCAATTGAGCGAAGTAAGAATTGTAATTTATCAAATTTTATTTACGCTTTGGGAATAAAAAATGTTGGTCTTAAAACTTCAAAAGACATCGTGAAAAAATTTAAAACTCTTGATAACATAATTTCGATAAAGAAAGATGAGCTTGAAGAAATTCATGGAATAGGCGAAGTGATTGTTAAAGATATTTTGGATTTTTTTGAAAATGAAGAAGTGCGAAATGAAATTGAGCGAATTAAAAATTCTGGAATAATTTTTTTGTCAGAAGAAACTTTTGAAAATGAAAATGTTGATAATGAATTTTATGGAAAGACAATTGTTGTTACGGGAACTATGAAAAATTTTTCGCGTAAAGAAATTAAAAATCTTTTAGAGAAGCTTGGCGGAAAAACAAGTGAGTCGATTAGCAAGAAGACAGATTATTTAATTTATGGTGAGAAGGCAGGAAGCAAACTTGATAAAGCTTTGAACTTAAATGTGAAAACTTTGTCTGAAGAAGAATTTAATGAAATTTGTGAAAAATTAAGTATATAAAATTTAAAAATTGGAATTATCTTTGTATATTTAAAATTTTTAGAAGGTGAGTATATGAGGATAATTAAGGTAGTTTGTTTGTTATGTTTTCTTTTGTTCAATCTTATGTTTAATGTTTTTCAAGAGAAAAAACATGTAGAGGTTAATAGCAAAGTTTCTATTGGAATTTTGGACTTGCCTAAAAATCTTCTTTATTTATCTGAAGAATCTTATTTGACAAATGTTATTATCGGGAATTTGTTTGAAGGTCTTGTTAATTTGACATCGAATGGTGATGTAACTTCTGGAATAGCGGAGCGTTATACAGTTTCAGAAGATGGGCTTAGATATAAATTTTATATTAGAGATGACGCTTATTTTAGTAATGGCGATCCTATAACGGCAAAAGATTTTGTGAAATTTTTTCAAGAGATAATGGTGAAAGATGAAAACAAAATTTATTATGATGATTTGAAATTAATTGTTGGAGTTGATGAATTTTATAATGGGAAAGTTACTTTTAATGAAGTTGGAATAAAAGCAGACAAAAGAAATTGTTTGTACATAAAACTTAAAGAGAAGAACGAAAAATTTTTAGAGAATCTTACAAAGGATAAGTTTTCTTTAAGAAATAATTTTAAGTATTTAAATAATTATCAGGATTTTTATAATTACATACCTTATTCGGGTGCTTACGTAATAAGCAATATATATCAAGATGAAGGGGATAATTTAAAAATTGTTTTGACTCCAAACAAATATTATCATTTAAATAATTATAAAACAATAGAGCAAAAAGTTTATTCTTTTGTGAGTGACAAAGAAATTATTTTGGAGGTATTTCCAACACGTGAATTTGCAATTTCGTCGTACAAACTTGGAAAAGTTGATTTTGTTTTAGATATTCCTTACAACGAAATTAATAATCATCATGATTCTGATGATGTTTATTATGTTTACAATGATGAATCAAATTTAATTTTTAATCTTGATGAATTCAAGAAAGGGGATGAAAAAAATTTAGTTGATGGCGATAACAAAATAGCTGAGGTGTCTTTAAGTTTGGAAGATGAGGAGGACGAAGCTAACAGGAAAATAAGAAAAGGAAATTTTATAAATTTTGTTATAGATCCTAGAGATGTTCGTTACATAAATGGTTTAGATGGTGAGATTTTGCAAAAATATATTTTTGATAAAAATTATATTGTTAAAGAACTTGAAAAATATAATTTTGAAGATGCGAGAGTTATAAAAATTGTTACGATTTTTGATGATAACTACATAGAGTTTGCTAGAAAGTTTAAAGAATTTTTAAGTGAAGAGTTTGGAATTTCAAGCAATGTTGTTGCACTTGATAGTGAATATGTGAAAAATGATTTAAGTGAAAAAGATTATGACATATTAATGACTCCTTATTATAAAAATGAAGATAATGTTATAAAATTTGATAAACCAAATTTAATATTGGCTGATATGGATTTAAGAGAAGAAAAGTTAGATGGAAATGGAACTTTAATTTTGAGAAATATAAATTAGATGTTAAAGGTAATTTTTACTTTTGTAAAAGTTGCCTTTATTTTTATATGTGAATAAATTATAAAAAATTTTTTAAACTAATATAAAGTTGTTGTTTAATTTAATGGTTTTATTGGAGGTAAGCCAAGCATGAATGTTTTATACAAAAAGCTTAGGATATTCATAGAAAGTTTTGTTTGCATGACTATGTTTCTCTTTATTTTTTCGTTTTTTAGTCTTAATGTTGCTAATGCCAAAGAAAAAATTGATGTTCCAATATACATAATTGAAGAAGATGATTCTAATGAAATTTTTGTTGATAAATCTAATTATGAAAATTATCAAATTGAAAAATTTATTATGAGAGATGTTAATTCAAATGGTGAAATAAAATTATCTCCTATTAATGATAGATTTATTGTAAATGAAAAGTTGAATAATAATAGCGAATATGCTTTGGAGCTTGTTTTATTTGATAGACAAAATAGGGATAGAAAGTATGTTAATTTGAAATTTAACTATGTTGAAAGTAAGTTTAACGTAAAAAAAACTCACATAAATTCGTATAATGCAAGTGTGAATTACGATAAAAGAAGTTTGATTTTTATAAAAAATATAAATGTTGTTGTTAAAGATAGTTTTGAAAAAGTTGGTTTCAAAGTCTCTAAAAATAGTTATGAACTTGAAAATTATAAAAACAAAATTGAATTTAATGATATAAAATTGAAGCCTAATACAAGTTATAATTTTTATTGCACAATTGAGTTAAACGATGGAATAAAAATTGTTTCTAAACAGAAAATTAAAACTAAAAATTTTGAGATTACCGAATTAGAATCCAAAATGGTTGATAACAAAAAAATTAAACTTGATTGGAAGGTTTCAGATAAAAATATTAATTTTAGCGATATGGATTCAATAAAAGTTTACGTAAAATTACCAAAAGATTATAATTACTCTCCAATTCCAGATTTAGAAATCAAAAATTTTGATGAAAATTCATTAGTTGTTGAGGCGAAAGAAATTTCTTCCCAATATGAAATCATGCTTGTCTATAACATCTCGAATAAAAAAATTCAGACAAAAGTAGTTCAAAATAATGATTACTACAAAATAAATTCTAATGTTTCCATTTTAAATTCTAGAATTTTGAAATTGAAATTGGATTTTGATAAAAAATATAAATTCCAAAATGGAGAAATATTAAATTTGTATTTGTTAGATGAGGACAATGAAAACAAAATTTTCTCTGAAAAAATATCTGATATGAAATTTAATCCTAGTTTTAAATTTGAATTTAATGAATTGAAATTGGGGAAAAATTATAAATTGATTTATGAGATAGCTTATGAAAACGGAGTTTCTTTAAAGATTAAAGAAGATTCGATTAGTGTACCTCCTTTTGAAATAAATAATTTTAATGTTTTTAGTTTTAAAGATAAGCACGGTAACGAAAAAATTAATTTGAAATGGGAATTGAGCGATCCTAAATTTAAGTTTTTGGTTGGTGATTCTTTGGCCATATACATCAGTGATTTTGGTTTTTACAATGATGAAATGGAACCATTTTATTATAAAGATAAAGATTTGAATAATTTACATTCTCTTACGTTAGATTCAAGCGGAATTTTTAATGGAAATTATAAAATAAGAATAGTTTATAAAATTGGCGAAGAAACATATTCAAATGTGCAAAATTTAAAAATAGATTTTGAAAATAATGATGCGATGTTATTCACCGTACCGCAAGAGGAAGATACAACTCTTCCAGATGAATATGATCCAATACTTCAAAATCAGGAAAACTTCAAAGTAAAAGTCCTACCAACAAAAGTTACATCTACAGGAATTGATTTGGAATTTTTTTATGATGAAACAGTTTATTTTGAAAAAGGAGATAGTATAGAAGTTAAATACAGAGAGAAGAATGCTAGTGGGAAAAATACTAATGAAACAGATTGGATAGTTTATGGAAAATATATTCATTCACTTAGAGAAAATGTTCAACCACGTTCGTCAAATGAAAATGTAACTCAACAACAAACACAGGAATCATCACCTCAATCACAAAATACAGAAACGCCTTCTGTTCAAGAACAACCACAAATTGAAGGAAAAATTAATTTGAATAATATTCCTGTGGTTACTTTAAGTGGATTATTGCCTAATAAGGATTATGAATTTCAAGTTAATTTCAAAACTTACCATGGTGTTGTTGAAAAGGTAATTACTAATGATGATCTTCAAGGAACAACTTTGCCAGCTCCAAATCCAAAACCAGATAGTGATACTCCAAAACCATCTATTGTGGGTAATGGTAGTGGAGAAAATCCACCAAGTGAAGAAGACCCACCGGGAGAAGAAGATCCACCTGGAGAAGATCCTTCAGGAATGAAGACAGAAGAAGAAACAGCAATTCAACAAAGTACAGGAACTGCATCAAGTAATGGACATAACGCAGAGGGACAAGAAGGAGCTAGTGTACCATCTGCACAAGAAGTTCCGTCAAATGGAGTTGGAGATGGAATACAAAATGGTTTATCAGATTCTCATCAAGTAACTGATGAGCAACGGGAAGAAGAAAGTTCACTTGAAAATGTAAGAAAAAGTTCTACTGTAGTTCAAAATGGAGAGAATAGTCAAGAAGAACAGAAAAAATTAAATGACGAAAGCCTTGAATTAAATATAAAAACTACAGAATTTCAAATTTTAACTTTCACAGCTGATACGGTTAGAACTAATAGTGCTGTACTTAGTTGGACGCTTAACACTAATAATAATACTTTTGGTGAGAATGACAAATTAGAAATTTTTGTTAAGAGAAGAGTTGTTGGAGGTTATCCAGCTGGAGCTTCGTTTTCAAAAACAGGGGCTGAAATAAATTCTATTTTAAGTGGCGAGGTTGTAGTTAGTCATATGAAAATGGATTATACAGCTAAAATAGTTTATACAATTGGTGGAACAAAATATGAAAAAACTGTTGATTTCACAACCAAGTCGGGGACTGCGTCATGCTCCGTTAAAAATATAAATGAGTATTCAGCACAGTTAGATATAAAATATCCCAAAGATTACAAATTCATGAATAATGATTTAGTTGAAATATATTTAAAAGGTGAAGATGAGAAAAATTTTGGAGTTCCTGTGATAGCAATTTTTAATTACGATGGTTCTCAAAATATTGAAGAAATTACTACGTTTCATTTATCTTACTTGAAGCCTAAAATGTCTTATGATGTTTTAATAAAATTTTTGAATAAAGGAAATGATATACCAAATTGTGAAACAAAATTTTTAACAACGGCATTAGTTCTTAAAAATTGTAGAATTGAAAGTCTTAGAGGAGATAAAATTAGGGTTAAAACTGATTTGATAAATAGACCTGAAGTTATGGATTACATGGATTTGAATTTGGACATTTTCTATAAAGAACCAGATGAAAGTAATTATAGAGAAAACCCAATTGTGAATTTCGTAACGAATAATGATGCTTTAGATGTTGAATTTGAATTGCCAAATCCATTTAGAGATTGTGATTTGTTAGTTTCTTTTAATCCTCATGGTAAGCATAGTGATATTCTTTATATAGAATTTGAACTTGAATATCGAACTATACAACCTCAAGTTCTAATTTATGATAGAGAAGAAAATGGAGAAAATAAAAAAGTTTTTGATTTGAATTGGAATTATCCAGACGGCGTTACGTTTGATTCAGGTGATAAATTGCAAATATATTTAAAAGAAATTGCAAATTCAAATGAATCGAGAACTTCTGAAGATGGAGCACCACCTCAAACTCAAACAGAGCTACATCGACCACCTCAGGAAGAAACTACTCCTCAAACAGATGGAACTTCAGAAAATCAAGAAACAGAATTGATAGATTCTTCTTATCAGAAAATTCATACGATTGATTTAGGAAGCGACTCGTCAAATACATTTAATTTGGATTATTTTTTAACAAGTGGCAAGAGGTATGAGGTCGTTATGCAACCAGTTTCTCAAAAATATAAATTTGGAGTAGGTAAAACTGAATTTTTTGCAGAACATCCAATTGAAGAAAAGAATCCAGAGGTTTCTGAAGAAATTTTTGAAACTCCTGTGTCTATTGAAGAGTTTGAAGGTGCGGGAGATAATTTGAAATTTCCGTTGCCAGATCTTGGTGGCGTCGAAGTTAATGAGAGTATGGAAATGGTTTCAGGAATTGAAGGCATAACAGTATCTTTAAACGAAAATAATGAAATAGATCTTAAAGGTTTGGTTCCAGGAAAATTATATGAAAGAATTGAAATTAAAATAGTTGTTGAAGTTGGAAAAGAAATTTCATTTAATATTGAAAACATTCAATTGGAACCAGAAGAAGAGGTTCAAGAATTTTTATTTAGTGTATACAAACGATCATTTTTAAGAGATCCAGATGAAAGTGGATATCATTATTGGATTGGACGTCTTAAAGAAAAGACTATTACATCACGAGATTTCTTAATTAACTTGTTGTTTGCTGAAAAAGAATTTTCCGAAATGCAATACAGCACAGACAAATTAATTTCAGTATTGTATTCTATAATCGTTAACAGAGACCCAGACAAAGAAGGATTAGATTTCTGGATAAACTTTTATAATAATGATGCGCTTAAAAATTCAGGTGGAGATGTATTCTTAGCTAAAAAAATTACTGTCGATAGAATGATTAATGAAAAAGAGTTTGAAAAATTAATGACTAGCATGGGCATAGATTATTAAAATAAAAGAGCACTATAACAGTGCTCTTTTATTTTGTAGAAATTCTAACTATGATTTTGTTTTCATTTTTGTTTGTGTTGGTTGATGAATTTCTTCCTCTATTTGCAGTCGCTCTTGATTTTTCCTTTTTGTCTTCAATACTTTTAAAGCTTTTTTGAGGTCTTTTGCTCGTTTCAGTTTTGTCTTCAGATTGTTCAGTTTTTTCAGTAGAACTTAAAACTTTTGTTTGAGCTCTTCTTTTTCCACTTCCACTTGAATTGTTACCACGTCCGCTAGATTGTCTTCGTGGAGGTCTGCTTGATGTATTATTTGATTGTGAATTTTCATTTTGCTCATTTGAATCAGTGGCTTCTGCAACTTCTGTATTTTCATTTTTAACATTAGTAGCATCAGTAACATCATTTTCTATGTTTTGATTTTCTTGATTTGTATTTTCTGTTCTTGTGTTTGCGCTATTGTCTTGCGTCTTTGCATTGGAAGAAGGTCTTTTTGTTGTAGAAGAACTATTTTCTGTAGCTCTAGTTGATTGTGATGTAGTTTTTCCTTTCGCTTGCGCTTCTTCTCCATTAGTCATGCCAGCACCAATACCAGCAACAACACCTAAAGCAGCTCCAAGAGCAATAGCCTTTTTAGTAATTTCCTTATTTTTAGATTTATTCTCCATAAACGTACCTCCCTGTATATCGATTCAAATTTATATTTTTATACAAAATAAGCACCAACCTTTTGGGCTGGTGCGATATAACAAAAAGAATTATTTATTAGTAGAAACGCTAACAACAACTTT
>CALADQ010000005.1 GCA_937890765.1 uncultured Candidatus Neoarthromitus sp.
AACTTTTTTGTCATTTTTATTTCCAGTTTTTATAACATTAGGCTTTGGTGGAACTACTGGTTTTGGTTCTTTAGTTAAATCGATAATGCTGTTAGTAGTTTCATTAGGTTGGTGTTTTGTTTGAGAAGATAATGTTTGTACAAGTGGTCCACTAGATGTTGATGGCGTACTACTTGAATCAGACAAATCATTAAAGCGTACTTTTTTAGGACCGTTACCAGTATTCATACTCGTTCTAACTTTAGGTTTAGCGCCTAATAAATTGTAATTAACATCATTATCATTTTTAGCAATAGGAGAGTATTCAACTTTTTTATCGACACTACTTACAACTCTACCTAAAGTTCCTTTATTATCGTTAAAATTTAAAACAGCGTAATTAGAATTTTTGCGTTGTTGGCTAGAAGGTGGATTTGTATCTCCCATAATATTTAATACTAATTTATCTGAGCCTACTAGTGGTGGTTTAGAGTGATTGTCTGTTATAGGAAATTCTCCCCATAATCTCATTCCTATAGGAGTTCCATTTGCATCAATATTTTGGTAAATTGAATTTTTAAAATTATCCGTGCTAATTCCAACTCCACCAGTAGCTCCACCTTCACCATTTGATATAGGTGTCTTAGAATCGTAATCTTTATAGAAACGGTTTCTTGCATGTAAAGAGCCATTATCATTGTTATTTTTAAGCCTTAACAGATTATGGAGTCCATTTCTGAGTTTAACTAAGTAACCAGAATTGGAATTGGAATTGCCATGAAAAGAGGGAGTGGCAGATTCCTTATGTGAATAAGTACGACGTTGACCATATGGATCATTATCTACTACTATATCAGATTTATTTCTAAATAAAACGCTAGAACCTGATGATGACATTGGCGGTGTAGGTGGAGGTGTTGGCCTAGTTGAAGCAAGTGAAGTACTACTTTCGTGTAAACCAAATTTGTCACGAAACCAAGCAGCGATTCTATTACCCAATCCTGGTTTAGGTTGACTTTGAGGGCCAAGACTTGCAGTTCTTTCAGGAACTTTAGGACTAAGTCCAAAAAAAGTTCTAAGAGAATTCACAATCCGTGGTATTCCAGGTAAAGCAGATGTTTCAGTAGACGTAGTGACAACTGTTGCACATAAGCTTACAATTGTTGCTGTAGCAATAAGTTTAAGCTTTTTTGATTTTATCGACATAGCAATCTCCCCCTTAGCAAAATCAAATTATTATAATCAGTTTGTACTCGTAGTCTAATTATGCAAAAATAATTTTATACTTTTACATATTGGAAAAACAAAAAATCGAAATTCGTCACTCATAACACATGAAAAAATTTTATTCGAATTTTTTAAATCAGAAAATTAAACATAGCATAATTAAAAATTACTGTAACAAGTTGTCACAAACATCGTCTAAATATGAATCAAAAATATAATACTTACCTTTAAACTTTACAACATGTCAACCATATTCGGAATTTCAATCACAAAAATTCTATAATGCTATAATACAAATTATAAGATATTAATAATTAACATACAATATTAATTATTTTTTAATACTTAAATTCTATAAATTTCAAATACGCCCACAATTGATATTTCGTATTTGTTTTTAAAATTTTTATATGAAAATTAAATTATTTTAATTTGTTTTTTGAAACTTAATTTTTAAATTTTTGTTTTACATAACTGTGTTATTATTCTAATTGGAGGTGTTTGATTATGAAAAAATTAGTTGTGTTGGATTATTTTACAGTTAGTTCTGGAAATTTTAATTGGAATATTTTAAATGATTTTGTTGACAAAATTGAATTATACGAAAGAACAGAGAGTGAAGAAATTCTTGAGAGAATAAAAGATGCAAATTATGTCCTAACTTGTAAAACTAAAATAACAAAAGATGTAATTGAGAAGTGTGAAAATTTAGAATACATTGGTTCAATGGCAACGGGATACAATCACATCGATTATGAATTTTGCAAACAAAAAAATATTGTTGTTACTAATTCGCCAGATTATTCTACAAATGCAGTGTCTGAACTTGTTTTTGCATTTTTGTTTGAAATTTTTAGAAAAGTTGGAGAGCATAACAAAATGGTTCAACGTGGAAATTGGATAAATTCAAAAGATTTTTGTTTTTATGATACAGGAGTTTGTGAAATTGCAAATAAAACAATTGGGATTTTTGGATACGGCAACATAGGAAAAAAAGTTGCTAAAATTGCAGAAGCTTTTGATATGAAAGTTTTGGTTTGCACTAGAACTCATTATAAAGATACTGAAAATATAAAATTTGTATCTAAAAGTGAACTACTAAAAAATAGTGACATAATTTCGTTGCATTGTCCTCTCACAGATGACACGAAAGAAATTATAAATAAAAACACCATTAGCGAAATGAAAGATGGAGTTGTAATTGTAAATTCTAGTAGGGGACAGCTTATAAATGAGGTTGATTTGAGGGATGCTTTAATCAGTGGAAAAGTTGGATATGCACTTTTAGATGTTGTTTCTGTTGAGCCTATGGTCGACAAAAATATTTTGTTAGGTTTAAAAAATTGTATAATAACTCCTCATTATGGATGGTGCCCTTACGAAACACGAATGAGATTAATCGACATATTTATTGAAAACCTAAAAAGTTTTATAAATGGAAATCCAATTAACATAGTGGATTAAAATTTAAAATTATTTTAAGAGGTTGCGAAAGCAATCTCTTAATTTTTGTTTTTAAAATCATCATTTTAAGGAATTAAATTAATTTTTACTGTGAAAATTTTATTTAAAGGTATAACTAAAATTTACAAAATAGCTAACTAAATTACAAACTAAAAACAAAATATAGATAAATAATTCAAAATAATAACAAAAAATAAAAAAATAGTTGCAAAATAATAACATTTGTATTAGAATTGTCCACAAGGACAGCAAAGAATTACTTGCACTTTGAAAATTTGTATATGAATTAAGTTTAGAAGGAGAGATATTTATGTTGAGGAGAAAATTATCAAAATTATTGCTTGGTGTTGTTATGTCCTCATTTGTATTAGGATTCGCATCAAAAGGACAAGCTTCTTTTGCAACTACTACTGGAACTCAAGCAGGAGCTCAAGCACCTCAAATAGGAACTGGAGTTGTAGATGGTTTTATTAAAATAGATGCTAATAACAAAGCAAATTTAGAAACTATTCTTGCAGATGATACTTTAAAACAATTGGAAATATCAGTTCCAGTTGAGTTAACTGAACAAATAGCTGTAGGATTAGGACAAAAAAGACAATTACAAATTGTATTTTCTGCCACTGGACGATTTGATGTAAATACAATTACAGTTCAAGGAACTAAGAGAATGAATCTTAGCATTTCAGATTTACACTTCAAGAGAGCAGCGGATAAGAAAGATGAAATGTTTAGAATTATTGGTGAAACTTCACTAGGAATATCAGATTCTGTGTTTGAAAATATGTCTGAAAAGACAACAGAAAAACTTCCTATAGTTTCCATTGAGCAAACAGCTTTAACAGGAACAGCAAATGTTCTTAATTTTATGAGCAATAAAGTAAATGGAGGAGTTTTATTCAAAGATTTTTCATCAGCGATGAAAGCCAAAGTAACTCTTAGCCAAAATTCTTTTGACAATTCAAGCTTGTCATCAGCTACTGTACAAGAATCATCACTAGAAGCAACTAAAATAACTGATAGTGGATTTGATTTGACTTTTAAAATTGTTGAAGGAGCTAACAAAGATTTAGCACAGTTAAATGGACAAATTGATTTTACACTTGGTGATGGTCAACAAATTAGTAAAGAAGTTGTTGATGGAACAGTTACACATTCTTTCACTGGATTAACTCCAAATACTTCTTATACAATTAAAGCTCAAGAAGTAGTTTTATACGATAAAAATGTTGTAGCTAAAGGTACTGCAAATAAATATGTTGTTAGATTGCCTGAATTAATAGTAACAACTTCTGTTAAAGGAGTAGCGGATATTAGCGTTGCCGATATAGACGTTACAAGTTCAGCAGCTTATGTAAACATAGCTCATGGAAATTTAAATCCTAGACTTTATCCATTGACTATTGAATTATCAGAAGTAGGAAGTAATGCAAAGCCACAAGAAATTTTAATAAAAGATTCAACAGTCCAAGGTAATTTATTTGATAAACTTAAACCAAATTCAAATTATATGGTTAGATTATTGGATGTAAATAGAGTTCCTATCACAGCAGAAAAAACTTTTAGAACTAAAGTTTTAGGTAATTTTGATGTTAGAGTTAGCAACATAACATCTAATAGTGCAGTGTTTGTTATAGACCATGGGAATATTAATACGCAAGATTATGATTTGACTTTAAGATTAAGCAACGGCAAAGAGATAAAAGGAATAAATGCTAACCATTTACGTTTATCTGTGGATGCTCTTGTACCAAATACTAAATATGATTTTGAGTTTTTTGACAAGAATGGAAAAAGAATTTATGTAGGACAATTTACAACTCTTGATGTTAATGGAAGTACTTCTAATGGAGTGATTTCAGGTGGAAGTGGTTCTTCAAAACCAGAAAGCTCTAATTTGTCTGGAACAATAACTTCTTCTGACATAAATAAATCAACTATAAAAGATATAACAGCAGATATATATGTTGGAAATTCAAATTTATCAAACAGTTTAAAAGATGGTAAAGATTTTAAAACAAATATAGAAGGTGTTACTGCTAGTTTTGTTGATGGAAAAATTAAATTAGAAGGATTGGTTCCAGAAAAAGAATATAATAATTTGATCGTTAGCTATGTAGATAAAAATGGAAAAGCTAGAAATGTTAAAGTAAGTAATTTTAAAACTGCAAAAGCTGAAACTAAACTTTTACAATTTGTTAAGGATGTGTACTATTATTCATTAAATAGATTGCCAGATGAAGTTGGTTATGCTTATTGGACAAGTCAAATTAAAAACAAAAAGATTACTCCATCAGAGTTTGTGAGAAACTTGGTTAATGAAAAAGAATTTATAAATAGATATTCAACAACTGAAGGTATGATAGATGCATTGTATTCAGTTATAGTAAATAGAAAATCTGATTCAGAAGGATTAAGATTTTGGACTAAGAAGTACGATGAATTAATTAAAAATGGATATGGAACTTCTACATCTATGGTTATAATTGTTGATGCGATGGTAAATGAAAATGAGTTTAAAGAGAGAGTTGCTCAATTAGGTTTATAAAATTTTGGGTTTGTCCTTGTTAAGGCAAGCCCATAAATTTTGTTAGAAAAAATATTTTTCAATTTAAATTTTAAATGTTGTAAATAGTGGAAAATTTTATTATTTTTGATAAGATATTAAAGAAAAAATATAAAGTTTATTGTAAATTTATTTTGATTTTATTATGATATTTAAATTAGACAAAGTAGGAGAAAGGAGTTGATTACTTGAAAAGTTTTTTGAATGTTTTCAAAAATTCGGGTTTTTTTTTTGCGATGATGTTGTTTTACATATGCACTTTTAATTCACATGAGTTTGTTTATCGTGCGAGTGCATTTGAAAAATTAAGCATGGAGTCTTTGTTTAAAAATAGTGATGATTATGTTGATTATGTTTTTACAGCTAAAGAAATAAATAGTGCGAATATCACAGATACATTTATTGCTATTAAATCAGAATATTTTGATTCTGAATTTTTGGAAAACGCTGTTAGCTTTAATTCGTTAAATGGTTACAGCATTAGTTACGACGATGGAGAATTAAAAATTTTTGGATTGATTCCAGATTTTTTATATGATTCGTTATTTGTAAATGCGATGTCGAGAGATGGAGAAAAATATGTTTTGCAAATAAAGAATTTTAAAACTCTTAAAACTCAAAATCAAGTTGATCAATTCGTTATTCAAACTTTGCAACATTCTTTAAAAAGATTTATTCGTCCGCTAGATTTTTATTTGTGGCAACATAAAATTTTGAAAAGGGAAGTTACGCCAGAAGAATTTGTTTATAGAATTGTTCAGCATCCGAAATTTGGTTTTGGGTCTGCGTGTCCTGAAGATTTTATTGATAAAATGTATTATGCTGTTTTCTTGAACAAAGCCTCTAAAGAAAATTTGTCTTTATATGTTTCAAAGTTTCACGACTACAAGCAGAGATTTTTTATTAGAGATTATGACGCATACATGATGATTTTAGAAGAGATGATTAAATCGGAAGAATTTAAAATTAGAGTGGACAACCTTCGATTAAACGAAATAGAAATTCCTGCATCCACACGTTATAAAGATGTTTATGCGAATTTTGAAAAAGATGGAAAGTTAAATGTGAATTTTAAAGATAGATTTTACGTTATGGATTACGATGAATTGAACATGACTAAAGTATTTCAAACTAATGCGGAATTATTCTTGAATGAAGGTTTTAAAGATAGATTAAGTTCTAGAAATGTTTTGAAAGTCGATATACCAAATGCTTTTGTTGATTTTATTGATGGGAAAATTTTTATAGGTGGTTTAGAGCCGAATACTTTGTATGAAAATTTTACCGTAACTTATTTAGATGAGGGCATTGAGAAGAAAATTTTTGTAAAAAGTCTTAAGACAATGCGGGAAAATAATGATAATTCTGTCAAAGAAAATAGATTTGATGTAAAATATAATTTTTTAGAAGATTTTCAAATTTCGTGCGATGAATTCGTTATGGATTTTTACAAAGATTTAAACAAAGATTGCGTTGATTATTTTAAAATTTTGTTTGTTACCGACGTTGAAAAATTTAAAAAATTTTTGACGGTGATTGATAAATTTGATTTTGGTGTTAAAGATGACGTTTTAATTATAATAAAAACTTACGACATTATATTTAACAGAGTTCCCGATGAATATGGATTAAATTATTGGTTAAATAATTTTCGTGAGTTTCAAAAAGAGAACAGCCAATTTGATTCGATTAAAATTGTAATTAACGAAATGATGAAAAGCGATGAGTTTAAAATTATTTTTAACGATGCTATTTTAAAAAATTTATCAATTCTAAATAATAAATCTAAAAGACTGCAAATTTTGTAGTCTTTTTTATTTTGTAAAGAAATTTAGTAACTAATAATAATTTAAACATATAGTTTATTTAATGAGATTAATTAATGGTAGAAATTAATGAATGAAATTTTAAAATTGATTTTAGATAAAGAATCCATTTACGAAAGAGAATTGATTTACAAAAATATGATTTCAAATAAATTTAACGTGGTTGATAAAATTCCTATAATTTATAAAGTTAAAAATAAAGACGAGCTTTTAAACATACTTAATCGTGAAAAAATAGAAAATGATTTTTATGGAGAAAATTTTGGCGTACTATATCTTTTCATAAATCAATTAGATTTGATTCCCAAAATACAAAATGAATTAAATGGACAATTTAATTTTGATTTTTCTTACCCAATAAATTTTCAAGATATAAATTCAAATTTCAATTCTTGCACTCTCGAGCTTTCCAATTCAAAAAATTTAACAGGCCAAGGCGTTGTAATTGCGTTTATAGATACGGGAATTGATTACACATTAGATGCTTTTAGAAATGAAGATGGAACCACACGTATTAAATATATTTACAATCCAAACAAAAATATTTTGTACAACTCTGAAGAAATTAATAGAGCTCTAAATTCAGAAAATCCTTTGGAAATTGTAAGCGAAACAGATTTGAAAGGACATGGAACAAATGTTGCATCTCTAGCTTGTGCGGGTGGGAAAATTGAAAAAAATTTGTACGGCGTTGCACCTAAAAGTGAAATAATTAGCGTTAACACAACTTCGGATATAGATTCAACTCAAACTCTTTTTCATACAATCATGAAGTCTTTGGATTTTTTGGAGAAAAAACAAAAAGAGCATGGATTCCCTTTGGTTGTAAATTTAAGTTTTAGCACAAACTTTGGAGCTCACACAGGAAAAAGTATTTTGGATGATTACGTAAGCAATTTTGCTATGAACAAAAATATATCTGTTGTAGTTTCTGCTGGAAATGAAGGAGGAGCGGCTCATCATAAAAGCGGAATCATAACAGAGTTAGGCGAAGAAGTGAACATAGAAATTACAGGTGAACACAAATCCATTCCCATTTCCCTATACAAATGTATTTTGAGTGATATTTATATAAGCGTCAATTCTCCCAAAACGGGAAGCACTCAAAATTTAAAAATTTTGGAGGGAACTCAAGTTATAAAACTTGGTGGCAATTCGATTACAATACTTTTCACAGGTCCAAATAATTACAACATGCAAGGAGATATACAAATAATTTTAAATTCTGACAGAAATGAATATGTAGAGCAAGGAATTTGGAATATAAAATTAAGTTTAGCAAACGGATACGAAACAAAATACGATATGTGGCTCCCAATAACAGAATCAATAGGAAATAAAACGAGATTTTTAGATCCAGATAATAACAACACCCTCGGTTCTCCCGCAACAGTTTTTAATGTTATTTCAGTTGGAAGTTACAATTATAGAACGGAAACTGTTTCTATTTTTTCGGGGAGGGGAGAGCTTACTTCATGTTACTCTAACGTTAAACCAGATGTCTTAGCTCCAGGAGAAGAAGTTAGGGTAATTAATCCAGGTGGAAGAGTTTCAACAGTTTCAGGTACAAGTTTTTCTGCTCCAATTGTTTCAGGAATATGTGGGTTGTTAATGGAGTGGGGAATCGTTAAAAACAATAAACCAAATTTGTATGGCGAAGTTATAAAATATTTTTTAGTTAGAGGTGCAACGCGATTGAGAAATATAAATTATCCAAATAATTCGTATGGATATGGTTTCGTTTGTGCATCAAGAAGTTTAAATGACATTGACGAAACAATTGCAAATGTTTTGAGCGATGCAAAAAATAATTTTGATGAAAGAGAAGATTTAAATTTATTTAACTTCGATATGGTGAAATGGAAAATCTGTCCTTTAAATGTTTTTGACGACCCAACTAAAGCTGAGTTCATAGGAGTTGTAGATAAAAATTTTGAACAAAAGAATTCAAGCATTTGCATTTATCCGTTGGAAAGTCAAACCGATGATGAAATTATTTCAATCATTTCAATTCCAATAGATGAAATAAAAGAATTGGAAGCGGAGTATCTCCTAAGTGAAAACATATTGATTAAAAAAACATATTTTTATTCGTCTTGCATTGAAAGTGTTTCTCCACTTACTGACAGTGGAATTTATCAAACGCAGAATAATGAATATTTAAATTTAACGGGGCGTGATGTTATCGTTGGAATTATTGATACGGGAATTGATTATTTGAACAAAGAATTTATGGATGAACTTGGCGAAACTAGAATTTTAGAAATTTGGGACCAAACAATTAAAGATGATAATTCAAATGGTGAAGTTCTTTTTGGAAAAGTTTATAAAAGAGAACAAATTAACAACGCTATAAAACTTAAAGAAAATGGTGGAGATCCATACACGATTGTTCCTTCACGTGATACTGTTGGACATGGAACATCGATGGCGGGAATAACTAGCGGAGCAGGAAATGGAAATGTAAAAGGAGGTGCGCCAAGTAGCAATCTTGCAATTGTAAAACTAAGAGAAATTTCAAACGAGTTTAGGGAATATCTAGATTTTGAAATCAATGATATTCCAATATATAATGAGCTTCCTATTTATTTAGCATTAAGGTATTTAAAAAAATTAAAATCAAAATATAACAAGCCCATGGTCGTTTTGATACCTCTTCAAACAAATGGTGGTGATCATTCAGGAAACACTATAATAGGAAATCAAATAACGAAATACTCAGAAAGTACAGGGTTTATTGTGGTTGTTCCTTCTGGTAATCAAGCTAATAAACAAATTCACACAACTGGAATTGTTGAAAAAATAGGAGATGAGGGAGTGATAGAACTTTTTGTAGACAAAGGACAAAGAAAATTAATTATTGATTTGTACATTGAAAATTTTGCAAAAGCATCATTAATTGTTGTTTCTCCTTCAGGTGAAAGAACTAATAAATTTAATTTGAGCTTTGGAAGTGTTTTAAATTATAAATTTTTGTTTGAGCTTACAAAAATGAGGGTCATGTGCACCATAGAAAAAAATTCAATAGAGATGGTTCAATATATAGAATTATTTTTTGAAGATTTAAAGCAAGGGTTGTGGCAAATAATTTTAGTTTCTGAAGACTCTAGAATTTTAAAATATAATGCTTATCTTGGGCTAAGAGAATTTTTGAGACAAGAAACAAAATTTTTAAATTCAAGTTCAAACAACACAGTAACCTCTCCTGCTACTTCTCGTTTGGCAATTTCAACTGCATATTATAATCAAAATTATACATCAATAGTTGCTGAATCTGGACAAGGTTACACATTAGATGGAAGAGTTTCACCAATTATTGCAACAGGTGGAATAGATATTTTGACTACAGGAAAAAATGGAACTGAAAGAGTAATAAGTGGAAGTTCTGTTTCTGCTGCAGTTGCAACAGGTGGAATTGCTTTGATTTTAGAGTGGGGAATCGTCCAAAAAAATATTATTCAATTAAACGCTTCGCTTATGATTTGGCTTTTAGTAAGTGCGGCTACTTTACCACGAAGTTATGTTTTCCCAAATAAATATTGGGGATATGGGTTGTTAAATATAAGAAACGTTTTTGAAATATTGAGGTAAAAATTTTAAAAAAATTTTTATGATGTCGTTGTATAAATTATTTTAAAGATGAAATAATGACAAATAAATATGACTACGGGGGTTGTTTCGGTATGGATAATAACGCAAAAATTATTAAATTTGAGCAGAGCAGTGAATTTATTAAAACAAAAGAAGACATTATAAATTATTTAAAAAATACAAACAGAATAGATTACGATGCGTTAATAAATGTTTTTAAAAATAATGACGATATTATTTTAAGCAGGAAAGAAATAATTTCACTTTTGAAAATAATAAATGATAAAAGTAATAATAGAAGATGTCCTTATTGCAATAGCAATTTAATATCAAGACATCAAAAATATACAAAATACAAAGACGGAGTTACTAAAGAGAGATTTAGATGCAAAGATTGTAGAAAAACTTTCTCTGATACAACCAACACGATTTTTCACAATGCAAAACTTTCTTTTGAGAAAATACAATTGTGCGTTAAAGAAGTTAGCAATGAAAATACTATAAGAAGAGCTGCAAAAAATGTAAACATATCTGTTCCTACAGCTTTTTATATGAAACATAAAATTTTGGGAAGCAGAGAAGTTATAGAAATGTAGAAAATAAATTTTTAAATGATATAATTAATTTACCTTTTGTTATTTGGTGGAGGTAAATTTGAAAACTAAAGTTATATATATTTGTTCGAATTGTAAATTTGAGCAAGCTAAATGGATAGGTCGTTGTCCTAATTGTAATACTTGGAATTCTTTTGTGGAATCTGAAGTTTTGAAAAAAGGAAATTCTAAAAATCCTCATACGAGAAGAGAGAAAAATTTAAATAAAGCACAAAAACTTTCAGAAATAAAAGTCATTAATAGCGATAGAATTATAACTAATTTAATGGAATTTAATAGAGTTGTTGGCGGTGGAATTGTAAAGGATTCAATAACTATACTTGCAGCTAAGCCAGGAGCTGGAAAATCAACTTTATTACTCCAAGTAGCTTACGATATAGCTAGTAAAGGATACAAAGTTTTATATGCTTCAGGAGAAGAAAGTGAAAGTCAAATAAAGAAAAGAGCTGAAAGAATTTTAGATGATGGAATGCAAGAAAATATTTGGATTTATTCAGATGTTTCGATGAATAATGTTTTAAATGTTATAAATGAGATAGATCCAGATTTTATAATTGTTGATAGCATACAAACTTTTGTTTTAGAAGAATATTCATCAAGGCCAGGTTCACCCATTCAGACTATGGAGTGTGCAAACGAACTTTTGAAAATAGCAAAAGATTTTAATAGACCGAGAGCGGTTATGATTGTTGGACAAATGACCAAAGAAGAAGAGCTTGCAGGTGTTAGAGCACTTGAACATTTGGTTGATTGTGTTTTGATAATTGAAGGAGATAATTTAGAAGAATTGCGTTATTTGATTTGTTCCAAAAATAGATTTGGTAGTACTGGTGAGGTTGGATTTTTTACCATGACAGAAAAAGGTATGATATCAATAGATAATCCTTCTCAGTTTTTTATGACAAGAAGAGATAGTTCTGAACAAGTTTTTGGAAGTAGTCTTAGTGTGATAAAAGAGGGAAATAGATGTATAATAGTTGAAATAGAAAGTTTAGTTTCAAGTACCATGTCAATGTATCCATCTAGAATTGCTGATTGTTTGAATAAAGATCAATTAAATATATTAATTTCTGTTTTGGAACAAAGGGGAAATTTAAAATTAATAGATAAAAATGTAGTTATAAAAGCTACAGGTGGTTTAAAATTAAGGGAGCAATGTGTGAATTTAGCTATTATTATTAGCATTGTTTCTTCATTAAAGAATAAGTCAATAGATAATGGATACGTATTTATAGGAGATGTTGGATTAACTGGAGAGATAAAAAGAGTTCCATCTATTAAATTAAGATTAAAAGAAGTTGATAGAATAGGATTTTCTAGAGCATATGTTCCAGAAGGTGAAGATTATTCTAATCTTAATTTTAAAAATATAGAATTGAGAAAGTTTAAGTATATTTCTCAAGTTATTAATGATGTTTTTAACGGTAAGTGATTACTATTTTTGTAGTTACTTACTTTTTTTTAATTTTTTACCCTATAAAATATAAAAAAATATAGAAATTTGATGTTTTAAATAAATAAAAATAACAAATACTATTCAATATATTAATTGCGTTTTGAGGGAAGTGAATGTTTTTTAATATGACACTTAAATTAAAAGTAATGTTATTTTGTTTAGTTGTTTTTATAGGGGGGATATTTGTATATTCTTTTGGAACTACTGTAATAGAAAAGAGGTACGTTGATAGAAGGATTGATGAGTTAAAGGGAAAAGTTCAAGTAACGTCAATTCAGTTGGAAAGAAATTTGGTTGATCTTGCTTTAGATTTGCAACTTATTGGTACAGTTCCAAGTGTACAGGATTTATTAACGCAAAATTATATTTCTCCTGAACATAAAAACATTAGCAAGGACAATGCTTATTCTGTTATGAATTCATATGAAATTTTACAACAGGGAATTATTAATGGTTTAACTCTTGTTAATAGCAAGGGATTTATAGAAGTTTCTTCAGATAAAAATGTTGAGTCAAAAAATATAAAAGAGTTTTCTGATTCGATACATCAACTTGCAATGGGAAGAGATTATAATTTTATTTCGTATTTTAACACGTCTAAAAATGTACCACAAATTGTTTTAACTATAAAACTGAAAGATTATAGAGATGAAGATATTGGATATTTAATTGGATTAATTGGAATTGATACGATACAAAAAATTATAGAAGATATGAAGATTGATATTACTTATGATAATTATGTTGAAATTTATAATTATGATAAGCAAGTTATTTATTCTGAATTCAAAAATAAAAATGGTGATTATGTTGAAAGCGAAGATTTATTGACAAACATATCTAAGGTTGATGTTGGGAATCTTTTGTATGCAAACAATATAAAAATTGGGCGTAAGAATTTTAAAATGATTACGTATTATATGGCAAATTTTAATTGGAAGATTTCTTATTTTGTTACAGAAAAATCTTTATTGTCTCAATTCTCAAATGATAGATTGTTTTTAAGTGCTATGTTCATGGTGTTTTTGATTTTCATGGTTTTTATTTTTTTGTTTACTCTGAAATTGATAGTTATAAAACCAATTTTTATAATAGAAGACCTTATTGAGAAAACTGCTCAATTTAATTTAATGGATAATTTTAGAGCGAAAAAGAATACAAAAGATGAGCTTACAAGTTTGTTTAACAACATTGTTAAAATGCGATTGGGTTTTAGAGACATTATAAAAATTATAAAGCTTATGACGATAGAGCTTAATTCTAAATTCAATGATATAGAATTATTGTCTATGGAGCTTAAAGATTCAACAATGATAACTTCATCTGAAACAGATAATTTGTATGCAGGTATGGAACAAACTAATGCTACTCTTCAAGAAATAACTGCTTCTTCAAAAGTTATTAATGATGAAATGTTTAACATAAAGACAAATGCAGAAAAAGGTTATGACAGTACTCAAGATATTTCAAGAAGAACAAATTTAATTAAATCAAACATAATGACTTCAAAAGATAAGGCGATTGAGATTTATGAAAATGTTAAAAATGACCTTGAGGGCGCAATTAAAAAGTCGAAGGCCGTTGACGAAATCAATACTCTTACAGAATCAATTCTTAGCATAGCTAGTCAAACTAATTTATTGGCGTTAAATGCAGCCATTGAAGCAGCGAGAGCTGGCGAAGCTGGAAAAGGTTTTGCTGTTGTTGCGGAAGAAATTCGTACTCTTGCAGAAGAAAGTTCTGTAACGGCAAATAATATAAAGGACATTGCACAAAATGTTAATACATCTATTGAAAGTCTTACAATGAGTTCAAGACAAATTTTAGATTTTATAGATAACAAAATAATTTTGGATTATGACAGTTTTATAAATAGCAGTGAAGAATATAGAAACGATACTTTCAAAATTAATGAGTTCATGAAAGACTTTTTGAACATTTCAAATAAAGTTAGTGATGCAGTTGAAACTATAGTTGGTTCTATAATGGAAATTTCTACGACAGTTAACACTGGAACTATTGGACTTTCAAATATTTCCGATAAAAATTTCCAAATCGTTGAAAAAATTGATAAGCTTAAAAAATTCATAAACGATAACAAAGATACCACAGGACGATTGAATGGAGTTATAAATAAATTTCACTTCACTGATGACATTGATATAAAAATTTTAGAAAGCAACCAGGATTATTATAATTCAGATAATGTTAAGGAAGAAAATAAAAAAAGTGAAAATTAATGTGTGGAAGGTGATGAAATGGAATCTCTTAAAAAAAAGTATAATTATCAATATTCAAATTTAGATACGAGTAAATACGATTTGATAATGCACGAAATTGAAAAAATGTATTTTTTAAGTCCGAAGTCAGTTATGTTTGTTCTTCAAAATTATAATTTGTTTGAGCAACAAATTAATGGAGGATATTATGATAAGGAATCTTACAAAACTTTAATGTCGGCTCACTATATGCGTGAATATGAATGGGAAATCGAACCAGAAAATATTCAGTATGTTCCAAGTGATGAAATTGCATACACGTTAATATTTGAATCTTTAACTAAGGTGAATGACAATGTTATAGTTCTTTCTCCTTTGGAAAAAATTTTGCGATATAAAATTTTAGCTTCAAGCAGAAATTTAATTTCAATCCCTTTGTCTTATGAAAATGATAAAGTAGAATTGGATTTTGATTTGTTGGAAGAATATTGTGCGAACGCAAAAGTTTTAGTAATAAGTAATCCTCATTATCCTTCAGGAAGATGTTTTACAGAAGAAGAATTAATTAAGCTTGGAAAGATTGCGCGAAAAAATAATTTGTGGATATTAAGTATTGAAGAGGGATATGAATTAACCAGAGATGGGATTAAATACGTTCCAATTTCTAAAGCTTTAGGAAACAGTAGCAACATTATAACTTATTTGAGTCCTTGCAAGATTTTGAATCTTATGGATAGCACAATGGGAAATTTAGTCATTAACAATAAAAAATTTAGAGACTTTATGAAAGTGCAATTAAATGACAATAGTCGTTTTGCAATTAACGCAATCGATGTGGAAATCTTCAATATATATTATAGCAGAATTGGTGCTTGGATAAAAAAATTGAAAGAATACATTAATTCTAATTTCGATTTATTTGATAAATATCTTGAAAAAATATTTGCTGGCAATCTCAAATTGGAGAAACCTGAAAGTGGAAGTTTAGCTTTTATAGATTTATCTAAATATGGATACATGCCAGAGGAATTGGAATATAGAATTTTAAAAAATGGTAAGCTCACTTTAAAATTTGGTGAAGAGATTGAAGGAAGTCTTCAAGGTAAAATTGCTATTAACATGGCTTATCCACGTGAAATGATAAAAGAAGCTCTTAATCGAATAAGGATTTCGCTAAATTAAAGTAAGTTTATAATTTTTGAAAATTAATTTATAATAGTTTTACAACATCCGATTGGTCAAATTTTCTATTTATATTAGGGAGGAGCTTCTATGATAATTAATCATAATTTGAATGCGATGAATGCACATAGAAATATTTGTAGTTCTGTTGTTTCTCAAGGTAAGTCTATGGAAAAACTTAGTTCAGGATTGAGAATAGTTAAAGCTTCAGATGATGCAGCAGGTCTTGCTATTTCTGAAAAAATGCGTTCTCAAATAAGAGGACTTAAACAAGCTTCACGAAATGGTCAAGATGGAATTTCTATGATACAAACGGCGGAAGGTGCATTAGTTGAAAGTCATTCCCTATTACAAAGAATGAGAGAATTGGCAATTCAATCTTCGAATGGAACTTACAGCGATGAAGATAGAAAACTTATTGACACAGAATTTCAAAAATTAAAAAAGGAAATGGACAGAATAGGAGACAAAACTGAATTTAATGGTATAACTGTTTTAAATGGAAAATTATCTGGAAATATATACGAAGCTAAAAACTTTGATGATGGTGGTGGAAATGCAGCTACATTTATAGGAGCATTTGAAGATAGAAATAAAAACGAACTTAATAAATTAGGAGAAGGAAATTTTTCTTTGGAAGTTAAAATAAATGGAAATAAAGTTGATCTCTCACTAATTGATAGAGCAACATTTAATCCCAAAACTTATGAAGTTGATAAAGCCACAATAAATGATTATAAAAAAGATTGTAGTGTAAAATTGTACGGAGTTGAAATAAATTTTCGTACTATTGACTTTGAAAATATGACAGATTACACTATTAATTTTGAGAATACGAAAGAGAAGGTGGGTGAAGGAACGGAATTTCAAGTCGGGGCAAATACAAATCAACTTATAGGATTGAGCATTGACAGTATGAGAAGTAGAGAAGTTGGACTTGGTGGAATTGTATTGACAAGTTATGAAGATTCACAAGAGGCATTGGAGTATGTAGATAAAGCAGTTACAAAAATTTCTGAACAGAGGTCTAGTTTAGGTGCTATTCAAAATAGATTGGAACATGCAATAACTTCGACTGATAATACCGCAGAAAATTTACAGGCAGCTGAATCACGAATTCGTGATGTAGATATGGCGAAAGAGATGATGAATTTAACAAAACTTAACGTTCTTCAACAAGCATCGCAGGCGATGCTTTCACAAGCAAATCAAGCACCGCAACAAGTAATGTCGATTTTAAGATAAAATAATTTTTAAAATTTGGATTAGGACTTTTCATCTTAGGAAAGTCTTTTCTGTTTTTAAAACGAAAGACACTTACATTTTAAGTGTCTCTCATTTATCCGTTGATGTTATAATCTTTTGCAAGTAAGTTCATTGCTTTTAACATTTTGTGTACATAAATAAACGGGCCTATGACTATTAACGCTCCCAAAATATTAAATATCCAAAACATTGAAGCGTTAAAATCATATGGAATATTACGGCGAGTTAGTTCCATGCCAATTCGATTTGAGATTTTGTGGTTCCAAACAAACGTTGCAATTCCCAAAGTAAGCCAAGAAAATATAAAAAGCAATAAACAATAGTGCATCGTCTTTTTCCCGTCATACCTACTTGCAATAATATCTATGTCTGTACTTACTGAAGATAAAACAACGATACTATAAATTCCAAAAGTGATAATTGACAAAAATATAAATTTAAATAATGACCTGTTTGTTTTCAATTTGCCAACTGGAGAATTGTTTGGAACTTTTATTTTACAATTGCAATCTGAACAAATATTTGAATCGGCGTTAATTTTTGTTCCGCATTCTGAACAATATTTCATATAGCACCATCCTTTTAATTATTAGTTGAAACGTTTAATTATAGTGTTAACGTAGTCCAAAGATTTTAGATTTCTGTTTCTATATATTTCGATTAAAAAATAAAAACATTAACTAAACTATAAACAAACGTTACGCAAACAAACTTTATATTTTTGTGATTGAACAAATTAAATTTCAAAAAACAGAAAACGACCACAAGAGCACATGACTCAAACAGGGTCGTTATTCTTTGTAATTGTTTTTAATTATAACCCAATTTAAATTTTAAATCGAGGTTATTTATTTTAGTAAGTCATCAATATTTTTCTTATTCATGTTTTTAATATGGTAAGTATAATTGTCTTTTACGATACCTTTCGTTGTTAGATTTATCAGATTTTTAATAGAATCGCTGTTTTCATTGCTACTTAGCGCCAATAAATTTTCTGACATTATGTCAGTGAAATTGATTTTAGAAAGTTTTTCTTCAGATACTTTTATAGATTTTTCTGACGACAAAATATAATCTAAAACTTCATTCATTCTTTCATCGGCATATTTTGCATCAGTGCTGTTTTGAATGTTAATATTACCTAAATTTAATTTTTTATAGTCTAATTTAGGAACTAATATACAATCTTCTAACGAAGTTGAATCAAAAATTTTAAACACGAGCTCGTTATTGCTATTATAAAATAAATTTTCTCTTACATCGATGTTTAATTTAAATGATTCTTCATTAAACTTTTTACACAACTTTCCAAATGAAACATTTAAAGATTCTCGGCAGAAAGAAGTATTGTCTTCATTTTTGCATTTATCGGCAATATCTTTCATTTCAAAAAGAGTATTTTTAACTTCATTTAGTGTTGATTTGGCAACTTGAACATAAGTAAGACCTATTTGAAAATTTCTAGATATATATTGTGATTCAACGACATCATCAATTGTACAATCAATTCTAAAATCAGAGTCATTTGTATTTTTGTGTTTCTTAGCGTTGTTTGAACTTTTGCTAACGTTGAAAATACTAAATGCTTTGTTGACATTAGAATTCTTATTTATAAACATAAGTACAGATCCTCCTTGATCAAAGTTTTACAGTCCGTGTAAGTATACTTGTTTTAATAATCGTAAAACTTTATTAGATATTTATATCTGTTGAATAAAAATATATAAACTATTATAATATAAGTTAGTTTTTTATTTAAAATCTTTCATGGGGGGAAATGTAACTTGATTTTCATAATTTATATAATTTTGGCAATAGCAGTTATAACTTTTTCAATCAAAGTTGCTGATTATGTTGATTTAATAGATAAAAAGACAAATATTTCAGGAGCTTTTATAGGAGGCGTGGTATTAGCAGCAGTGACTTCACTTCCAGAATTGTTTACGAGTATTTCTGCAGTTGTTATTTTGGAAAATCCTGAGTTAGTAATGGGAAATATTTTAGGAAGTAATATCTTTAATTTGTTTACATTGTCAGTTGTTGTGATAATATTTTTAAAATTATTTTTGAAAGATAAAATTGGTAGAAATCATTTTAAAACATCCATATTTGTGTTTTTTTCTAATTTGATTTTATTTATTCCAGTGTATTTTTCTAAAGATTTTAGTTTATTTAATATAAGTGTAATTTCTATCGTTATATGTATTTTTTATTTTCTAGCTCTAAAATTTATGGCAAATGATGCGGTTGATTCTAATGAAGAAGAAGATACGTGCAAGCTTACAGTAAAACAAATATGTATTAGATTTATTTTAGTAAGTATACTTCTTGTTATAGCAAGTATTTTAATAACCTACGTGACCGAAATAATTTCTGATAAATTAAATTTGGCAGCGAGCTTAAGTGGTGCATTATTTTTAGGAATTGCAACATCGCTTCCTGAAGTGACTTCAGTTGTAGCTTTAGCAAAGAAAGCTAAGTTCAATTTAGCTGTGGGAAATATTATTGGAAGCAATATGTTTAATTTGTTTATAATATCCATTGCAGATCTTTTATATGTGGGAAAATCTTTGTATTTAACTCAATTTATTCAAACAAAAATTTTGTTAGGATTTGGTTTTATTTCAACGATTTTTGTATCGATTTTGCTAATATTTAAAAATATTGACATTAAAAATAAATTTGTTTATGTGATTTTAAATTTGGTAATTATAATAGTATATTTAGCTTATTTAATATTATCGTTATAAGGATGTGTTTTATTGATTAAAAATAAGAGGATATGCAAAATTTTTATAATGTGTTTTTTAATTTTGTTTGTTGTCCTTTTGACTAATGATTACGCGAAACCTTTTTATGATGCTAAAAAAATTTATGAAGAAATTAAACCTGCTGTAGTTGATAAGGATAGAGCTGCTCAAAGGAAAAAGAATGAAGTTTTGATTATTCTTTATCATAATGTAACTGACAAAAAAAAATTAAGTACTGAAGATGATTTGTATGTCCATATAGATGATTTTCGTGATCAATTAGATTATATAGTTCAAAATGGATATAATGTTTTGACTGTTGAAGAATTGTATGAATTAAGACAAAATAACGAAGAAATACCGCCTAAATCTCTTGTATTAACTTTTGATGATGGTGATAAAAGTTCTTATAATGTTGTTTTTCCTGAACTTAAAAAGAGAAATTTGAAAGCGAGTTTTTTTGTTACAACAAGGCAATTAAATGATAAAGGATTCGTTTCAAAGGAAAATCTATAGAGATGCATAAAGCGGGTCAAGATATTCAAAGTCAAGGACATTACAATGAAGATTTTATAAATGAACCTATTTCGAAAGTTCACAAGTCTTTGTATTTGAGCAAAAAAATTTTAGAGGAAACATTAGGTAAGAAAATTTTGTTTTTGGTTTATCCAAATTCTTCATTTAATTCGGAAATAATAAGAGTTGCTCAAGATGTTGGTTATCAGTGGGGATTATCAACAGAGACTGGTAAATTTTACGATCATTATTTTATAATGGAGCGTGTCAGTGTTCCAGGTGGAAGTGATTTAAATCAATTTGTTGAAAAATTGAATGAATTTGGATATTGATTAGAATGACTATCTTTTTAAGGTAGTCATTTTTTTATAAAAAAATATGAATATAAAAAAATAATAAGTTAATAATAAGCTTATCAGTATTTAATAAAAAACTGATAAAATGTTTATTTTTAAAATTATTTATTTTCGTAAATGCTATTTTAATTTTTAGGAGGTTCAAAGAAGGTTATGAATAGAAAAAAAATTGCTCTTCTATTAACTGGATTAATGATTACCTCAAGTCTGTTTGCTGGATGTACCTCTTCAAATGGTGGCGATAAGAAGGCAGACAAAAATAATAAAGTCGCTCAAGAAGAATCTTATTTGAAGAGAGCTTCCGAAAGAACAGTAAGAGAATTAGATCCAAATTCTATTGGAGAGTTTCCAAATGTTGCGTATGCGGAAGATACAATTGATAATTCTATTGGAAATGATATTAATCCTAATGTTAACTCATTGCCAAATGAAAATCAATTTGATAATTCAAATAATTTGAATAATAACTTTGATGAAAATAATTTAAATAATGATTCTCGTAATAGAACTAAAAATTTCAACAAGATGAGTAGGAGTAATTCAACAAATGATGAAAACAACACAACTAAAAACAATTTAGTTAATGGAAATGGTGAAGATTTATTTAATGATTCAACTATAAATGATAAAATGCCATCAACTAATGTTCCAATGAGTACATCTCCTAATTTTGATGATAATGGTTCAATTCAAAATTATGAAAACTCAAAAACGCAAAATCACGTTAATGGTTTTTCAAATGTAGTTGATGATGATTTGAATTATGATAATAATTTCAATAACAAGGATTATAATTTAAATTCACAAAATGAAAATTCTTCTCAAATAAATTTAAATAATTCTACTAAAGATTTCAATTCTGATTCAAAAGAAAATTTAAATTCTTTACAAACTCAAGATTCTAGTGATAAAAATGCAGTTCAAAATGAATCAGATGAATTTATATCACAAGAAGAAAGTACAAGCTATGGAATTCAGAAAGTTGAAAATGCAAGAGAAGCTGGAAGAATAGAAGTAGTTAGAGCGGTTGGTAAAGCTCAACAAGGTGCACAAAGATACCAAGGAGTTGTTGAAGTTAGTTTTAGATTATCAGGAGATTTTATACAAAAAGAGGGACTCGCACAACCAATGCAAGAGGCTTATGAAGAAGCGAGAAAAGATGCGAATGCAGATTATTCAGGAGCAACTACAAAACGTAAAGAGTTGGTTACTAAATTAAAACAAGTATTTACTCCAAGTAATGATAAAGTGAATTTAGTTTTTGAATCTGACAAAGGAGTTCAAGCATTTAACTTTAAAGCAGAGGATGTTTTTCCAGATAAAGAACAAATATCTAAATCTTTAGGAGATTATATAAAAAATGTAATAGATTTAGATTACACTGACAATGGAATTGCCTATAATTCTAAAAGAAGTGCTAATAGAAATCCTGAAGATATAGTTATGAAAATGATAATAAGAGTTGCATGGCCGAAGGAAGCACATGGACTTTATACTAATACAGAATATAAATTTTTAGGAATCAAGAACAATGTTAATTTTAAAATTACAGATACAACGACAAGTAATAAAGATGAGTTAGTTGGATTCACGATACCTAATTTTAAAACAGGAAAACAACCTGCTTCTATACAAACTAAAGTGCAAGGAAGCACCTCAATATTGTATAATCCATTAAATAAGGAATACCAAAATGAAGCTAAGGGTGAAGAAAAAATGTACTTTAGCACTATTAATGATAAAGTATATATAAATATGAAAAAGCTTTTAGCAGATAATAATACTAAAACTATATCAATGAATAGAGAGCGTGTAGGACAAACGAGTAGAGTTGCTCCAGTTAGTACGAGCAACAATTTAGAAATTTCAGGCACAAGTATAAAATTTAAAAATATTATTTTGAATGATATAGATGAAACTATTACTGATATTAAGTTTGAAGATGATAGAGGTGAAAAGTACAACGTTCAGTTAATTCCAGTAGATTCTAATGATAGTTCTAAAGGAAAATGTGTTGAAGTAGTTGGATTGAAGAGAGGAACTCCATATATATTTACAAAAATGTTGTTGACATCAAATGTAATAGGTGAATCTGAAACTAAGACAGTTACATTCACATCTATGGAGTCATCAAAAACAGTAATTATTAATGATATTCCAATTAAAACAGCTGCATTTGAAGGGCCACAATTATCTAAACCTAGTGGTACTACAGTTAAATTACCAAATGGTTTAACAGTACCTTCAGTAAAAAATGATAGCACGGCTCTTAGATATATATTTGAAGTAAATAATTCACAAGATTTAGTACAAGATGTTAAAATTAACGGTTTAAGGGGAAATGAACAATCAAAAATTGAAAAAATAGAAGATAAAAATAGCAAAAAGAACTATTATATCGTGACTTTATATAATTTATCACCAAATACAGATTATGGTTTTGTAATTTTAGAAACGGAGTATAAAGATGCTTCAAATAATACTTCTGTAAGTAGACAAGCCTTGAAGGATTTAAATAAAGATATGGCAGGACCAACAGATAATAAAACAGAAGTTAATCCGTTAACAGGAAATCAAGCATTTAATGTTGTGGTAAACGACGAAATTAAATCAGATAATTCCAGAAGTGTTGAAATTCCAGTATTTATGGATGATATGCAAAATAAATTTATGAGAGTTGATTTTGTAAATCCTAAAGATAATCCTGATGTAGTATTTAAATTTGAAGATAACAAATTGAAATTTTCAAATTTGAAACCTGAGTCTAATTCTGTTTACAAGGTAGACTTTATTTATCAAGGTGAGAACGGTAAGGAAGAAAAAATTTCTAAATATATAAAAATCAACACTCCTAGAACATCAGATTTAGATATTAAATCTTCTAAAATTTCTCCAAGTACTACGAGTGCGAAAGTAGTATTCGAATTATATGGAGAGCCAAGATCTCAAATTAAAAGTGTTAACGTTTTTGACAATTCAAATAAAGAAATAAATTCAAGTTGGGATAAATCATCTATGACATTAACACTAGATGGATTATCACAAAAAACTGAATATGCAGATTTAGAAGTAACATTTACTCTTGAAAATGGTAAAACTATAAATCATAAATTAGATAGTTTTACAACTCTCGATGTTCCAACAATAGAAGAAGAAACAAAACCAACTGGAAAAGTTGCGGAATTTGTTTCGAGAGTTTATAAAATTGCTTTAGGTAGAGAGCCAGAAATTAAAGGATGGACTTATTGGATCGGAAAACTAGAAAGTAAAGAAATTTCAGCTACAGAATTTATAGCTGAGAATTTAATGACTCAACCAGAATTTGTTGATAGAGAGTTGAGTAAGAAAGCTTTTGTTAGGACTATGTATTCACTTGTAGTTAATAGAGAGCCTGATGAAGATGGACAATCTTATTGGGAAAGAAAATATGATGAATATAGATCTCAGACTTCAAGTATTGCAGATTTAAGAATTAGAATTGCAAAAGAAATGATGAATGAACCAGAGTTTAAAGATTTAGTAACGAGTTTAAATTTAAGTTATTAATAGATTTAAGAGAAGGTATGTATTGCCTTCTCTTTATTTTTATTTAAATACAATAGGAATAAATTTTATTTCTAAATATAAAAATGACTATGAAAAAAATAATTTTAAAGGAATAATTTTATGACAGATAAAGAAAAGAATAAAAATTTAAATAAAGATAAATATTTAGTTAAACATGATAATAGTAAAAATCATGAACATGAAATTGAAGAGGAAGTTGTAAATACTTTTAATATTCCAGATACCATTGATATTATTGTAGATAAGGAAAGATTTAGAAATTGTACAAACTTTAAAAATTTAAATAGTGCGACAAAAAATTTTGTTAAAGATAGTAAAAGAATTTTTTGCAAAGAGAATAGCGACATTAATTTTAATAAAGATGGAGAATTATTAAGACGTCGTAGATCATTGAAATCTCTTTTATCAAAGAAATCGAAAACAAATAAATAGTAGAGATTATTTTAATTGAATATAAAATTGAAAATGGGGAGGTCAGATTATTAATCTCTCCATTTTATTTTTGAAATAAAATTCATAAAGATGGAATAATTTTTAACACTAAATATACAATTATTTATAAAAG
Organism: uncultured Candidatus Neoarthromitus sp.; assembly: GCA_937890765.1. Taxonomy (GTDB): domain Bacteria; phylum Bacillota; class Clostridia; order Clostridiales; family Clostridiaceae; genus Dwaynesavagella. Next base: position 25,145 of record CALADQ010000005.1, read on the forward strand.
TAATAATTTTTTTAAGGAAATATGTAAGATTATGTTTGATAGCAAAAGTAAGGAATTTGAAATAGATAATTCAAAATATAATGGTAATTCCATGGAAAATATGGAACAACATACAGAAATATATAGTGGTTCTCATCAAGATTTTTTTGAAGAAGAGAAGAATATTTTAGATGAAAATGAATTAGATTATGAAACTTTTTCAACTGAAGATGGGCAAGAAGATTCTCCAGTCCAAGAAGAACTACAATCTGAAGAATTAGATACATTAAATGAAGTAAATCAAGATGAGGAAATGGTTGAGAATGAACTTGGAGAAGAAAATCCTATGGAAGAAACAAATGAAATTGTAGAAGAAGAGATTGAAGATGTACAAGAGGAGACTGAAGATGTACAAGAAGAAGGAGATTCGGAACAAATAAAAGAAGTAGATGAAACTCTTTCTTCGGAAGAAACTACAGGAGTTGAAGATTCATCTAATGTAACTAATTCAGCACCAGAGGTAGAATCTCCAGAAGATCAAGATGACGAACAAACTGAAACAGAAGTTCCAGAACAAGATCTAGTACAAAATGAACATCAACAAGATGATCAATTAACTGATTCGCAAACTCAAGATTCAATTTCACAATCTCCAACAGAAAATGCACCTGATAATCAAGACGAGTTAGAAGAATGTGGAGATGAAAGTGACTTAGTCCAAAATCAAGAAAATGACGAGTCAAATGGTGAATCAGAAGAAGAGATATCATATTATTCTAATGAACAGGATATGGAAGAAATATCTGAATATTATTCAGACTATGATGAAGAAATTTCAGATGTAGATTCATCATCAGATTTTGATGAATATGATGATGAAGTTCAGGTATTTGTAGCAACACCTAGATTTATAGCAGATGATCCAAGGGTTCCAACAACTGTTAAGAAAGCAGCTGGAACGATTTCACAATTTGGACCAACAGTAGGTGGAGTAGATTTAAAATTCAATCCTTCCGCAAGTGGAATAGATCAAAGATATCAATTTCAAGGTAAAGCAAAGGCGGCGTTTGTTCTAACTGGTGGAGTATTAGATGCTAATGTTACAATTTCAGTTTTAGCTAGTTTTGATGAAAATTCAATGAAGTATAAGTATCAAAAAAATGGGAGCCAAAGTCAAACGACTCCAACTTATTTAACTGATACCTTAAGGAACTTTTTAGTTAAAGCAGCAAATGAAACTATAGATGATATTAATGGAATGAAAACAACTTCTACAACTTTAGAATATGGAGTAAGTGCACCTATAGGAATACCAGATATAACACATAGAGCCCATTTAATAAGAGCATTAAGGAAAGTTTTTGGAGCTAACAGTGGTTCTAATGGGAAAAATCCACCTCAGCAACCATCAGCTCAAGCTTTAAGATTTACTTTTAGAGATTTAGATGAAACTACTCCTAAGCAAGTTACACTTGTTTATAACGGACCAGCAATGTTTCCAACATCTATAGATTATGCTAGAAATATAATTATTGAAGATTCTTTAGTTAATAACTTGCCTAATAAAACAAGGGCTTTAGGTGATAATACTAAAGCTTCTAATGTTAATTTTGATGCTAGTAAAATAGCAATAAATTTCGATATTAAGAGCAAAGACGTTACGAAAGGACTTAAAACCAATACAAATTATGAGTTCACCGCGTTAAATAAGAACTTTACGTTTTTTAGTGATTATGTTGGTAGTACAGCTAGTACTGGAACTGGTGTAAATTTCTTAGAAGGATTCACTTTATCTAATTTCAAAACTGGAAGAAAACCTCCTTTGTTTGAGACTCTTTGGGTAAGCACTACAAGTAATAATAACATTTTAGAACCATCAGCATTAGTAACATTATTACCTTTGGCATCATCTGACAAACTTTTATCTAGTATTGATTTTAATGCAATTAATAAAACTACATTCTTAGATT
>CALADQ010000006.1 GCA_937890765.1 uncultured Candidatus Neoarthromitus sp.
TTTCCTAATTATAGACAACTTAATTATGCTTTGTGAAATTAGTTTGTGATTTCATTTAAAATTTCCCCTTCAATATGATTGATGATTCATTTTGAAAAACTAAAAATGCTCAAAAGTATACTTACAAAATTCAATCACTTCAAAAGCAAAAACTCCAAACAAAAAAACAAACTAATTTATGCCATTAGTTTGTTTACTTTCACCCGTGTTTATTCATATTTAGTTAATATTTTTTCATCTCTATTAAATTTTAAAGCCTTATTGTAATTAAATTGTTTTTATTATATATTTTATTTTGGAATCTATTCTTGGAGGAATTTAAATGGCACGAGGTAAAAGTATTAATTTATTTCTTATGGATGGAAATGCAAGTGGATGCATAAAATCAACATTAGCAAATTGGACAGGCGTAGCTTACAAAATTCCAAGGACGGAATTAGATAAATGTAATGAAAGAGTCGATCTTAAACAAAGTGGAGTTTATTTTCTTTTCGGAAATATAGAAGAAACTGATGAAAATGTCGTTTATATTGGTCAAGCAGGTTCACGAAAAAATGGAACAGGAATTTTAAATAGACTGCAAGAACATAGATCTAATTCTGAAAAAGATTATTGGACAGAAGCTGTTGTTTTCACAACTTCCAACAATTCTTTTGGTCCAACTGAGATAAGCTATCTTGAAACTAGATTTTGCGAGTTGGCGAGTGAAGCAAAGAGATACGTCGTAAAAAATTCCAACTCACCTACATCTGGTAATGTAACAGAAGAAAAACAAAGTGAACTAGAAGAATTTATAGATAACGCAAAAATAATTATTGGAACTCTAGGTCATAAAGTATTTGAACCCTTAATCTCTCCTTTGTCAACTTCTCAAAACGGTTCAGAAACTTCTTCAAATGATTGCGATGAATTATTGTACTTTAAATATTCAGATATAAGAGCGACTGGAAAAAGAACAAGCGATGGATTTGTGGTGCTTAAAGGAAGTTCTATTTCAAAGCAATTTACAAAAAGTTGCCCCGAACGTGTACATAAAAATCGTGAAAAATATTCTAGCAAGATAAACAACGAATTCATACTAACAGAAGACATACTATTTAAAAGCCCCTCTTCAGCAGCTGAATTCATCGGTGGAGCAAGTTTGAGTGGATATGAAAAATGGTGCGATAAAAATGGACTGACTTTAAAAGATATAGAAGAAATTTAAGAAAAATAAAAGACTTCCCAACTCGAGGAAGTCTTTCAATTTTTTCCGAATACAATTAAACAAACCTTATTTTATTGTATCTAAAATTTTTCCTTCAACGTAATCAATTATAGAAATGCTCAAATCTGAATTTAACACATATGCTTTTCCTTCATCAGAACTATAAATTATAGCTTGTCTAGGTTCACTTAATCCCTCAATAACTGACTTAACTTCCAAAGTTTCCGTGTCAATAACGCTAACTTGATTGCTTCCTTTTTCGCCAGTCAATATAGTTTTTCCATCCTCAGAAAGCACAGAGCCATATGGTTCCTTACCTACTGGAATTGTTTTTACAACTCCACCACTACTTATATCAATAACATTAATTGAATTTTCACTGCTTGAAGCTCCGTACAAAAATTTATTATCTTTATCAACAGATATTCCCCTAACAGATGGTATTCCTGATAAAGTTTTTTCAATTTCAAAAGTTTCCGTATTAACAACCCTCACATCATTCCCTTTAAAATTTGTAACATAAATATATTTATCACTATCATCTATTACAATTCCTTGACGTGGATTACTAAATCCTTCAATAACTTTTTCAATCTCCCCAGTCCTTAAACTAATCACAGTAACTGTGCTATTATGTTGATTGTTAACATACATTTTCTTGCCACTGTTTGATATTACAAATCCAAAAACTCCTTTTTCCAAATCAAAACTTCTTGTATTATTCAAAGACCTACTATCGAATTCTCTAACACTTCCATAAGAACTATCCGAAACGTAAAAATGTTTTCCATCTTTTGAGAAAGAAATATTTCTTGGAGTAACAAACTCATCAAGCTCACCAATTTGCTTTTTGTTCTCAATGTCATAAACTTTAATTTTATCTATAGTACTATTTGAAACCACCGCAATTTTTTCGTCAGGACTAATAGCTAAAGAATTATTTTTTATGTCTGCATCAAAAGCTTCTGGCTCCGTAACCATTTCAGTTTGCACTTCATCTTTAACAGCATTAGAAACAGCCGCATTATTTTTAGTTCCACACCCCGAAAGAAACATTACTGACATAGACAACATTAATACAATTGCTAACTTTTTCATTAATTAATCTCCTCCCAATTTTTGTTTATAAAAATTTTTTGTCAAATTTTTTACGAGAACAATCACTAAAAAGCAAACGCCCAAAAACATAAACAAAAAACCAATTGGCAACAAAAAGAACTTTTCATGCAAAACTCCTTGCGTATCAACATATTCATTGGAAAATCCTTTAAGTATAATAAGCATAAACCCAAAAACAAAAAACACAAATCCCAAAAACGAAAATCCATAATTTTTACGTCTATTAATTTTATGAAAATTTTTGTCTTCTAATTTCATTTAAAATCAACTCCCAAAATCAAATATGCTCTAAACAATTTTACATCATTTACATATAAAAAACAAATCACCAAAAAATAATCAATTAAAAAGTGGTATGAAACCATACCACTTCATTAAAATTCTAAAATGAAATTCCCAAACATAATTTACATAACAAAATTAAAATTTTTTCAATTAAACGCTTTATCCAAAATATTTCTAAGAAAATTGCAAGAATAAAAACAACTTTCTTTCCAATCGCTATTTCCTGTGTACCAAAACTCTCCTGTAAACATCCTAACTCCCATATTTTTTAAAAGCTTAACATTCTCAAAAAATTCTGTATGGCCTGTTCCAAATTTAACTTCTCTGTAAATGTTAGGCAAAGTATCTTTAAGATGCGCCGCAAAAATATGTCCTCTTCCTAATTCCAAATCTTCATTAACCTCATGCCCATAAATTAAACTTGCATTTTTCAAATTTCCTATATCGGGATATATTCCTAAAAATGGACTATTTAAATTTTTTACATAAAACATAGACTTTTTTATCGTGTCCATAAAAGAAGTCTCCATAGTTTCAAAAGCTAAAACTATTCCTTTCTTCGATGCCATATAAACACACTTTTCTAAATTTTTTTCAAAAATATTTTTTGTAATATCATTTCCTTCTTCGTAATATATATCGTATCCAGCCAATTGTATAATTCTAATTCCCAAATCACTAGCCAATGAAATTGCTTTTTCCATTATCTCCAAAGATTTATCTTGAATACTTTTATCATAATGCCCAAGAGGAAATCTCCTATGCCCACTTAAACACATCGTCCTTATAAATTGTTCACTTTTAAACATCGCTTTAACAAGATTTTTCTTTTCTTCCAAATCCCAATTTAATCTTTTAAGTTTTTCATCTGTTTCATCCACACTTATTTCTAAATAATCAAAACCAAATTCTTTGCTTAACTTTAATTTATCACACAAATCTAAATCGTTAGGCATACTTTTTTCGTATTGCCCTAAACAATAATCATTCATAACTTTAAAAATTATCCTTGACCATAATAAGCATTTTCACCATGCTTTCTCATAAAATGTTTGTCAAGCAAATTTAAATCAATGGAATTTGTTTCACAACAAATTTGATTACAAATAAATGCCATATTAGCACACTTTTCTAAAACAATAGAATTATTAACAGCATCTAAACTATTTTTCCCCCACGAAAATGGTCCATGATTCTTAACCAAAACTCCCGGAACATAATTAGGATTTATATTATTTTGAATAAAAGTTTCAACTATAACCTTTCCAGTATTTCTTTCGTAATCATTTTTAATTTCTTCAGGCCTCATATCTCTCGTACAATGAATTGTACCATAAAAATAATCTGCATGAGTCGTTCCCAAAGCATTTATACTTTTTCCAGCTTGTGCCCAAGAAGTTGCCCATAACGAATGAGTGTGAACAACGCCTCTAATTTCTTTAAAATTTTTATACAATTCTACGTGAGTCATTAAATCAGAACTAGGTTTAAGTTTTCCTTGAATAACATTTCCTTCTAAATCACATATAACTATATCTTCTTCTCTCATGGAATCATACTCTACTCCACTTGGTTTTATTGCAATTATTCCATTATCTCTATCAATTCCAGAAACATTACCCCAAGTTAAAACTACGAGATCATTTTTAGGCAAAAGCAAATTCGCTTCAAATACTTCTCTTCTAAGTTTTTCAATATACAACTTCATCACCTCTAATCAGTTATGATATAAACAATTGCCTCGTTTGAAGTATGATTTGCGCTTAAAATTAAATCTCTATGTCCTTCGTTAACCAAAAACAAATTTGCTGGCCCGCCACCAGTATCTATAATTTCAGTAATAAATTCTCCTTCTCTATGTTGAACACAAAAAAGTTCGGAATCATTTCTTCTCACTCCAGCTATAAAAGTAGGCGTACCTCTAAGATTTCCTGCAATCAATGAATGAGCAAAATTTATTTCGTTATTGTATCTATAAACTCTTTCATATTTTCCATTAATTTTTTTGTAAATATAAATTGAATCTCCATGAAATGGCTCTATAGTCATAAATTCTTTTTCACCATCCATATCTATATCAATTACTGCAATCTCACTTATGCAACCACTAAAAACTTTTTCAATCTTCCAATCTTCAGCTTTAGAATAAGGTGGCGTAACTTTATAAATCCCATCATCACAACCAAAATATCCTAAAATTTTTCCGTCATCATAATCTCTACAATAACCATGATTTTTAAACATTCCATCTTTGAGAATTTTTAAATTCACAATTCTTTCTAAATCTTCTGATAACTCACCAACATATATAGCACCTGGCGTACTCCAATCTTCTTTGTTCTTTTTGTCTTTTGCGAGAGTTGCACATATAAAATAATTAACATTTTCAATTGAATAAATATCAAATCTATGAACGTATGGAAGTTTTAAAACATCTTTAAAATCCCAAACTCCATCTTTCTTTTTTCCTAAAACAACTTTCGCTAAAGAAGGAGAAACCTTCATATAAAATTCTTGTATAGCTAAAAAACTTTTTTCATTTTCTGAAACTTGAACTATGGACATACATCCTCCTGGCATGGTCCAAATTTTCTCTTCAAACTCAAAATTTTCTCCACAAAAACTTTCACAAACAACATTAGGATCTTCACTTGCAAAAACGTAGTGATTTTTTTCGTCATAACTCATACAGGTAACTGCATAACACCTATGAATATCATCCAGTTTCCTTTTTTCGATTTTCACTTAACATCAACTCCAAAAACACATCTTAAGACAAATAAAATTTAAAAAATATTAGTCTCTCTCAACCCTTTTTCTATTTCATCAACAGACATAATATTTTTAAGTCCAATGACTTTAACTCCTTTTTCAATTGCATCTTTAAACATTGATTCAAAATTTTTAGAACATAAGACTATATCATAATTGGAAGCCGCAGATTTTCCTTCTGAAATTGCACAATGATAAATTTTATCCACCTGAACGTCAAGTTTCTTTAAAATTTTTTCCACGTTCATTTTTATCATCAAACTTGTTCCTGCACCATTTCCGCAACAAACTAATAATTTCAAATTTTTCTTCATAATAATATCCCCTCCAAAGTTAAATAAATTTACGTTTTTATTTGGATGTTTTCTTCAAATTCTTATAAGCATCCCAATCTTCAGTTATTAAAAAATATCCTTTAGGATTTTTACGATATTGAAGCTGTGGTATAGCAATTAAAATTACAATTACAACGGCCAAACCTGCATATCCTAAAAATTTCATTATAACCGTAAATACTGGCCACACTGTTGTCCAGTCAAACATTCCTATATATCCTCCGTAACTTGCCAATCCAACCCAACCTGCAATAAAAGCAGATCCAAAAACTTGAATTAAACCTGACAAAAATGGGAATAACATTGCAGCCTTTATTCCTCCTTTATTGTCAGCATAAACAGCTATAACAGCATTATCAAAAAACAAAGGAACGAATCCTGCTATTATTAACGTTGGAGATTTTAAAAAAATCAATGTTATGATGGCTAAAAATTGTCCAAGTGCTCCCATCAAAAATCCAATCGTAACCGCATTTGGAGAACCAAAACCAAAAACAGCTGCACAATCTATACCAGGAACTGCACCGGGTAAAAAAGAATTTGATATACCTTGAAAAGAATTAGTCAATTCAGTTACGAACGTTCTAACTCCTAATTGCAAGATAGCTAAATAAACAGCAAAATTTAGGGATGTAGTTAAGATATAAAAGAAGAAATTTTCTGATTCTGACATAAATTTTGAGGCAACCAAATAGTCTTTTCCCAAAACAATTAGAATAATTCCAAAGAATATAAACATAAGACATGAAGTAGAAACCATATTTTCATTAAATATGGATAAAAATCCAGGAAGCTTTATATCATCTACTCTTTTACAATTACTACCTTTAAATTTCTCGGCTAATTTTGAAAATATAGCCAATCCAAACATTTGTTGATGTGCTACACAAAAACCTCCACCATCTGTTAATTCTTGAGTAATATCAACAGTCAAATTAGAACCGACAGCCCAATAAAGTCCTAAAATAATTCCCATCACAATTAAAATAAATGTGTCATTTAACAAAGGAAAACAAAACAATATTAACCAGAATGCTGTTGATGCTTGTTGAACTTGAACATGACCAGTTGTGAAAACCGCTCTCATTTTTGTAAACTTTTTGAATTTTACAAGTAACAGATTCATTATAAAAGCTATCAAAAGTAATATTAATACATTTGAAAAAGTTCTATTAAAAGATTGCTTTAATCCCTCTGTAACAGCATTCTGACCAAAATAAGGATCTATAACCGCTGCATTTAAACTAAACCTATCTCTCAAACCAGTTAAAATAGGCCTAAAATTATTTACCAACCCTGCAGAACCTACTGATAATATCATATAACCTACTGTAGCCTTTATAAATCCAGAAAACGCATCATAAAATGTTTTCTTCAATAATAAATATCCTATCAAAACCATAAAACCAATTAAATAAGCTGGTTTCGTTAAAATATTATTTGCAAAAAAGTTCCATACATTAATAAAAAAATCCATATGTTCAAAACCTTTCTTAATTTAAATATTTCTTTTTTACATACTCCTTGAACATGGTTTCATTTTCTACCTCATTAATTAAATCGTTCAAAATTTCAAAATCACTTATTGTATCTGCTATCAATTTTACATTTTTCATATGCTGTTCTTTATCATTTGAAGCAATTGAAAAAAATAATTTTACATTTCTCTCATCATTACTTGGATCAAACTTAACTGTATTTCTAACTTTCATTAGAGAAACAGCTGTGCCTTTGCATCCGTCATGCCCCTCACTAGCATGTGGTATAGCTACATAAGGAGCTATAATTATGTATGGACCATACTTCTCAACACTTTCAATTGTTGCTTTAACATAACTCTCATCTACTATTTTATTATTTAATAAAATTTTAAAACTTGCTTTTATAGCATCTCTCCAATCCTTAAATTCATCTTCAAATTGATAATAAGAATTTTCGTAAATATATTTCAATAACAAACAAAAACACCTCACAAAATAGAACGAAATGGAACATTAGGTTCATCCGTAAAACAATCTTCAAATCCTCTTCTATAATGAAATTGCCTTTTATTTTTATCTAGAGGATATATAAATTTTCCTCCAACTTCTAAAATATATGGCTTAAACTCATATTGAAGTGTATATTTTTTATATTCATATAACATATTAATTTCTTGTGGATCAGCTTTAAAATTTGTCCAAACATCATAATGTACAGGAATAACAACTTTACATCTTAATGCCTCAGCCATCCTTAAAATATCAACTGATGTCATTTTATCTTGATTACCTATGGGATTTTCTCCAAAAGAACCTAAAGCTACATCAATATCATAATCTTTTCCATGCTTAGCATAATAAATTGAATAATGTGAATCTCCACTATGATATACACTTCCCGCAGGAGTTTTTATAACATAATTAGCTGCCTTTTCATCCATATTGCTAGGACAAACTCCTCTTATATCCTCATCTGCAGTCACTAAGCATGTTCTATCAAAACTATCTACAACAATTATTTCAATATCATTCACTTTAATTTTATCTCCAGGTTTAACTTCAACACATCTATCACTTGGCACACCATAAGATATCCATTTTTCTACACATTTTTTAGGTCCTATAAAAGGAACTTTCTTTTCAACATTTTTAATGACAGCAGCAGCATAAAAAGGATCAATATGATCATTATGATAATGAGTTGAAAGTACAGCATCAATATTTTTAACCGCAAATGGATCAAAAACAACTGGTGCAGCTCTCAAATTAGGTTGTGTCATCCTTCCACCAGTCATATTTCTCATCTGATGAAATTTATCCATTTCCTTTACCTTCTTAGTTCTCTTGCCATTTCCAAACCACAAGTCTATTGAAATGTTAGTATTATTTTCAGTCTTTATCCAAATTCCAGTACAACCAATCCACCACATAGCGAACGTATTTTCTTGAACAATTTCATCTTCTATTTCTTCATTCAACCATGTTCCCCATTCTGGAAAAGCTCCAAGTATCCAAGATTCTCTAGTAATTTCATTAATATTCATAACTATTTCCCTCCTTTAATTATAGATATACAATTATATTATATACAAACGTTTTCATTTTTTCAATAGAAAATTTTAAAATAAACTTTTAAAAAAATGGGGATTTTTAAATCCCCATTAAATCTTATATATTATTTTCATTCATAACTATTTCTACTAATTTTAAATCCAAAATATTATCAACATCTATATCATATTTTTCATCCATTATATATGCTAATTTATTATCATTCAAACTTGTATTTAAATTTAAATTTTCATTTACTTTATTTATATAAATAGCTCCATTTACTTTATAATAATCAGGAAAATCCTGTCTTCTAATCGTACTTGAACAATTTAATAAATTTATAGCTGTTCCTTTTTCTGAAATTTTTCTAATTAATATTGGATGATCTCTAACCTTAGATACACTAACTAAATTATCCTCTCCACTATCTATTAAAAATTTTATAGCCTCATCTATATGATGAACATTTCTAAGTGGTTGGGTTGGTTGTAAAATTAAAACATAATCATATTTTTCTCCCATCGAATTAAGTTCATTTATTGCATGAATTAAAACTTCTATATTTTTTGAGGTATCTAATGCTAAACTTTTAGGCCGTAAAAAAGGTATATCAGCTCCATATTTTTTAGAAATATTTGCTATTAATTGGGAATCTGTTGAAACAATTGTCCGACTTATTAATTTTGACTTTAATGACTCTTCTATAGTATGAGCTATAAGTGGCTTTCCATTTAAATTTACTATATTTTTGAATTTAATCCCTTTGCTTCCGCTTCTTGCAGGTATAACAGATAATATTTTCAAAAATCCCACTCCTAAAAAAAACTATCCACTAATCTTTAAAATAATTTCATCTACAGTATTAGGAAAAAATATTCCAATATTTTTAAAAAGTTTAGTTAGCTCATTTTCGTAATTACTTACAAGATTTTGAATACATATTGCATTTTGATTTGTAAATAATTTACTAAATGTGATTAATGAAGTTGAACGCAATGATATTAGCATCATGTTTCTACAAAAGAAAGATTCAATAGCAGAATTTTTATTTAAAATACATATATTATTATCTTTACAATTAAGCTTCAAATACTCATTATTCTCTCTTGGATGATATTTTAAATAAACTTTTTTCCCTAAATTCTTAATTGAAACAACTAATTCTTCTATTAAGTTTGAATATAAGTTCATATCATATTCTTCATACATAGATGTAAAACTGCTATGTTCTAGTGCTATCATTACAAAATTTTCATTATTTAAATCACAATTACCATAAATAAGTTTTATGGAATCCTTTAAAAAATTACAGTCTATTGAAATATTTTTTACAGTTTCTTTTAATTCGTCCATAATCAATTCTGGATACAAAAAATGTCGTTCATCAATCCTACTATGTCCACCTAGAAATTTTATATTTTCGATGTTCATAGCCAATAAATTTGAAAAATATTTCACAATCATTTGATCCATATATCCACTTTTATTTTTAACATTTCCATAATTCGCCGTACCATCTTCAACATATATAAGTTTACCATCGCATTTCAAATTATGATTTATAATAAATTGAGTTTTTAGTTCTGATTCGTTATTAACAAAAATATTGTCATAAACTCTTCCCTTAAGTAAACTCTGTATAGAGATTAAAGTATCTATATAATTTTTATTTTCACTATCTTTCCCTATATAAATATTTCGGAAAATAGGCTTTAATTTTCTAATCAAATCATCATCACAACCAAAAGTATCATTTATAAAAATGCTATTTTCACAATTAATATAGTTACGACTTAAACTTAAACAAGTAGCTAATAATATATGGTACGGTGTGTGAACTAAAAATAAATTGTTTGTTGTTTTGCATCTAAATTTTTCAAGATTACATAATATAGATTCATCAATTCTAATATTCAGATTATGTGAATTATAAATTTCAATTAAAGATTCAATTTCTTCATACATAAAATTAACATTCAAAAAGTCTATTACATCGAATAAATAAATTATAAATTTATATATTCCTTCCACTCCACTTAACTCACACACATTTTTCATATTAGTCATAATACATTTAAATAAAAAATCAAAAATAATTTTTTTATTTTTTATTTCTTTTAAAAAAGTTTCATCATTTAAATTTGTAAAAAATATATTCTTACCATAATAAATTGATTTAATAACTTGAAAATAATCAAAACTTGATGATATATCATAAAACCACAAATTATTTTCACATAAAAATTTGACCCTAAATATAAAATTCACATAATCCAATTTACAATCACATGAAAGACTAAAATTTAAAACACAAACATCAAAATCATAAAGGAAACAAATATTTTTTTCTAAATTTTCAATTAAATCAATATTTTTATAATTTAAAAACATTACATATTCACTGAAAACAAAATTAATAGAAAAGTTTCTTATATTAATTTCATCATAATTTTTGTATTTTAATATCCACAAATTACTAAAATTCTTACTTCTATAAAATTCAAGATTATTTTCGCAATTAATATTATGTTCTACGAATATAAATTCAATATTTAAATTAAATTTGTTTATAATATTTACTATTTTTTCGTCTTCAAAGTTACCATTGCTTTCAAAAACTATTACGCTAAGTTTCATAAAATATTATTTGTCAAGTTTTTGACATTCTGCTCCTCTGATAATTTAAAAATTCAATTAATTTATATCACTAATTAAAATGAAATATAACTTTTTTGTTAATATACAATAATATAGAAACTTTTATCTAAAATTTTAAATTATTGTAATTTCTTAGATTTATATGTTATTATTAACACCATAACTTATTAAAATATTGTAACAAAAAGGAGGAAAATTTTTGGAACCGTTATATGCTGGGTGGCTCTCAATAATTCCCCCAATACTTGCTATAGCTCTAGCCTTAATAACAAAAGAGGTTATATCTTCTCTATTAATAGGTATTTTATCCGGAGCTTTAATCTATTCAATTGGTATGAATTTAAATCCAATTGTTGGAACACTTGATACAACATTTAGCTCTATAGTTAAAAGTGCAAATCTGAACATAATAATTTTTATTTGTTTGCTTGGAGCATTAATACACGTTATAACCATAGCTGGTGGCTCCAAAGCTTATGGAAAATGGGCTTCAACGAAAATAAAATCGAAAAAATCCTCTCTAATAGCTACAGCTTTATTAGGAGTTTTTATATTTATAGATGATTATTTCAATTGTCTAACTGTTGGAACGGTTATGCGTCCTGTAACTGACAAATATAATGTTCCACGTGCTAAGCTAGCTTATATCATAGATTGCATAGCAGCACCTATATGTATCATGGCACCTATATCTTCTTGGGCTGCAGCTATAAGTAGTAACATAGAATCAACTGGATATTTTAAAAATGGATTAGAAGTATTTTTATACGCAATACCTCTGAATCTTTATTCTATTTTGTCAATTCTTATGGTTTTTATAATTGTAATAACAGATCTTGATTACGGAGCAATGTATAAACATCAACAAAATTACAAGTTAAATGAAAAAGATAATAAAGATATTGAAAAAGTAAATGCTTATTCAAATAATGGCACTGTTTGGGATATGGCCATACCCATTATTTCCTTAATAGTATTTTCTATATTGGGAATGCTTTCCACCGGAGGTTTCTTTTCTCAAGGAGAAAATTACATGAATTTTGGAACTGCTTTCGCAAATTGCGATACTTCAAAATCATTAGTCTGGGGAAGTTTTGGTGCTCTTATAATTGCACTTTTAATGTTTGTCCCTAGAAAACTAATGAATTTCGAAAGATTTATGAATGGAGTATATGAAGGATTTAAAACCATGATACCTGCTTGTTGTATATTGTTCTTAGCATGGACTATAGGTTCTATTTGTAGAGATATTCTTCAGACACCAGTATTTATAAGTAACTTTATAAATCAAACAAATATTCCTATTTTCTTGCTTCCTACACTAATATTTATAATTGCTGCTTTTTTAAGTTTTTCAACTGGAACAGCTTGGGGAACATTTAGCATTTTAATACCAATAATTGTATCTGTAACAAGTACTATATCTCCAGATTTACTTATTGTTTCTTTGTCTGCAACTTTAGCTGGTAGTGTTTTAGGTGACAACTGTTCACCAATATCTGATACAACAATTTTATCTAGTGCTGGAGCAGGATGTACTCATATTGACCACGTAACAACTCAACTGCCTTATGCAATGACTGTAGCTTTTTGTTGTATAATAGGATATATTATAGCTGGTTTAACAAAAGCAAATATTTTTTTAACCCTAAGTGCTTCTATTGGCTCATTGATTGTTTCAATTATTGTGTGTAATAAAATTTACAAAAATAAAAGAAAAAATTAATTTACTTGAATTTATTGTGTTTTATAGAGCTATTTTTGTAGCTCTATTTTAATTTTATTTTTTACAAAAAGTTATATTATAATAATTACTTTTTATAATATAATCTATATATATTTTTAATAAAAAGGTGTTTAAATATGGAAATTTATATACAGAAAAGAACTGGAGAAAATGTCATTTTCGATGAAAAAAAAGTCGAACAAGCTTTGCATAAAGCTTATCAAGGAATAAATAAAACCCCAGATTTAAATATAATATCTACAATAAGTAAAAAAATTTATGAGTTTGCTCTAGATAAATCAAAAAATAATTTAATAATTAGTGTAGAGGAAATTCAAGATATGGTCGAAAAATTCCTCATGTCAAATGGAGAACATGATATAGCCAAAAGTTACATACTTTACAGAGATAAACATTCTGAAATGAGGAAAATAATTAAAAATTTTAAAAACCTTGGTTATGAATGTGAAGTTATAAATGAATTGAGAAATATTCAATCTTCATATCCTCAGGATTATAATTTAAATCATCTTTTTCACAAAGTTCGTTCATTTATTTCCCCAAACATGAATCATAAAAAATTATTGGATATTTTGATCCGTTCGTCTTTAGAACTTACGTCGATAGAATGTCCCAAATGGGAATTCATTTCATCAACTTTTTTAAATATTAAAATACACAATCAAGTTAGGCTTCAAAACACGAAATACAACATAAAAAATTTTTATGACAAACTTGCTGTTTATACAGAAATGGGACTTTATGATAAAAAACTCATCGAGAGTTATTCAATGGAAGAAATTCTTGAGATTGCAAAAATAATTGACAATTCTAGAAATTCGCTTTTTAATTATAGCGGATTGAATCTTCTGTTTAAAAGATATTTGCTTCGCACTTTTGAAAATATTGTTGTGGAGACTCCGCAAGAAATGTTTTTAGGAATAGCGTTGCACTTATCAGCGAATGAGAAAAATAATCGTTTGGAATTTGTAAAAAGCTTGTACGATATTTTGAGTCAACTTAAAGTTACTATGGCAACTCCAACTATTTCAAATGCAAGAAAACCTCATCACCAACTTTCTTCATGTTTTATTGACACAGTTAATGATTCTTTAAATGGAATTTATAAATCAATTGATAACTTCGCTAAAGTTTCAAAAGCTGGTGGAGGTATGGGACTTTATTTTGGAAAGGTTCGTGCGAGTGGTTCAGACATTCGAGGATTTAAGGGAGTATCAGGTGGCGTTATTAGATGGATTAAATTAGCTAACGACACTGCTGTTGCTGTTGATCAACTTGGCGTTCGTCAAGGTTCTGTTGCTGTTTATTTAGATGCTTGGCACAAAGATTTGCCAGAATTTTTGCAACTTA
The DNA here is from genome assembly GCA_937890765.1 of uncultured Candidatus Neoarthromitus sp. GTDB lineage: Bacteria > Bacillota > Clostridia > Clostridiales > Clostridiaceae > Dwaynesavagella. Next base: position 14,509 of record CALADQ010000006.1, read on the forward strand.
AAACGAACAATGGAGATGACAGAAGTAAAGCTCACGATGTTTTTCCAGGAATATGTTATCCCGATTTATTTTGGAAAATGGTTAAATCAAATTTAGATAGCACTTGGTACATGATGTGTCCTCATGAGATTAAAACTATAAAAGGATATTCGTTGGAAGATTATTTTGGTGCAGAATGGGAGAAAAAATATTTTGAATGCGTTGAAGATCCTAGAATCCTAAAACGTGAAATCATTCTTAAAGATTTGGTTCGTCTTATAATAAAATCTTGTGTTGAAACTGGAACTCCATTTACGTTTAATAGAGACACAGTTAATAGACTTAATCCAAACAAACACGCTGGCATAATTTATTCTTCTAATTTGTGTATGGAAATTTTGCAAAACATGAGCTCAATGGAACAACATGAACCTGAAATCATCCAAGTTAATGATGAAACTGTTGTTGTAGATAAAACTACTCCTGGAGATTTTGTAGTTTGCAATCTTGCGTCATTGGTTCTAAGTCATATTGATATGGATGATGATGAAGAACTGAAACATATAATTTCCACAACTGTAAGAGCATTGGATAATGTTATTGATACGACTTCATACCCTTTGACTTATGCGAAAATTACAAATAAAAAATATCGTGCGATTGGTTTGGGTGTGTCTGGATATCACCACTTGCTAGTTAAAAATTGTTTAAGTTGGGAATGCGATGAACATTTAAAATTTGCTGACAAAATTTTTGAAAAAATTTCTTACTATGCTATTGAGGCTAGCATGAACCTTGCAAAAGAAAAAGGTAAATATAGTTTGTTTTCAAATTCTGATTGGGATAATGGAGATTATTTTAAATTGAGAAATTATAATTCTCCTAAGTGGAACAAACTTTCTGAAGATGTTCATAAATATGGTTTGAGAAATTCTTACCTTTTGGCTCTTGCGCCAACAAGTTCAACTTCAATCATTGCAACCACAACTTCAGGAATCGATCCTATAATGCATAAATATTTTCTTGAAGAAAAGAAGGGAGATATTCTTCCAAGAGTTGCCCCTGATTTAGATGAAAACACATTTTGGTTATATAAAAGCGCTCACACCATAGACCAAAGTTGGTCATTGAAAGCTGCAGGCGTTAGGCAACGACACATTGATCAAGGACAATCTTTAAATCTTTACATAACTACAAATCATTCGATGCGACAAATTTTAGATTTGTTTATTGAGGCGTGGGAAAAAGGAGTAAAAACTCTTTACTATGTGCGTTCAAAAGCTTTGGAGGTTGAAGAGTGCGAATCATGTTCAAGTTAAAAAAGGAAAGGTGTTGCTATGTACAAACTAAATAAAAAACAATTATTTAACTCTAAAGGTGATATCGAAATATCAAAAAGGAAAATAGTTGGAGGGAACACAACTAACTTGAATGACTTCAACAACATGAAATACAAGTGGGTTTCCGAATGGTACAGACAAGCAATGAATAATTTTTGGATTCCTGAAGAAATAAATTTAACTCAAGATATAAAAGATTATAGAAAACTCGATAAAGATCTGAAAATGGCTTTTGATAAAATTCTTTCGTTTCTTGTGTTTTTGGATAGCATTCAAACGGCTAATCTTCCAAACATAACTAGTTACATTACAGCTAACGAAATAAATCTCTGTTTAACAATTCAATCATTTCAAGAAGCTGTTCATTCTCAAAGTTATGGTTATATATTGGATACAATTTGTTCACCTGAAGAAAGAATGGACATTCTCTATCAATGGAAAAACGACAAAAATCTCTTAAAGAGAAATGAATTTATTGGAAATCTTTATAACAGTTTTCAAAACAATCCAAACGCATACAATTTTATGAAAACCGTAATCGCAAATTACATACTTGAAGGAATTTATTTTTATTCTGGATTTATGTTCTTTTACAATTTAGGAAGAAATGGACTCATGATGGGCTCAGTTCAAGAAATACGATATATAAATCGAGATGAGAACACTCACCTTTGGCTTTTTAGAAGAATTATAAAAGAGCTTAAAGAAGAATCGCCAGAGCTTTTCACCAAAGAATTGGAAAAAGAATACGAACAAATGATAATAACAGGAGTAGAAAATGAAATTGAATGGGCAAATTATATTTTAGGCGATAGAATAAGTGGGCTTTCAATGGAAAATGTTGAAGCTTACATAAAATATTTGGGCAACGAACGTTCAACAAGCATTGGACTTTCAATTTTATTTCCTGAATTTAAAGATGAACCTTTAAACATGCAATGGGTTGGAGATTACTCCGATTCAAATTTAATTAAAACTGATTTTTTTGAAGCTAAATCAACAGCGTACAGTAAAGTTGGTGCAATTGTTGACGACCTTTAAAAAATATTTTAGCCATACCGAATTTTCGATATGGCTTTTTGGATTTTTTATTCAGAAATTTTTGTTCTATAATCTTTTGTTATGCTTGTTGTGTTATTTGAATTTATAGGTTTTATTGTGTACGTATACTCATAAGTTTTATCTGCTGGAATTTGATATTGACTTAGAGGTTTTGCACCCCAAGAATTATCTCCACCAACTCCCATTTGCATTTGGTTAACTCTCAAAGTTATATCTTGTCCCTTTGGCAACATGTATGAATGCAAATTGTTGCTCAATTGCTCTGGCGTGTAGAACAACGCATTAAATTCAATTTTATCATTTGCTTTTATCAAAAGTCCTTCACCTTTATCATTTGTCAAACTAACCCATCGAACCTCAGTTCTATTTCCTGTTTCCTGTGGCTTTATATAATCTACAAAAAATTCGTCTACCTTTTTCTGATAAATTCCAACATCATATCCTGTTTGCCTATCAATATAATTTTCATCTGGGCCTTTGCCGTACCATTTAACGTTATCAAATTCTTTCGGTATCGTCATCATGTTTCCGATTTCAGGAATCATTGGAAGATTTTTTCCTGGCATTAACGTGCTTGTGATTTGTATATCACCACTTCCATAAACAGTATAAACTTGTTTGTAATTTGATTCATTTGTGGTTGGCAATTTTGAAGTTACAGTAAAAATTATTTTTTTATCGCTTTCTTTTGAAACTTCAACGTCTAAAACAGAACGATTTAATCCTGCGTATCTCCAAGTCGCCAATTGCATTGGAGAAAAATATCCCCAATCGCTATCCGTTGGTGCTCTCCAAAAATTTGGAGTTGGGCCATCTTTAATTAATTCTTTATTTTTATATTTTAAAGAATCAATAGTTCCTGTTAATTTATTGAAAGTTAAAACAAAATCTTTTCCATTAACAACATATTGGTCACTTTCTTCAACTAATTGTAAATTAAACATTTTATTAACGTCAAGTTTTGAAGATTGAGAAACTCCAAAAGGAATTTGCAATTGTTGAGTTGCAATTTCGTGACCAGCTTTTGCCCATGAAGTGTCGTTCTTCAATGTGAATTTAAGATTTAAAAAATATTCTGCACCATTTTTCAAATTTGGTTTTGCGAAATTAATTTTTATAACTTTTTCTTCGAGAGGCTCCAGAGATAAATCTTCTGATTTTACTTTTCCCTTTTGAATGGAAACCCCATCTTCAATAATCTCCCAATTAAGATTAAATTGATTTAAATTCGTAAACAAAAATTTATTTTTTAATTTAATCTTGCCTGATAAAATATCTTCATCACTTATTCCAATGTTCTGATAAACCTTTTTGACTTCCATAAGTTCAGGTTGGACTGTTCGATCTGCTGACAATAAACCATTAGCACAAAAGTTTTTGTTATTTGGATTTCCCTCAGGTATGCTTTGCCAATCTCCACCAAAACTAAAAAATTCTTTAGCATCATATTTCTTTTCATCGAACTTATCAAAATTTAACCAAATAACAGTATCAGCATCTGGTTTTCTATTTTCTTGTTTCAATTCATCTTTTGTCAACGCCCTCTTAGAAATTCTAACATTATCAATCAATCCAGAAAAACTATTAGGAACATTTGGATTTTGCGCATCGTAAGTTATATCAGCTCCTATTCCAACAGCATTTCCTCCATACGCAATTCCTTTTTCGTTAACTGCGCTCGCAACTTCTTCACCATTTAAATACAACTTAAGATTTTTTCCATCAAAAGTTCCAGCTACATGATGCCATTGCTCGCTCCAATTTTTTGGAGTGTCAACAGAAGCAATAACTTTTTCATAAACTCCATTTTCATTATTCCATTCGGTGTTGTAAATATAAAATTCTAACTTATCGTAAACTTTGTTTTTTGTCTTTTCATCATACTTAACTTGACGTTTTATTCCATAAGATTCTGTACACATCCATTCATCATTACCCTTTGTAATTATAGGCTCTGTTGAATCTCCCTTTTCTGGTTTAACCCAAGCTTCTATTGTGAAAGGCTGATTGCCACTAAAAACAAGTTTAGGATCATTATAACAAACAGCATAACCTTTCATAGCTGTACCTGATTTTCCTCCGTTAATCAAATCGCCCTTAAGTATAACGGGAATTTCTTTTCCATCGTTTTGTAAAATTTTATCTGTTGGAGTTTGCATCAATAAACTTTGATCAACCCAATCCCATATAAATCCACCTTGTATATTTGGGTACTTTTCATAAACATCCCAATACTCCTGAAGATTTCCAACTCCATTTCCCATTGCATGAGCATATTCGCATTGAAGAGCTGGTTTTATTCCATTTAATCCCCACCATCCAAGAGGATTTTTGTATTTATCATCAGAATCAAGTTTATCAACACGTCTGTACATTCTTGACCAAACATCAACTTCTGGAATGTCTCTATGTCCTTCGTAATGAACAAGTCTAGTGTCGTCTAATTCTTTACAAAGCTTTCCAAGTTCTGCCCAAGTATCTCCATCTGCTGATTCATTTCCAAGAGACCACATTAAAATTGAAGGATGCGTTTTGCTACGCTCAATTGTCGAACGCATTCTATCTTTGCATGCCTCAATCCATTTAGGATCACTTTGAGGTAACAAATCACTTACTCCATGAGATTCAATATTTGCTTCGTCAATTACATAAAGGCCATATTCATCACACAATTCATACCAACGCGAATTATTTGGATAATGAGAATTTCTCACAGCATTTATATTGTACTGTTTCATTAACAAAATATCTTGAATCATACTTTCTTCTGTTATAGTTCGTCCACTTTCAGGCAATGTTTCGTGTCTATTAACTCCTTTAAACATTATAGGCTTTCCATTAATTGTGATTTGAGATTGATTCGTACCTTTATTTATTATTTCAATTTCACGAAATCCAACATTGCAACCTGCGGTTTCAATAATTTTTCCATTGGCATCTTTAAGAGATAAAACTAATCGATACAAATTAGGAAATTCAGCAGACCACTTTTGAGGATTTTGAACATCGAAAGAATGTTTAACTTCAGCTCGTCCATTCGAAAAAGTTATTGGCAAATTTTGTTTTACAATTTCTTTTCCATCTTTATCAAACAAAATTGCATCTACATTGTATCCGTTTACATTATTTCCTAAATAATTTTTAAAAGTTGCCTCAACGTTCAATTTAGCATCCACGTATTGCGAATCTAAATCCGTTGTGTAATTGAAATCGAACAATGATGCTTCTTTATTTTTTGAATACAAAAATGTATCTCTAAAAATACCACTTAATCTTATAAAATCTTGGTCCTCTAAATAACTTCCATCAGACCATCTATAAACTTGCACAGAAATAGAATTAGTTTCTCCAGGTGCGTTTAAATATTTTGTGATATCAAATTCTGCTGCCGTATAACTATCTTCACTGTATCCAACAAATTCTCCATTAACCCACAAATAAAACGCAGACTCAACTCCTTGAAAAGATACGAATACTTCTTTTCCATCCCAATCTTTTGGAATAACAAACTCTCTTCTATAAGAACCAACAGGATTATAAATAGTTGGCGAAACACCTAAAGAAGGAACTTCTACTCCTTCCCATGGCAAACGCGTATCTGTGTATTTAGGATAATCGTATCCTTCAGTTTGCCAATTTGATGGAACTTGAATATCAGCCCACCCACTAACATCGTAATCCTTTTCAAAAAAATTTTTATTGCGTTTGTGAGGAGTATCAACATAAGAAAATTTCCATGGACCATTGAGAGAATAATATGAAGAAGATTTATCTTTATTTCTGTTGCGAGCGTCTTCAACATTGTCAAAGGAATAAAAACTGGTATGAGCTTCCTCGCGATTTATTTCATAAACATCTGTTTGATCATACCAAGCCTCTCCTGCAAAAACATTTCCTTTCGCATCTGAGGGTTTTGGAATTTCCGTTACAACTTTTCCTGAACCATCATTGTTTGTGTCAAGTGCTAAAGCTACTTTCGTACGTTTTTCATTTCCTAAAAATGAAATTCCAAAAGCTAAAGCCATTAAAACGCTAAGTGCTTGCTGTTTTCTTCTTTGCATAATACCTCCAAAATACAAATTAATACATTAACATAACAAATAAGTTTAAGATGTATTTGTATACGTATACAATAAACCTTAACGAATCGAATATACCACAAACAAAAAAACTATTCAACACAAAATTGTTTAAAATAAATACTTTGCTTTTATTACTCTCATCATTAATAAAGGAAGCATTTTCTGCTTCCTCTATTGTAATTTTTGGATTTTATATTTTAAAAATTTGCCTTTTCAAAAATATGAAAATCATGTTTTTCAATTTTGTGTAAGCAACATGTTTAATTGTGTTATTCAAATTCAATTGTAGATGGAGGTTTTGAAGTTATATCGTACATAACTCTATTAACTCCTTTGACTTCATTTACAATTCTTCTTGAAACAATTTCTAAAACTTCATAAGGAATTCTTGCCCATTCTGCAGTCATACCATCGCTTGAAGTAACAGCTCTTAAAGCAACTGCGTAATTATAAGTTCGTTCATCGCCCATAACTCCTACTGATTTCATGTTTGTTATGCAAGCGAAATATTGCCAAATACATTCGTGCAAATTTTGTTTTTCGAGTTCATCTCTAAAAATTTTATCGCACTCTTTAACTATTTCTAATTTTTCACTGCTTACTTCTCCAATTACTCTTATGCCGAGTCCAGGGCCAGGAAAAGGTTGACGAAAAACAATTTCTTTTGGAAGTCCCAACTCCAAACCTAATTTTCTAACTTCATCTTTAAATAAAGTGTTGAGAGGTTCTATTAATTCAAATTTCATGTCCTTTGGAAGTCCACCAACGTTATGATGAGATTTTATAGTTTGGGCCGTGTCAGTGCCTGATTCAATTATGTCAGTATAAAGGGTTCCTTGAGCTAAAAATTTAATGTCAGTTAATTTTGATGATTCTTCTTCAAAACAATAAATAAATTCATTTCCAATAATTTTTCGTTTTTGTTCTGGGTCGCTTACCCCTTTCAATTTTTCCAAAAATCTTTTTTGTGCGTCAATCTTCATGAAATTCATTTTAAATTTTCCTCTGAAAGTATCAACAACATTCTTAGCTTCATCTTTTCTTAAAAGTCCATTATCTATAAACATGCAAAGAAGTTGATTGCCGATAGCTTTATGCAAAAGTGCGGCGACAACAGAAGAATCGACTCCCCCACTTAATGCACACAAAACATTATTATTTCCGACACGCTCACGGATTTTTTCAATTTGACTGTCTATAAAATTATTCATTGTCCAATTTGGATTTGCTTTACATATTTCAAACACAAAATTCTTTAAAATTTCATTTCCATAAACAGAATGTTCAACTTCTGGGTGAAACTGAACTAAATGAATATTTTTTTCATCGCATGAAGCCGCCGCTATTGGACAAGATTCACTGCTCGCCTCCACCTTAAATCCTTCAGGAAGTTTTGTAACGTGATAAGAATGACTCATCCAAACAACTTGATTGGACGGCGTGCCTTTAAATAAATTTCCACCGTTTTGTTTAATTTCAGTTTTTCCATATTCTTTTTGAGAAGCTTGCTCAACAACTCCGCCATTTATGTAAGAAATTAATTGCATTCCATAACAAATTCCCAAAACAGGTATGCCCAAATTCAAAATTTCGGAATCCATCATAAACGCACCATCTTGTGTAACACTGTTGGGACTACCACTTAATATAATTCCCTTAACATTATTCATATTTTTTATTTCTTTCGCCGTCAATTTATGAGATTTAAGTTCGCTGTAAACTCCAAACTCACGAATACGCCGAGAAATTAATTGATTATATTGACTTCCAAAATCGAGAACTACAATTTGATCACATTGCATTTATTTTCACCTACAACCACAAATATTTTTATTCACTAAATACTCTAACACATCCACAAAAATATCTCAAATTACAAAACAAAAAAGACTTCCCCACTTGAGGAAGTCTTTCAATTTTTCCGAACAAAATTATTTA
>CALADQ010000007.1 GCA_937890765.1 uncultured Candidatus Neoarthromitus sp.
AAAACGTAAAAATCAAATTACGCTATTCTATTTTTAAATAATTTTGTTCGGAAAATGAAAATCACAAATTTTAAATTGTGATTTGCTATTTATATAAAAGTTAAAATAATAATTACCTTATTGAAAATATTTATTTTATTTGTTAGAATTTTCATGTTGATTATTATTTAGTTTGTTTAAAGGCTTTCCAATTTTGGAAAGTCTTTTATTTTATTTACAATTTAAATTGCATTCAAGGGGAAAATTTTATGTCAAAAATAACTAAAAGAGCTTTAGCTTCTTCTTTGAAAAAAATTTTGTGTAAAAAACCATTGAGCAAGATTACTATAAATGACATTACAGAAGATTGTGGAGTAAATCGCATGACATTTTATTATCATTTTCGTGATGTTTACGATTTAATAGAGTGGATGTGCATTGAAGACGGTGCAAAAGTTTTAGAAGGAAAAAAGACTTACGACACGTGGCAAGAAGGTTTAGGAAATATTTTAAAATTAATAATAGACAACAAACAATTTATTTGTAATGTTTATCATTCCATAAACAGAGAACACATAGAAAATTATTTGTGTAACATAGTATACGATTTGCTTATAAACGTCATTGAAGAAAAATCAATTGACATGATGGTTCATGATGAAGATAAAAAATTCATTGCAGATTTTTACAAATACGCCTTTGTTGGCATAATACTAAATTGGATTAAGATGGGCATGAAAGAAAATCCAGAAAGTTTAGTGAACTCTTTTAGTACTCTCCTATCGGGAAATTTTGTTCACGCTCTTTCTAATTACAGTTTAAATTTCAGTAATTAAACGCATTTAAAATATTTTAAATTGAACAATCAATTCGTTGTGATAAAAATTTTATCATAGCGAATTTTTTGTTTAGAGTATGAGAAACTATTAATTAATATCATATTACTATAAAATATTTTTAAATGGAGGTTTCGATTGTGTACTATTCAAGTGGAAATTATGAATCATTTGTTCATCCAGAAAAACCAGAAGGAGTTGAAAGAAAATCAGCCTATATTATAGGTTCAGGACTTGCTGCTTTAACTGCTGCTTTTTATTTAGTTCGTGACGCGCAAATGAAAGGTGAAAGAGTTCATGTTCTTGAGAAAGATCCAATACCTGGAGGAGCTTGCGACGGTTTCGAATATCAAGGATTAGGTTATGTTATGCGTGGCGGGCGTGAAATGGATAACCATTTTGAAGTAATGTGGGACGTTTATAGAAGTGTTCCATCAATTGAAACAGAAGGTGTTACGGTACTAGATGAATATTATAGACTTAACAAAAAAGACCCCAACTATTCTTTAAGACGTGCAACAGTAAATAGAGGAGAAGATGCTCACACTGATGGAAAATTTGGATTGTCTGATAAAGGTGCTCTTCAAATTATGAAACTTTTCTTCACACCTGATGAAGATTTATATGATAAAAAGATAACTGAATATTTTGATGATGAAGTTTTGAATTCGAATTTTTGGTTGTATTGGAGAACAATGTTTGCATTTCAAAATTGGCATAGTGCTTTGGAAATGAAATTGTACATTAAGCGTTTTATTCACCATATTGGAGGATTACCTGATTTCAAAGCCCTAAGATTCACAAAATACAATCAATATGAATCAATGATACTTCCTTTAATTAAATATTTAGAATCACATGGCGTTCAATTTCATTACAATACAAAAGTTGTAAATGTTGAATTTGATATAAAAGAAAATAGAAAACAAGCTACGAGAGTTGAAGTACTTAGAGAAGGAAACCAAGAGTTCATAGATTTAACAGAAAATGATTTGGTTTTTATAACTAATGGTGGTTGCGTTGAAAATTCATCATTAGGTTCTCAAAACACTACCGCATCATTCAATTGTGAAATAAAAAAAGGTGGTGGATGGGATATGTGGCGTAAAATAGCTGCACAAGATTCTTCATTCGGAAATCCAGATAAATTTTGTTACGACCCTGAACAAAGTAATTGGATGAGTGCAACTGTCACAATATTAGATGATAAAATTGTTCCATACATTAAAAGAATTTGTCAACGCGACCCTTTTTCAGGAAAAGTTGTTACAGGTGGAATCGTAACTGTTAAGGATTCAAAATGGTTAATGAGTTGGACGTTTAACAGACAGCCACAATTTAGAAATCAACCTAAAGACCAACTTGTAGGATGGATTTATGGTTTATTTAGTGATGTGCCAGGAGATTTTATTAAGAAACCTATGCGTGAATGTACTGGAAAAGAAATTTGTATGGAATGGCTTTATCATTTAGGAGTACCTGTTGATGAAATTGAAACATTAGCTGAAAATAGTGCAAATACAATTCCATGTATGATGCCTTATATAACATCTTTCTTTATGCCGAGAGCTAAAGGAGATCGTCCGGATATAGTTCCAAAAGGTGCAGTAAATTTTGCATTCTTAGGACAATTTGCTGAAACAAAGAGAGATACAATTTTTACAACGGAATATTCAATGAGAACGGGAATGGAGGCTGTTTATACACTTTTGAATGTTGATCGTGGAGTTCCTGAAGTTTGGGGTAGCACTTACGATATAAGAGATTTACTTAATGCCACTGTTAAACTTAGAGATGGAAAGAAAATAACAGATATGAAACTTGGATTTAAAGAGCATATAGCACTTAAAGAAATTTTGAAGAAAATAAAAGGAACAGACATAGAGAAGTTATTAAAAGAATATAACGTAATTTAAAAAATTTTTATTCGATAAAGAGCAGTTGTTTAACACTGCTCTTTTAATTTTTTACTCAAAAAAAACTATTGATTTATGTTGTAAAATATTTGAAGATATAATTGTAAAAATTTATTTCATCAAAGGGGTGTGTGTATGAAAAAAATTTTAGTAACAGGTATTACTGGATTCATAGGAAGTCATACAGCGATTGAACTTATTAAAAATGGATATGAAGTAATTGGAATAGATAATTTATATAATTCGGATGATGAGGTTTTGGAAAAAATTAAAGAGATAACAGGTGAGCAAATAAAATTTTATGAAGGAAATATTTTGAACGAAAGCGATTTGAAAAATATTTTTTCAGAAAATAAAATTGACGGCGTGATTCATTTCGCAGCGTACAAAGCTGTAGGTGAATCAGTGGAGAAACCTTTAAAATATTATCACAATAATTTGTGTGGAACGTTGAAGCTTTTAAGAATTATGGAAGAATACAATTGCAACAATTTTATATTTTCATCTTCCGCTACTGTTTATGGAAGAAATAACCCAATTCCATATTTAGAACATTTTGAAAAAGGAGCAACCAATCCTTATGGACATTCAAAAGTTATGATTGAACAAATTCTTTCAGATATTTGTAATGTAAATAAAAATTTTGGTTGCGTCATGTTAAGATATTTTAATCCTATAGGCGCACATGAAAGTGGACTTATTGGAGAAAATCCAAAAGGAATTCCAAATAATTTAATGCCTTACATTTGCAACGTTGCAATAGGAAAATCTCAATTCCTTAATGTGTTCGGCGATGATTATAATACAAAAGATGGAACGGGAGTAAGAGATTATGTTCATGTTGTTGATTTGGCTGTAGGACATGTTCTAGCTCTCGATTACGTTTTTAAAAATAAAGGTGAAATGGCAATTAATTTAGGAACAGGAAAAGGAACAAGTGTTCTTGAACTTGTAAAAGTTTTTGAAGAGGTGAGCGGTAAAAAAATAAATATAAAAATTTGTGGAAGACGTGAAGGAGATATAGATGAATTTTATGCAGATATAAATAAGGCACAGGAAATTTTAGGATGGACGTCGAAATATAATCTTCATGATATGTGTAAAGACTCTTGGAATTTTATAAAGTCAAAAATTTAAATTAAAGTTCATATTAATTTTTATGAAAGTATTTAAAATTATACTATAGAGATATTTAATTTATGAGGAGAAAGTGTTGGATAATAATATAAGTAAACAGAAGGTTTTTTTAATCAAATTCCTTTATTTTATTGTGATATTAGGAATTATGTTTTTTACATTTAAATATGCGTTGCCTGTACTATTCCCATTTCTTTTGGCATTTTCTATTTCAGTTATTTTAAAACATCCTACTGATTTTATATCAAAGCATTTGAAATTAAATAGAAAATTGGTTGGAATTGCATTGCTATTACTACTTTATGGAAGTATATTTTTTGTACTAATATTTTTTGGAACTAAACTTTTCAAATATATAGGTGAAATTTTTCAAAAGCTTCCAGAAATATATTCAACAAATATAGAACCAGCTCTAAATATTATAATATATAAAGTACAAGATATAATTCCAGAAATAAGTACAGTATTAGATTTAAATAGTATAAGTAAATACATGTTTAATATAATTAACTCGATTTCTTTAAGTGCAGTTAATGTTATTGCATCAATTGCCACAAAGATTCCATCATTTTTAATTAAATTTATATTTTCGATAATAGCAACATTCTTATTCACTCTTGATTATCATAAAATAACTAACTTCATAATGAGGCAATTTTCTCCTAAAATACAAAAAATTATATTAAGTATTAAAAAAAATATATTTGAGACAATATTGAAATTTATAAAAGCATATTCGATACTTATGACTGTAACTTTTACTGAGTTGGTAATAGGACTTGGTTTATTTAAAATACCTAACTTTGTTATTATATCTGCAATATTTGCTATTCTAGATGTAATACCAGCTATAGGTGTAGGAGGTATGCTTATACCTTGGGCAATAATTGAATTTGTAAAGTCTAATTATGATTTAGGCGTCGGTTTATTGATTATATATGGAATAATAGTCATTGTAAGATATATTTTAGAGCCTAAAATTATAGGAAAACAAATAGGACTTAATCCAATAATAACTCTTATTAGTATGTTTTTAGGAGCAGAAATTTTAGGATTTTCAGGAATATTTATATTTCCAATAATAGTGGCAATTTTAAAATATTTAAATGATAATGGAACTTTGAAGTTGTTTAAATAATCAAGTTAAGTTGATATTTAGGTCGCATTAAAGTACAATTTATAGACTAGCTGTTATAAAAAAGAGGTGTTTATATGGTGTTTAATATTTTTTGGATGCCATTATGGGCTATATTGTTAATTTTTATTTTGATAGCTTTAACTATTTTTATCGTTTATTGTTCGATTTCGTTAATATGCGATAAAAAAGGATTAAATGATATTTTTCATTTAAAAAGAGAAAATACCAATATAGATTCTTTAATAGGTAAGGTTTGTATTGTCACTAAAGATATAAATAATTTGCTAAATGAGGGCCAAGTTTTTGTTGAGCAAAATCTTTGGTCAGCTTTAAGCGAAGGGGATGATCTTATAATTAAAGAAGGTGAGAAGGTAGAAGTTGTATCTATAAAGGGAGTAAAGCTTATAGTAAAAAAATTGATATAAGGAGAGAATGTTATGGTATTTTTGTTAATACTAATACTTTTGATTGCAGTCGTTTCAATTGCTTTTAGTGGAATTGTTGTTGTTCCTCAAGCTAAGGTTTTCATAGTAGAGAGGTTCGGTGCTTATTTTAAAACTTTAGAAGTAGGAATACATTTTAGGATTCCATTCATAGACAGAATAGCAAGTAGAATTTCTATAAAGGAAAGAGTTGTTGACTTTAATCCACAGCCAGTAATAACTAAAGATAATGTAACTATGATGATAGATACGGTTGTATTTTTTCAGATAACAGATCCTAAGTTGTATGTTTATGGAGTTGAAAATCCCATTCTTGCCATAGAGAATTTATCTGCTACAACTCTTAGAAATATAATAGGAGAACTTGAGTTAGATGAAACTTTGACTTCAAGGGATCATGTTAATGGTAAAATGAGGATTATATTGGATCAAGCTACAGATGCTTGGGGAATAAGGATAAATAGAGTAGAACTTAAAAACATAATACCTCCTCAAGAGATTCAAGATGCAATGGAAAAACAAATGAAGGCAGAGCGTGAGAGAAGGGAATTAATTTTAAAAGCAGAAGGTGAAAAAAAATCCGCTATTCTTTTGGCTGAAGGTAGGAAGGAATCCACCATTTTAATTGCAGAATCTAAAAAGCAAGCAGCTATAAAAGAAGCTGAAGGTCAAGCAGAAGCGATAATGAAAATTCAAAACGCTTTAGCTGAGAGTATTAAGATGATAAAAGAAGCATCACCTAGTAAAGAAGTTTTATCTCTTAAAGCAATGGAGACTTTTGAAAAAGTTGCAGATGGTAAAGCTACTAAGATAATAATTCCATCTGAATTACAAAATTTATCATCTTTTATTACGTCTTTTGGAGAGTTATTTAATTCAACTAATAAAGAGCCAGAAAATTAGAATTTAAAAATATCAACCCATTTTGGTTGATATTTTTTTTGTAAAATATTACTATTTATACAGATGAGATGAAATGGAGTTTGATAGTTTTGAGCGATATAAAGAATTTATTTTATGGAATTTTGCTCGGGGTTTCAAATATTATACCCGGTGTTTCAGCAGGAACCGTTGCAGTAATGTTGGGAATATATAATACTTTAATTAATTCCATATCAGGAATTTTTAAAAACTTTAAAGTTATTTTTAGATTTTTGTTTTTTATAGGAAGTGGAGTTTTAATTGGAATAATAGGTCTAAGTAGTGTTATGGATAATCTTTTAGAGAAATATCCATTGCAAATGAGTTATTTATTTATGGGGCTTATTGCTGGAAGTATTGGAATTTTATTTAAGGAAGTTATGTCATTTAAACCAAAGAAAATTCATTTTGTGTATTTTTTGATTACATTTTTGTTTTTGGTTATTATAAAATTTATAAATCCGTCTACTGATGTTATTGTTATTAGCGAATTAAATTTAAAAATTGTTTTGATTTTGGTTTTAAGTGGTTTTCTTGCTTCAAGTTCAATGGTTTTACCAGGAGTTAGTGGGTCTTTTGTTTTGGTTTTATTGGGAGTATATAATTCAATAATATCTGCTGTTTCACATTTTCAAATTAATATCTTAATTCCTTTTGGTGTTGGAGTGATTTTGGGATTTGTTGTTATGGTTAAGCTAATAGAATATTTATTGAAAAAATTTAAAGTTCAAAGTTATATTGGGATATTAGGTTTGGTTGTTGGCTCTATAGTTTCAATTTTTCCAGGATTTGAATTTTCATCAAATGGAATTTGGTGTATTGTTGTATTTGTATTGGGATTTATAATTTCTTCGTTTTTGTGTAAATTTAATTCAAAAAATTAAAATCGTAAAGTTACAATTGCTCATTGTAACTTTTATTTTTTTCAGAAATTAAAATCGCAAAAAAGCAAATTATTAAACTCGTTCCGCAAATTATAAAAGGGAGTTTAAACCATATGTCAAATATTAAGCCTGACAAAATCGCACCGAAGAAAGAACCAATAGCTTTAAATCCATTTTGTAAACCTAAAAGTTCCATTTGATTATTTTGTGATTTTTCAATTACCATTGATTGCATTATAGGTGTGATTAATGTTTGTACAATTATAAATATTAATAAAAATACTGTTGAAGATATTGGATTTTTTGAATTCATCGAAATCAAAATACTTAAACCAGCTGTGAAGGTTGTGATTAGATACAAAATTTTTGAGCTTAATTTTTTAATTGCTATTGGAATTATTAAAAGGTTTGTTATTATTGTGAAAAATCCTGTAGAGCCTAAAATTAATCCGTTTATTGTCGTTGGAAGGTGAAGAATTTTTTCAACATAATAACTTATAGTTGATGTGTAGCTTTGGATTCCTAAAAATGTTATCATTGTTGATATCAAAATTAATATAGCAAATTTATTTGATTTAGTAACTTTGTTAAGGTCTTTAATGCTAAATATTTTAAATGAAAATTTGTTTATCTTATCTCTTTGTGAAGAATCTT
This sequence comes from uncultured Candidatus Neoarthromitus sp., assembly GCA_937890765.1. GTDB lineage: Bacteria > Bacillota > Clostridia > Clostridiales > Clostridiaceae > Dwaynesavagella. The sequence continues at coordinate 7,909 of CALADQ010000007.1, forward strand.
CAAAAAATATTTTTATAAACAAGATACATGCAATCAACAAAATTATTTGAACTAAAAATGTAATTCTATAATCATTTCTCCCTAAATATCCTCCCAAAATAGAACCAATTGTTATACCTAAACTTCCCGAAGCGTTTAGAAAAGCAAATCTTTTTAATTTTTTATGCGGTGGAGTAATTGAAGACAAGTATGCGATGCTTGCAACTTGATAAGCAGAAATAAACGTTCCTGAAATTATTCTCGCTACTAATACGCTTATTTCGTTTGGGAAAAATCCAAAAATAATTTGGCCTAGAGCGTATCCCAAAAGTCCAATCATCATGGGAATTTTTCTTCCAATCAATCCGCAGATTACTCCAAAAGTTGGTGAGGCAATAAAGGTCGATATATTTAGACATCCATACAGAAGTCCAAAATAAAATGTTGGAAGCCTAACGGTATTTATTAATTTTGGAGTTACAGGATGAACCATGCTTAATGCAGTTAAACATGAAATGTTTATAAAAATAATGTTTATAAAATTTTTGTTATTGAGTTTACTTCGTTTCAACTTTCTACATCTCCTTAAAACAAAAATTATTGTATAATTATATAACAAAATTTGTTTTGTTAGGAGAGAACTTTTTAAATGGAAATGGAAGTTAGAATTTTAGACGTTGATGTTGACGAAATTAAAAACAAACTTTTGAAAAATTCAGCCGTTCTTGTTAAAAAAGAAAATCAGATAAATAAATTATTTGATTTTGAAAATGGGAGTTTGTTAAAACAAAAAGGTTACGCACGCATACGAATTGTTGAAGATATTTTGCGTTGCAAAAATTTTTATTACATGACAACTAAGCGAAACGTTTCAAAACATAATGACAAATATAAAATTATGGATGAATGTGAAATTGAGATTAGTGATTCGTTGATTGGAGAAAAAATTTTTAAATCTTTGGGATTGATTTTAAATCACGAAATAAAGCGTTATAGGGAAAGTTATAAAATTTGTAATGTTCTTGTTGAAATTGATGTAAATGATAAAAATTTTTATCCGAATCCTTATATTGAAATTGAGGGAGATTGTGAAAAAAATATAGAAAAGGTCGTGAAGATGTTAGGTTACACGATGGAAGATACAACTTCCAAAAATATTTTTGATATAATTAAAGACAGAAAATAAATGAGGTAATCTTATGAAATTTATAAAAAATATTAAATTAAGTTTGATTTTATTTTTATCAATGATATTTGTTTTTTCATGTGGAATTTCAAAAACAGGAAATGAACAAATTGAAAATATGAAAATTGTTTCTTTATCGCCTTCCAATACTGAAATTTTAATGGGACTTTCTTTGGGAGAAAATTTAATTGGGCTTGACAAATATTCCAGTGAAGTTGAAGGAGTTAATAAAGATGCAAAAATTTTTAATTTTGGAGAAGTGAACATCGAAGAGATAATAAATTTAAATCCAAATTTAGTTTTTGTTTCTGATTTTGCTTTTGAAGATTTTAAAATTAACCAATTAAAAGATTATGGAATTAAAGTTGTAAATATTGAAACTCCAAATTCTTTGGAAGGAATATATGCGTCAATTAATTTAATTGGAAAGGAAACAGGAAAATTGCAAGAGAGCGAGAAGCTTGTTGAAGATTTAAAAAATGAAGTTTCCAAAATTGAAAATTCTAAATCGGAATCTGTAAAAATTTATTTTGAAATTTCTCCTGCACCATATTTATATAGTTTTGGTAGCGATACATATTTAAATGAAATTATAGAAATTTCAGGCGGAAAAAATATATTTGGAAATTTGGAAGGATGGCTTTCTCCAAATCAAGAAGAGATTATTAAATTAAATCCACAAATAATTTTTACAAGTGTGAACATTCCCAACAGCGTTGAGGAAATTAAAAACAGAGATGGTTGGCAAGAAATTGACGCCGTAAAAAATAACAATGTCTACTATATAGATGAAAATTTTTCATCGAGGCCTTCGCAATTTTTTGTAAAAGCTTTAATGCAAATCTCATCGTACATAAGAGAATTTAAAAATGAAAAATAAAAAAGTAGTTTTATGGATTATTTTAATTATTCCAATAGTTTCAATAATTTTAAGTTTGAGTTTAGGAAAAAATTCAATTTCATTTTCACAAATGTTAAATATTTTTTTGGGAAAAATTTTTAATCTGAATTTGGGAAATGAAATTTCTAATTTGCAAATAGCTATAATTTGGGACATAAGACTTCCAAGAATTCTTTTGTCTTTTTTAATTGGAGGAATGTTGTCGATTAGTGGATGTATTTTTCAATCTGTTTTGAGAAATCCGTTGGCCTCTTCGTATACTTTGGGAGTTTCGTCAGGCGCATCTTTAGGAGTTGGATTATTAATTGTTTTTGGTTTTAATTCACTAAAAAATTTTTCATACGCGTTCGTAGGATTTTCATTTTCGATTTTGACCGTGCTTTTTGTTTTGTTTTTGTGTAAGAGAATAGATAAAAGATTAAATAATAATAGCGTGATTTTAGTTGGCATGGTTATCTCGTTATTTTTAGATTCACTTCTCAATTTAATAACTTCAATGAAGAAAGAAAGTTTATCTTCAATATTAATTTGGAAGATGGGTTCGTTTTCTTCAAGAGGTTGGGGATATTTAATTTTTATCATCCCGATTTTTGTAATTTCATTTTTTTGCGTAATGTTTTTTGTGAAAGAATTAGACATATTGACATTCGGCGATGAAATGGGAAATTCTGTTGGTGTGAATGTTAAAAACGTAAAATTTAAACTTTTAATTTTGTCATCAGTTTTAACAGGTGTAAGCATATCTTCAAGTGGAATAATAGGATTTATAGATTTAATAACTCCACAGATATGCAGAAAAATTTTTGGAGGAAATCACAAAATTATAATTCCACTTTCAATGATTTTGGGAGGAAGTTTTATGATTTGGTTTGATTTTGTTGCTAGAAATATAGTTTATCCATCAGAGCTTCCACTCTCAACAATAAATGCCTTAATTGGAACTCCAATATTTTGTTATGTTTTGTTTAGGAGAACTGTCCGATGAAAAATATTTTAGAGGTGTCAAATCTTTTTTATTCCTATGGGAAAATTCAAATTTTAAAAAACATAAATTTCAGTTTAAATGATTCTGAAAAATTAATTATAATAGGAAGAAATGGATGTGGAAAATCAACTTTATTAAAATGTTTGTGTAATTTTTTAGATTATAAAGGAAGTATAAAAATAAATGGAATTGAAATTAAAAATATGAAATCAAAAGAGTTAGCACAAAATATAACAATGTTAAACCAAAATGAAATTATAAATTTTGATTTTAAAGTTAAGGATGTAGTTGAATTTGGAAGATATGCTTACAGTAATTTCTGCAAGAAGGAAAATGAAAAAATAATAAACGAATCGCTTTTAAAATTAAATATACTTGATCTAAAAAATTGTTATATGAGTGAACTATCTGGCGGTGAAAAACAAAAAGTTTTAATATCTAGAGTAATTGCGCAAGATTCTAAAATAGTACTTTTAGATGAGCCAAACAACAATTTGGATTTTAATTTTTACATAAATATGATTGATAATATAGATATTTGGTTTAAAAATAAAATTGTTATAAGTGCTATCCACGATTTAAATTTAGTCAGCATTTTAAATAATAAAGTTATGGCAATAAAGGAAAATGAAATTTACAAAATAGGATATTTTAATAATGATTTTAATAGCAAAATTTTAAAAAGTATATACGATTTTGATGTTGAAAACTTTATGTTATCTTCATTAAAAAAATGGGAATCTAGAAATTAAAAATTTGATTTGTTAAACGTATTAGTTTAATGATAAGATTTAATAAAATACACACCAAAAGTTTTTAGGAGGAAAATTGGAATGAATACACCGCATATTAATACAAATGGAAATAAAATAGCAGAATCAATTCTTTTACCAGGAGATCCGCTTAGAGCAAAATTCATAGCAGAAAATTTTTTGACAGATGTAGAACAATTTAATTCAGTTAGAAATATGTACGGTTTCACAGGGAAATATAATGGAAAAGAAGTTTCGGTTATGGGAACAGGTATGGGAATTCCTAGCATAGGAATATACTCCTATGAATTAATTTCAAAGTTTGGAGTTAAAAATTTAATACGAGTTGGAAGTTGCGGAGCTTTACAAGAAAATTTAAAATTGTATGATGTGATTGTAGGTCAAGGTGCTTCAACTAATTCAAATTTTGCTTCTCAATATGGATTACCTGGAACATTTGCACCTATAGCTTCTTATGAACTTTTGTCTAAGGCAGTAAAGACAGCAGAAAAATTAAATATAAAAACGCATGTAGGGAATATTTTATCATCTGATATATTTTACGATGATAATAAAGAAGCTTATTTATTGTGGAAGAAAATGGGGATACTTGGAGTAGAGATGGAGGCGGCAGCATTATATATGAATGCGGCTAGACTTTCAGCAAATGCACTTTGTATACTTACAGTTAGTGATCATATAATAACTCATGAAGAAACAACAGCAGAAGAAAGACAGACAGCTTTTGTTAACATGATAAAAATTTCTTTAGAAATGATTTAACATATTTGGATACATCTTAATAAAATAATGGATGTATCCTTTTTGTATTTAAATGAATATATTTTCATTTGATTTCCATTAAGGGTAAGATCCTTTAATTTGGAGATAATTGTAATGTTGTATTTGTTGAGTTTATTGATAGCGATAGTATATTTTTTTATATTTATATATATTTTTAGATTTAAATTTAGATATTTTTTTAAAAAATTTGTATATAGAGTATTACCTGAACTTATAATTCTAATGTATTTTAATTTTTTTATGATAAGCATAATAAATTCAAAGATAATAATTTCTTTAAGTAAAACTCAATTTTATAGTGTTGCAAACCAAATCAATACCATATTTTTTCATAGATTTTATAATTTAACCTTTTTTGATTTTATAATGACCATAGTTTTAGTTTATTTTCTTATTATAATAATCAAAAGTTTTTTTTATAGAAATTACTTGAGTAAATTGAAATATTTTAAAACAACGGTTATTTATAAATATTTTAATGAAGTCAAGTATTTAATAATAGGTTTTTATTTGATTTATTTCATAAGTTTATATGTATCAAGGGAATATTTCATATACTCACCTGCACAATATATAAATATTTTTACAATATTTAATGTTTATTTTGTATTAAATATGTTTTTAATGATGAAAGAATTAGAAATAACATTAATTTCGAGTTTATTTGATTATAAGATAGATAAATTTAATGCAAAGGACTTTATTAAGGATGAAAATTACAGAATTTATGACTTTGATATGATGTTTGAAGAAAAAAAATATCTATTTAAGGAAGTAAATAACTATTTAAATTATTATCAAAAAGAGGCCTTGACCATATGTATAGATGGTGATTGTGGTTGTGGTAAGACAAGTTTTGCAGGAGTTTTGCAAAAACAATTAAATAAAGATTATTATGTATTTGATATAAATAGTTTGATAGTTACTGAAAACAATAGACTAAATGATTATTTTAATTTTGTTATAGAAAATTTGTTTAAAGCACACTGTATATATAGTTCTAAGTTATTAAAAAATTATATGAATATAATAAGCTATGTTGTTAGTGATAAAATTTCAAATGTAGTTAACTATTTTATGGATGAAAATTTCAAAAAAAACTATTTTGATTTAAGAGATGAAATTAATTCTTGTATAAAAAAAATATTTGACCCTACTATAAATAAGCATACAGATAAGAAAGGAATAATTTTTATAGTTGATGATTTAGAACGAGTTTATAATGAAGTACAGATAGTTAATATGCTTATTTTTTCTCAATATATAATTAGTTTTGATTATGTTAAATTTATTTTTGTAACTAATCTAGATGTTTTAGATGAAAAAATAGATAGTAGATATTTAAATATGTTTATACACAAAGTTTTTAAAATTGATGATACAAATACTAACGATATACTGTCCAAATATTTTAGAGAGTTAGATGTTTATGAAAAAATAAATAAGAGATATAATTTAAATGAGTGGTTTAATATTTTGACCACAATTGAATTTGATGAAAATATAAAAGAATTTGGGATGTATCTTTATAATAATATAAATCTTGAATATTATATTTTTTCTAAGAAATGGATGGAGTATAAAACTAAAATTTTAGAAAAATTGAAAGAAAACTCTTGTTTAGATGGTTCATTTGCTAGAATAAATAACTTTGATTATGAGGTTATGAATGACTATTATAATTATATATATTTTAAAAAATCATTCTTAGAAGACATAAGAGATGTTGTTTTAGATAATATATATGTAATAAATAGATCTGACAAAATAAAGTTTGATTTATATAGTGATGAGCAAGTTATAGCTGTATGGATATATCTAGAGAAAAATGGTTTTTTGGATAGTTCATTATATTTGGATAAAGAGAAGTATAGAATATATAAAAATTTAATAAAGTACAAAAATAGTATTGATAAAATAGGTAGTCTTGTTAATTTGAAACTTGAAAAAAATCCAAGAAATTTAAAAAGACAAGTATCATTTTTTTGGTATAGTTTTGAAAAATTAAACGAATATTTAGAACAAATAAAGGAGCATCAACATTTCGATGATGTTTTAAAACTTGTTACGCAAAGAGATTTTATATTATTCTTTATGTTAATGTGTTTTTTCCAAATATCTAATTTTATAGAAGATGATTTGGAAGAATTTAAGGTAAGTTTTAAAAATAATATTGATATAATTGGAATTTATAAATTTTTAAATTCAAATTATGAAGATTTAAAAATTTGTTCTGTGAGAGGACTTACTTCTTTTGTTAATGAAAATGCAGATAAAGTTGATATAGAAAACTATGTTTCTTTAAAAGGTTTTGATAAAGGTATAAATTATATATTTGTATGTTTTTATGTTCAAACTTATATATACAAAAAAATGATATTAGAAGATGTAAATGAAGAGGGATTAGAACTTTTAGTAAATTTCATATATAATCTAAATAGAAATTAATTTTAAGATAGTAACTACAAATGTAGTTGCTATTTTTTTTATTAATAAATAGGTGTACGTAATTTATTTGATTTCATGATATTTTTTCAATTTTAATATGCACATAATTAATATTATTTTAGTGTAAATTTTAAAATTGTTACTTTTCATAATAATCAAGATTGGGTTTTTAGACCAAAATTTTGTATATAAATATTAAAAAACTCACAAAATAAAATGTATTTTTAATTTGCCAATTGGGAGAAGTATCATGGATCTTAATATTTTAGATAAACTAATTGAATATGCCATAATAGATATTTTTGAAGATACTAAACTCAAAATTTTGGGCTTTCCATATAAGTGTAAATTTGTGAAAAGGAGAGAACAAGATAATTTTTACATAAAAGATGCTATTTTAAATTTTACAATGATGACTAAAGATAGTAAGATTGTACATTTTGAGTTTAAAAAAGAATATTTTTACAATGATATATACAAATTTCTTGTGTACTCTTCATTTTTGATATATGAAAATAAGGATGATTTTGAACTTGTGGTTGTTTATCCAAGTAAATCAAGAAAAGTAATTAGGAGTATGGCATTCACTTCTTTAAGATTTGTGTATACGGATGTTTATTTAGATTGCTTTAATGGTGATAAAATAATTATGAAGTTGGCTTCAAAAGTTTCAAGAAATAGAAAGTTAAGTGATGAAGAATTTTTAGCTCTTTCTCTTATACCGTACATGTATTCAAAAAGGGAAAAAGTTAATTTGATTATAGAAGGTTTGAGGTTGGCAAATTCCTTGAATTCTAAGAAAAAACATAATGTTATCATAATTATATTAATTTTATCAGAAGGATTTTTAGATGAGTCAGATATGATTAAAATTAAGAGGGAGATTCAAATGTATAAAATAGGCAAAATGCTAATTGAAGAAGGTAGAAAAAAGGCAGCTGATGAAGTCGAAAGAAAGGTTGCATCTAGAATGATTCAAAAAGGGAAAAATCAAGCTAAAATTGAAATAGCTGTCGATATGATGAAGAATAACGAGCCTTTAGATAAAATTATGAAATATACTGGGCTTGATAAAAATGATTTGGAAAAAATATATTATGATTTTAAATAATTGAATTTATTTTTGGATAGCTTTGTGCTATCCTTTTTCGATTTTACAAATTGAAAAATTTAATAATAGATAATTTCAAAATAGATAATCATATAATTAAGGTTTATTTTGTGAGGTAATTGGTTTTATGAAAATAACGGGATTGGATAATAAAGATAAGGGTGCTATGATTTTAAACAAAAAAGTTTCTAGAGATAAAGTTGATTCGTTTTCTAGAGAAATGGAAAGTAGTTTTTCTGATAAATCTAAGAGAGATCTTAAAGATTTAATGGACTCAATAAAAAAAAAGGGAGACAGAATTGTTCTTACAAAAACTCACGGGGATGTTTTGGAATATAAATCTCTTGTTAAAGATTATTTAAAGAGAGTTATGGAGGATATGTATGAGCTTAATAAATGTTCGGATACTTTTAATTCACGATATTATTTGACTGTTGAAACTATAGATAAAAAACTTCAAGAATTAACGGAAAAAGTTTTGGGAAATGAAAAAGATAATATTTCAATTTTAACTACAATAGATGAGATTCAAGGATTAATGTTGGATGTTTATAAGTGAGGGAGTAGAAATTTTTGTTCTGCTCTCTTTTTAAATTTTATCATTTGAAGATAAATTACATATTTTTTAAAGTTAATATAAATAACAAATAGCTTAAATAGAATTTAAAATATTTGAAAATGAGTATTGCGTATAGTAACATAATTTTGAAAGGAAACAGGTGGTTTATTTTTGAAAAAATTGAACTTTAGAGATTTGATATACTTTATAGTGGGAATTAGTTTTTTAACATTGGGCATTAGGATAATAGATATTTCCAGTTTGGGACTGGCGTTTTCTGATGCTATAGTAATTAAATTGACTGAAATTTTTAATATTAATGCTTCCATTTCAAGTTTAATATTGGGAAGTTGTATTTTAATTGTTGTTAGCATTATAAAAAAGTCTCGTCCTCAAATCGAATGTTTAATAACTTCATTTGCTTTGGGGTTTTTTATAGATTTTTGGATGTTTTTCATAAAAGATGTGAGCATTGAAAATATTTTTGTGAAAATTGGGATTTTTATTTTTGGTGCGTTCGTTTTGTCTTTAGGAGTTTCAATGTATTTGCAACCTCAATATCCATCGCATCCTATTGATTTACTTTTAATAACTTTGGTAAAAACATTTAATTTTTCAATGTTCAAATCAAAAGTATTTATGGATGTGGTTTTTGCAATGTTTGCAATTTTTTTAGTTGCACCAATAGGAATTGGAAGTATTTTTAATACCCTTTGTTTAGGGTTTTTTATAGATAAAATATTTTTCGTAGTTGAAAAATTTTACAAGAGAAATAGCAAATAAATAAAATATTTCATAATATACTTTTATAACAAATATTTAGAGGTTGTATTATGAAAAAAAATTATTCTCGAAATAATAATCTTAAGGGAAGTGAAACTGAAAAAAATTTGTGGACAGCTTTTGCAGGAGAGTGCGAGGCGCGAGTTAGATATGAATTTTTTGCAGATATTGCAAGAAAAGATGGATATGAGCAAATAGGTGCGATATTTGATGAAACTTCTCACAACGAAAAAGAACATGCGGAAATGTGGTACAAGTATTTAGGACAAATTTTTAACACGGAAAAAAATCTTGAAAGAGCGGCAACTTTAGAAGAATATGAGTCCACTGAAATGTATGTTGAATTTGCAGATGTTGCTGAGCGTGAAGGTTTTACAGAAATAAGTACAAAATTTAGAGAAGTTGCTGGAATTGAAAAAGCGCATAATGAAAGATTTCTTAAATTAAGGGAAAATATATTGAATGGAAAAGTTTTTCACAGAGATGAGAAAGTTATGTGGCAATGCAGAAACTGTGGTTATTTAGTTTTTGGAGAAAATGCTCCTGAGGTTTGTCCAGTTTGTAATTACCCTCAAGCTTATTTCCAATTAAGAGAGGATAATTTTTAATTTTGTGAAATGAAAATAAGTAGCATGGGATTGTGCTACTTATTTTATTGTTTTTATTATCTGTGATTTTAGATTTGATAAAATTAGAAATATTAATTTCATGTTTAGAAGAGAATGAAATTTGATTTTTGGTTTTGAAAATTTTGTTTTGTCTTTTTTGGATTTTAAAATTATGGGAGTTAAATTTGTTTCGTCCATCGTTTTATAATTATATGGTTTTATATATTTGTCAGGTATAATGGAATTTTTGTTATGTTCAAATTGAAAATATTTTTCGCTTTCGTATTTTTTTGGTATGTTTGGAAAACATGAAAAAATTTTTGAGGGAAGCAGTGATTCTTCAAAAAATTTTTGAGATTTTTCCCTTTGAAATTTACACAAATATAATTGAAATAAAATTAAATCATATGTGTTTAAAATTTCTTGTTCAACAAAATCTTTTTTTGAGAAAACTTCTTCAAATTCCCAAATGTATTCGCACAATAAATTCATAATTGAATTATTCTCATGATTAAAATTTTTCATGAAGCTTTTCAGATTTACAAAACTTTGGTACAAAATTATTTTTTCATTTGTTTCCAATGAAGTTATGGAGTGGTTTGAAGTGAAGTTTTCAATTAGTTCAAACAAAATATTTAAGATTTCTTCTTCGGGATTTTCATTTTCCAGAATATAAAATGTCAAAGCATTGATTGTATCAATTGCGTATTTTGATTTTTGTTTTGTAAGTTCCTCTTTAAATTTAACAAACATTTTTTTCATTTCGATTGAAAAATTCAAAAATGGAATTTTGTAGGGGCTATTGTCTTTCAACATTTTTGAGCATTTTAAAAAACTACACATTAGGAAAGCTTGAGATGGGAAATTAAAATTTTCATCTAAACATTCAAAATTAGGTTTTGAATATTTTTTATCGTCTTTATTTTCAATTAACTTTTTGTCCACAAACAAACCTAACTCATTTCTAAAATTTTCAACATAATAATTCAATTGGCATTTTGCACTACAAACATAAAATTTTACAACGTCTTTTCTGGTTTTCTCATCTTTTATAAATTCCCCGTAATATTCAGATAAAATTAAAAGGGACAAGGTAAAGTAGCTGTTGCTCATAATATCAATTTGTTTTTTTGTTTTATAATCTTTCCAACTTAAAATATTTTTCTCAATTTTGATTTTTGGTTTTGATTTTTTGTAAACAAAATACAATGGATAAATATTTTTTGAATTGATTAAGTGTGAGTTGGAAGGCTTGTCCTTAAATTCTTTTCCATTTATTATCTCACCGCATTTAGAATTTAAAAAAACTTGTTTCAAACTTTCTTTTGCAAAATTGAAAATCTGATATTCAATAAGAGGAAAATCCAAAGAACTTAATTTTAAAAATTTTCCTAAATGATTTTGTTCCATAATAGATTACCTTAAAAAATTTTTTCAATTAATATTTTATGATTTGATTAATTATAAGGTGTATACTTACTTAATAATAGTTTTCTAATATGTTATAATATTTTGGGGTGAATCTTATTTGAAAAAAGGAAAACTTGATTTAAAAGATTTGAGCAATGTTATTAAAAAATATAAGGGTGTTAAAAGAGAAAATACGATTTTAGGTTCTGCAATTGGAGAAGATTGTTCAATTTTAAATTTAAAATCTTTTAGCGATGAATTTATGTTAATTTCATCTGACCCTATAACGTTTACTTCAAAAAATATCGGTAAGCTTGGTGTAATTATAAATACAAATGATGTTTATGCAACTGGTGGCGAAGGATACGGTTTAATTTTAAATATATTTTTACCCGAAAGCGCGACCTTGATGGATTTTGAAATTATAATGAATCAAATTCATGAAGAATGTTTAGTACATAATTTAGAAATTTTAGGTGGACACACTGAAGTTACGGATGTTGTTAACGATATAATGATTTCCGTAACCATAATTGGAACGTGCAGTAAAAATTATTTTAAAACTAGTTCTTCAAATGTTGGAGATTCGATTTTATTAACAAAAACTTTGGGTATAGAAGGAACGACAATTTTGTTTGATGAATTTAAGCACAAACTTTCAAAAATTTTAAATGAAGATGATTTAAATGAGGTTGAGCGTTATAGAAATTTTATTTCCATAAGAAATGAAAGCTTAATACTTAAAAATTTTGAAATTACATCAATGCATGATGTAACTGAGGGCGGTTTAATAGGTGCTTTACTTGAAATTAGTTTGTGTTCTCAAAATGGATTTAGGATTTTTAAAAATAATATAGGTGTTGGTGATTTAACGAGAAAAATTTGCAACTATTTGGGAGTTGACGTTTTAAGATTAATATCTTCAGGAAATTTAATTTTCACTTGTAAAAAATCACTTAGTGAAATAATAAAATTTGAATTGACCAAAAATGGAATTGATTGTTTCATAATTGGAGAAATAATTGAAAGAGGAAAATATTTTTTGAATGACGGTATTAAAGATAATGAAATTGGTTTATATAATGGTGATTCGTTTTTTAATTGTTAGAAAGAAGGAAAAATTTTATGAAGCTAATTATAGCTAGTAATAATGAAAACAAAATTAATGAAATAAAACGCATATGCCAAAATTTGAAATTCGAAATAAAATCTCTCAAAGAATCAAATATTTTTTTGGACATAGTTGAAGATGGTCATACAATTTCTGAAAATTCTTTTAAAAAGGCCAAAGCTATATATGATTATTTGGTTTTGCTTGGCGAAAAAGAATTTTTAGTTTTAAGTGATGACAGTGGTCTTATGGTCGATTTCTTAAATGGAAAACCTGGAGTTTTTAGTGCAAGATACTCAGGTGAAAATGCAACAGATGAACAAAATAATTTAAAACTTTTGTCAGAACTTAAAAATGTAAATTATGAAAATAGATGTGCAAAATTTGTAACTGTTTTAACTTTGTTTGATGAATTTGGTTTTTGGAAACAATTTTATGGAAGCATCAAAGGAAAAATTTTGTGTCAAGAAAGGGGAAATAATGGATTTGGATATGATTCATTATTTTTTGTAGAAGAAAAACAAAAAACTTTCGCACAACTTTCAAAAGATGAAAAAAACATGATATCCCATAGGTATAGAGCTTTGGAAAAATTAAATGAATATTTTGAAAATATGCACAAACACTAGAATACGAAAATTTTAAAAAATATGTTGACAATGTAATCAAAGTATTATATTATAAAATACGTCGAGAATGACAAGAAGAGCTTGTTTATATTAGTTTTAAAGCGGGGTGTGGCGCAGATGGGAGCGCGCGTGCTTTGGGAGCATGAGGTCGCAGGTTCGAGCCCTGTCACCCCGACCATGCGAGTATCGTATATCGGTAATACTCCAGCCTTCCAAGCTGGCAAGGTGGGTTCGATTCCCACTACTCGCTCCAATTTTGGTGAATGTAGTTCAGTTGGTAGAGCGCCAGATTGTGGTTCTGGTTGTCGTGGGTTCGAGTCCCATCATTCACCCCATAAGTTTGTAGGGATATAGCCAAGTTGGTAAGGCAACGGACTTTGACTCCGTCATGCGTAGGTTCGAGTCCTGCTATCCCTGCCATGTATGGTTCGTTAGCTCAGGTGGTAGAGCACATGACTTTTAATCATGGTGTCCGGGGTTCGAGTCCCCGACGAATCACCAAAATGCAGGTGTGGCGGAATTGGCAGACGCACTAGACTTAGGATCTAGCGCCTTACGGCGTGGGGGTTCGACTCCCTTCACCTGCACCATTAGTTTGCGGGAGTAACTCAGTTGGTAGAGTGCTACCTTGCCAAGGTGGATGTCGCGAGTTCGAGTCTCGTCTTCCGCTCCACTTTTGTATTTAAGTTTATTTTCTTGCGGGTATCGTATATCGGTAATACTCCAGCCTTCCAAGCTGGCAAGGTGGGTTCGATTCCCACTACCCGCTCCATAAAAAATATTTATGTGTCTTTAGCTCAGCTGGATAGAGCAACGGCCTTCTAAGCCGTAGGTCAGGAGTTCGAATCTCTTAAGACACGCCATAGTTTTTAAGTAGGAAACGGTACAATATTGCTACCGTTTCCTATTTTGTATACTTGATAATGATTTAAGTAAAATATATAATGGATGATAATAAAGATTATAAAATTATTCTTAATAAAGGGAGATGTTTCAATGAAAATAGGTCTAATAGGATTGGGAAGAATGGGTTTTAATTTAGCTCTTAATATGAAGGATAATGGTCATGAAGTAGTTTGTTTTAATAGGTCAAGAGAAAAAATAGAGAATGCTATTAAGGAAGGTCTCGAAGGTGCTTTTTCAATTGAAGAACTCGTTAATAAACTTGAAGGAAGAAGAGTAATTTGGTTGATGGTTCCTGCTGGAGAATTGATAGATGATATGATAAATAAACTCGTTCCTCTTTTAAATAAAGGCGATATTATTATTGATGGTGGAAATTCGAACTATAAAGATACTTTAAGAAGATACGAAAAATTAAAAGCAAGTTCAATCGATTTTGTTGATGTTGGAACTAGTGGTGGAATAAATGGTGCTAGGTATGGTGCTTGCACAATGATAGGAGCTGAGGATTCCGTTTTTAGTTACATAGAGGATCTTTTTCGTGATATAAGTGTTGAAAATGGATATTTGCACTGTGGGAAAAATGGATCAGGTCATTTTGTTAAAATGGTTCACAATGGTGTTGAGTATGGTATGATGGCTGCTATTGGGGAAGGATTTGAAATATTAGAAAAAAGTAGATTTGATTTTGATTTTGAGAAAGTTGCCAGAGTTTGGAATAATGGTTCTGTTATACGTGGTTGGTTAATGGAATTATCTGAAAATGCTTTTAAGAAAGATTGCAATTTAGATAAAATTAAAGGAACGATGTATTCCTCAGGTGAAGGTCTATGGACTGTTCAAGAAGCTTTAGATCTTAAGGTACCTGCTACGGTTATCACTGAGTCGCTTATGATGAGGTATAGAAGTGAACAAGAAGATACTTTTACTGGTAAAGTTGTTGCTGCATTGCGTAATGAGTTTGGAGGGCATGTTGTAAAAGAAAACAAGTAATTTATTTTGGAGGGAATATGGAAATTTCTAAAAACAATTTTCCAAATATTTTTGTTATATTTGGTTCGACAGGAGATTTGACTTACAGAAAGTTAATGCCTGCTATTTATAATTTGTATATTCAAAATCTTCTTCCAAATAATTTTCACATAGTTTGTATTGGGCGTAGAGAATTTTCACAAGATGAATATAAACAAAGAGTTGTTAATTCTATTAAGGAATTTTCAAAAAATACTTTCAATGAAGAGAAGATTAATAGTTTTAGAAATATTTTTGAGTATTTAAAATTAGATTTTGTCCATGATGAAAGTTATGGAAAGCTTAGAAATGTTATTGATATGTTGTGCGAAAGTTTTAATTATGATGAAAACATAATGTATTACATGGCTGTTTCACCTGAATTTTTTTCTGTGATTGTTGACAAGTTAGATAAGAATGGATTAGCTTCTAGAAAAAATGGAATTAAAAGAATAATTATTGAAAAACCTTTTGGTGAAAATCTAAAATCTGCAATGGAATTAAATGATAAAATAACTGAGATTTTTACCGAAAAAGAAACTTATAGAATTGATCATTATCTTGGTAAAGAAATGAGCCAAAATATAATGGCTATTAGATTTGCAAATCCTATTTTGGAATCAATATGGAACCATAGATACATTGAAAATATAAAAATAACTAGCAATGAATCTTTGGGAGTTTTGACTCGTGGTCAGTACTATGAAAAATCTGGTGCTCTCAAAGATATGTTTCAAAATCATATGTTACAGCTTTTAACTCTTATTGCTATGGAACCTCCAACTCGCTTGGATACGGAAAGTATAAGAGATGAAAAAGTTAAGGTATTAACAGCACTTTCAAAAGTTGATGAAGATTTTGTTATTAATAATATTATAAGGGGTCAGTATGTAGAGGATGAAAAAGGGGAATTGAAAGCTTATGTTAATGAGGACAAAGTTTCTAAAGATTCGCAAATTGAAACTTTTGTTGCTGTGAAATGTTTTATAAATAATTATAGATGGGCTGGAGTTCCTTTTTATATTCAAACGGGAAAAAGACTTAAGGAGAAAGTTACAGAAATAATAATTGAATTTAAAAATGCTTCTGTTTTATATAATGTCAATGGAGATATTGGACCTAATTTGTTGGTTATAAGAATACATCCTGATGAAAGAATATTTTTAAACTTAAATGTTAAAAAATTTGGTAACGAAACGGAAATCATACCTATACAAATGGATTTTTGTCAAAGTTGTGTTAATGAATTTGTGTCTGAAGCTTATGAGAAATTAATGTATGATGCTATAAGGGGTGAATCAACTCTTTTTACTAGATGGGATGAAACAGAATTTTCTTGGAAGTTTGTTGAGAATATTTTGGACATATGGAAGAAAAAAAATATTCCACTTTATAAGTATGCTTCGTTGACAGATGGACCTGAAGAATTAAAAAATTTTTTTAAATAATTTTTAGTGGGTGATTTTTTTGAAAATACATGATATATCAACTTTAATTCATGAAGATATGATTGTTTATAAAAATAAAAAAGAAAAGAAACCTGTTATAACAGTTGTGAGTGATTATTTAAATGGAAATAGTTATGAGAGTAGGGCTCTTTTAGATATGCACGTTGGTACTCATATGGATGCTCCTCTTCACATGATTGAAAACGGAAGTACAATAGATGAGCAGGATTTGTATAAATGTGTTACTAAGTGTAAAGTTTTTGATTTAGTTAATGTCGTAGAAAAAATATTGTTGAAAAATATAGAAAATTTTCAAATCGATGAAGATGATTTTATAATTTTTAAAACAAAGAATTCTTTTGATGAAGAGTTTGATTTTAAATTTGTTTTTATTTCAACTGAGGTTGCAGAATTTTTGGCATCAAAAAAAATTAAAGGTGTTGGAATAGATGCACTTAGTGTTGAAAGAGATCAACCAAAACATGAAACTCATGATGTTTTATTGAAAAATGGTATTGCAGTTTTGGAAGGATTAAGTTTAAAGGATGTTAGCGAAGGGGAATATTTTTTGGTTGCGCTTCCATTGAAAATTAAGGGAGCGGAAGGTGCACCAGCTAGAGCCATACTTATTGAGAAGTAAAATTTTGATTATAAGGAAGAAATTACACTTTATCAATTTAAATTTTAAAAATTTTATTGAACATAATAAAAATAACGGGGTTCATTAAGTTTAAAAATTTTTTGGAGTTAAGTATTATGTTCAATAAACTGAAGTGTTTGTTTAGTTTTAATTGGTTTTATATAATTTTGTTTATTGTTTTGAGTTTATTTAATTTTTGGGATGAAATAAATGTTGGTCGCGAAACATTTAAAATTATTATTGAAGAGAGAAAATACATTGAACAGAAAAACAAATTTGAAAATTCAAAAAGTGCAAAGATTGATTTTACTGATGTGGATAAAATTACATACGATGATGACATGATTGTATATACAGGAGAGATTCAATATATTTGTTTTCATCCACTTATTTTAGATAATCAAATTAATTTAAAATACAAAAATTATAACAAGTTGTTCAATTTATTTATAACAGCAGACGAATTTAAAAATTGTTTAACTAGGTTGTACGAAAATAATTACATATTAGTTGATATTTTTGATATTTATAAGCAGGTTTATAAAGATGGAAAGTTTAAAATACAAAGGAAAGATTTAAAATTACCAAAAGGTAAGAAGCCATTTGTTTTGTTTGTAGACGATTTGAGTTATGGTAAGCACATGATTAACTTCACTTCTTCAAAACTTTTTTATGATGAAGAAGAAGATAAAATTAAAAGTGTGGCTTGTGAAAATGGAATTTCAAATATTTATGATGACAAAGAAGTTATTACGATATTAAATAATTTCATTACGAAAAATCCAAATTTTTCTTTGAATAATGCTAGAGGTATAATATCTTTAACAGGTTCGGAAGGAATTTTTGGTTACAATACTGGAAGAGATTCAAGAATGAATGGAAAAAATTCTAAAACTTTGAGGAGACTTTCCAAGGATATTTTTGAAGCAAAGAAAGTTGCTGATAAATTGAAAAAAGATGGATGGAAATTTGCATGCCATACTTATGATAATATAAATTTTAAAAATGTAACTTTGGATTTCGTGAAGAGCGATATGGAAAATTGGTTTAGATATGTTTCAAATATAGTTGGTTCTACGAATATATTTGTTTATCCTTACGGAAATTCTATAAATGAAAGTGATGAAAGATTTAAATATTTAAATGAAAGTGGCTTTAGTATGTTCTGCTTAGTTGGAAATGAAATAAATAAAGATTCTTTCGTTGTGAAGAATCATGTTGATATATATAGGAAGGTTATATCATACGAAACTGTAAACAACAAGAAGAAGGACTTTTATAAAATTTTTGATGGAATTATAAATCAAAAAGAAAGGAAGTCGAAGAATAAATTTAAGTTTGTAAAAGGATATCAGTATGAAAAAAATTGTGGAATTTAAAAATGTTTGCAAAAAATATGATATGGGTGAAGTGACTATAAACGCTCTTGAAAATGTTAATTTTTCTATAAATGAGGGTGAATTTGTTGTTATTTTAGGGGCGAGTGGCGCAGGCAAGACAACAATTTTGAATATTTTAGGTGGAATGGATTTGGCATCATCAGGAGACGTTTTGGTTGGAGAAAATTTCATAACAAAATTTAACAAAAGGCAGTTGACTAAGTATAGACGTGAGCAAATTGGTTTCGTCTTTCAGTTTTATAATTTGATACCGAATTTGACGGCACTTGAAAATGTAGAGTTTGCTACGAGTGTTTGTAAAAATTTTATGGATGCTAAAGAAACTCTTGAAAGGGTTGGGCTTAAGGATAGATTAAATAATTTTCCAACTCAATTATCTGGTGGGGAGCAGCAAAGGGTTGCAATAGCAAGAGCTATAGCTAAAAATCCATTACTTTTATTATGCGATGAACCTACAGGAGCTTTGGATTACGAAACAGGTAAAAAAGTTTTAAAGCTTTTGTATGAAATAAATAATAATTTTAATAAAACTGTGGCACTTATTACTCACAACTCACTAATAGCACCTATGGCTGATAAAATTATTCATGTTAAAAATGGAACTATTGAAGGAATTGAAATTAATGAAAATAAAATTCCAGTTGAGGAGATTGAGTGGTAGATGAAAAGTTTGTTTTTAAAATTATTTAGGGATATTAAGAGTTCAATAGGTGGATTTGTTTCTATAATGTTTGTTATTGGAATTGGTGCTGCTTTTTTTTCTGGTCTTTTGAATTCATCAAAATCTGTAGATAATTTAATTTCTACGTATTACGAAAGTCAAAATTTTTCTGATTATGTTGCTTACTTTAGGGGAATATCTAATGAAGATTTGGAATTTTTAAATTCGAATAAAGATGTTAGTGATTTTGAATTAAGATATTCTTTTGATACAAATGTTAATGTTGGAAATTCTGAAAATGAACTTAGGGTTCACACTTTAACTGAAAATATAAATCAGCCTTATTTATATGAAGGAAAATTTCCAGGATTGAATGAAATTATTTTGGATAGGTCTTTTGCTTTTTTAAATACTTTGAAGGTTGGGGATATGGTAAGTTTTATCCATAATTCTATGAATTTTAGTTTAAGGATTTCGGGGATTATGGATTCACCTGAATATGTTTATAAAGTTAAAGATTCTTTTTCCGGTAATGTGGATTTTGAAGGTTTTGGTGTTGGGTACATAAATGAAGAAACTTTAAAATTAAAATTTGATGAAGCGAATATTCCGTTTTTGTATTCAGATGTTATTATAAAATCTAATTCCAATTTGAAAAATTTATTTTTGTTCGATGGAATTGAAACATTTTTAGGTTTGGTTGGCAGAGATGAAAACATTAGTTTCAAATCTTTTGAGGGCGCTTTAAATCAAATTGAAAAAGTTGTCGTAATATTTCCTGTAATATTTTTTCTAGTCGCAGGTATCATAACATTTATTTCCATGTCTAAAAACGTAGAAAATCAAAGAACTCAAATAGGTATTATGGGTGCTTTAGGTTTTTCCAGCAAAATGATTTATTTAAATTACATTTTGTATTCTTGTATAGGAGCTTTAGTTGGTTCCCTTGTCGGAGGATTTTTGGGAATATACACAATACCAAAAATTATTTTGAGGACTTTTTCCGCTCAATATGTTTTTCCAATGTTTAAATTAAAATTGTTTTATGAATTTATTTTATATGGATGCTTAATTTCAATTATATTTTCTGTTGTTTCAACAATTATATCTTGCAACAAAACTTTGAAAGAATGTCCGGCGAATGCTTTAAAGCCAAAGCAACCTAAACGTTCTAGTCATATTTTTATTGAAAAATTTAAAATGTGGAAGAAAATTTCTTTCACAAAGAAAATTATAATCAGAAATATTATTTACAATAAAGCGAGATTGATTTTAAGTTCAATAGGGATAATGGGGAGTATTGCGTTTTTAATTACGGGATTTTCGCTTAAGTCATCTGTGGATGAATTGTTGGATTATGAAATAAGAACGAGAAAATATAATTTTGAAATTAGAAGTTTTGTTCCATTAAATGAACAAAATGTTTTAAATTACAATGAGAATATTGAAAATGTAGATTTGCAATTTAATACTTTTGGAAAATTTTATAATGACAAAGGCGAAAAGTTGGACATACCAATTATAATTTACAAAAATGGAAATGATTTATTGGCTCTTGAGAATAGCAAAAAAGAAATTGTAGATTTTGGAGAAAATGGAGTTGTTGTTCCACACATTTTTAAAAAGAAATATGGATTTAACATTGGTGATGAAATTGATTTGGAAATTTTGTTAAATGGAAATGTTTTGAACATATCTCCAACGATTAAAGAATTTGGGAATATGTATTCAAGTCAAATGATTTATATTTCTGAAGATTTAATTGAAGATAATGAAATTAATTTTACGTCAGCTCTTGTTAAATTAAAACATGATTCTGATGTTGAACAAGTTTTGTATGATTTGAAAAATGTTGATGAAATTGAGGGAATCACTCTTGCGAAAGATGTGCATGATTTTGCAAAAAATATAACGAGCATGATAAGCTCAATAGTTATGATTATAATAATTGGCTCTGGAATTTTGGCAATTGCTGTTATATACAACATAACTTCAATAAATATTTTTGAAAGAGTGAGAGAGATTTCTACGCTTTTGGTTTTGGGTTATTATGATAATGAAATAAACAAACTTATTTTTACAGAAAATTTTTGGCTAACTTTGTTCGGTGGAGTTTTGGGAACGCCTTTTGGAATTTATTTGTTTAAATATATGAACAAATTAATTTCTGATAGGGGAGCGAATCTTCCAGAATTTATTTTTGTGAAGGATATAATATTTTCATTTATTATGATTTTAATTTTCTCTAGTCTTACAAACGTACTTTTAAGGAAAAAAGTTTTGAAAATAAATATGGTAGAAGCTCTTAAGGGTGTTGAATAAAAAAGGTTTGGGTTAATCTCAAGCCTTTTTGTTTTTAAAAAGTTTTAACATATTCTAAAAAATTAAAATACAATATTAATGTTAATCATTTTATAAGGTGAAATTTTTGGAAAAGGGATATTTGATTTTTGAGTTAAGAAAGGATAATGGAGCAACGCCTGTTGACAATGCTCAAATTAAAATCACAAATATAGATGGACGTGAGGTAAATAAATTTTTGCGAGTTGATGAAAACGGAAAATCTGAAGAGTTCGAAATGTATACGAAAGATTCGCGTTTGACTTTTGATAAATTTAATAATGAAATTCCATATTCAAAAGTTGATGCAGAAGTTAGATTTGAAAATGACAAAATAATTTATGTCGATGGAATTCAGGTTTATTCAAATGTAACTTCAGTTCAAGAAATTAAAATTGATGGAAGAGAAAATAATTTTAGGGCGTCGAAAGACAAAAAAGGAAAACATAAAAAGGAACATATTCATTTAAAAAATAATAATCCGTGTTTGTTCGAAGATGATTACAAAAAAGATGAAAAAATTTATTTTGATGACAAAATGTTCAAGCCTTCAAAAGAAATTAAAAATTTTTTTGTTCCAGAATTTATTACAATTAACATTGGAAATTTAAATAGCTGTGATGAAATAATAACAATACCATTTATTGATTATGTAAAAAATGTTGCGTGTTCTTCTGTTTATCCAACTTGGAAAGATGAAGCTATAAAAGCAAACGTTCATGCTATAGTTTCATTTGCTTTAAATAGAATTTACACAGATTGGTATAGAAGTAGAGGTTATGGTTTTGAAATAACAAGCAGTGAAATTAATGACCAAATGTTTGTTAAAGGAAGAAATTTATTTAGAAATGTTTGTGACATCGTCGATGAAGTTTTTGATAGCTATATAAAAATTGATGGAAGTAATGAGCCTATACTTGCGAGATGCGTAAATTATGGTGAAAGAACGAACAATCTTTCGAGATGGGGAAGTTTTGATTTAGCTGAAAAAGGTTTTTCTGCATTGGATATCTTGAAAAGATATTATGGTGATGAAATAATTTTGTATGAAGTGCCTGATGTTGGTGGAGTTTTAAAAAAATTTAATATAACATTGTCAAAAGGTTCTTCGGGAAATGATGTGAAGATTTTGCAAAAACAGTTAAACGAAATTTCCAAAAAGTACAAAGGCATAAATAGAATTCCAAAAATAGATGGAATTTTTGGTGATAACACAGAGAGAGCTGTAAAAGATTTTCAAAGAATTTTTGGCCTTAGGGTTGATGGCATTGTTGGAAAAAGAACTTGGAATAAAATTTCTTTGGTGTATTCTCTAATTAAAAAAATTTTTAATGATGTTGATGATATTGAAAATTTTGAGCAAGGATTTAGAGAATTAAAATTAGGTAGCAGTGGCGATGATGTTTTAAATTTGCAAAAATCTTTAAATTATATTTTTTCGCAATTTAAATTCATTCCTAAGGTGAAAGAAGATGGTTATTATGGTGAGAAAACAAAAAATGCTGTTGAGCTATTTCAAAAATTATTTGGTTTAATTGTCGATGGTATAGTTGGAAAAAATACATTTGATAGAATTGAGTACGTTAAGAAAAATATAAAATTTCTCAATGGATTTTTAAAGTCTCAACTTCAAAATAATTTTCAAAATTCAAATGATTATAAAAGAGATTATGGAGATTTGGAAGATATAATAATACCTTTAAAGAAAGGAGATGTCGGTGAAAATGTAAAAATTCTTCAAAGAGAATTAAATAATCTTTCAAATTATTATGGATTTATAAAAAAAATTGCTGAAGATGGAATTTTTGGTGATGACACTCAAGAAAGTTTAATTAATTTTCAAAAGAAATTTGGTTTAAGAGTTGATGGAATTTTTGGGAGAGAAAGTTTTAACAAATTGCTTGCATTAAGTGAGATAATTGACGATTTAGATTTGGACGAAAAAGTTTGTAAAGAAAACACAATGCCGAAAGAAATTTTTGTTAAAGAGGAAGTTAAAGTTAATCCATTAGAATTTAGATCAGAATTTTCTATGGAATATCCAAATTTTGATTTGGAATACGGTGATGTTTGTGGATATGTTACGCTAGCACAAAAATATATGAATGAAATTAAGTCGAAGAGTCCAAAATATTTTTTGAACGATAATGAGCTTTTAGAAGATGGAGTTTTTGGAGATAATACTTTGAGTTATATCAAAGAATTCCAAAAAAAATTTAACTATGAGCAGTTGAATAAAATAGATAAGCAAACTTGGAACAAACTTGTTACAGAATACGAAAAAATTTATAGAAAATAGTTAAATTTGAAAGATTTTCTTGCATTATGTTTGAATGTTTAGAAAATCTTTTTTAATACAAAATTAAAAATATTATATAATCTAAGTATTATTTAATTGTAAGAGGTGTTTTAATTGCAAAAATTGTTTAATGTTAAAAGGTGTATTGGATTTTTAACAGTCATAATATTTTCCATTTTTGTATTTTTGTCCTGTGGATTTAATAATCCCAGAAGTGCAGTGGAAAAATTTTTAGAAAACTACAAAGATAAAAATTTACAGGAAAGCTATAAATATTTATTTGATAATGATAATTCGACAATTTTTAAAAATCATCTTGAAAACATAATGAGCTCTGAAAATCTAAAAAATGAATTTAGTGATCTTAGCAATTTAATTGTTGAAAAAATTTTTGATTTTAAATATGAAATTTCAGACGAAATAAAAGAGGGCGAAAAATTAAAATTTAATGTTAAACTAAGTTATTTTAATCTTCCGTTGGCTTACGAATCTGCGTTGCATGAATTTTTAGCAAAGTCTTTGGATTTTGACAATGTCGACAATCTTTATAAAGCTGAATACATTTCTGAACTTTTAATTAATCATGTGAAAAAATTAAAACCGGAAGAGAAAAACCTGGATATTGAAGTCGTTAAAGATAAAAATTGGAAAATTTTAATTACTAAGGAGATTTCGGATGTGTTAACTGGAAATTCCATAAAGTTAATAGATATCTTGAAAGCTAACGTTCTCTTTAATTAAAAAAATTTTTAAAAAGTTTAGTATATAAATCTTGATAAATTTTAAAAATATATTTATATAATTCAAAAGTTTCATGATATATAGATATTAAAATATTTGAAAGTGTATTTTAATTAGTTTAAATGTGATATAGTTATTAGTGAAATATTTTTAATTACTTAGGAGGATGGAGTACATTGAGTAAGATTGTTTTTATTGGTGCTAACCATGCAGGAACTGCTGCAATTAATACAACATTAGATAATTATGATAATGAAGTTGTTATTTTTGATAGAAACTCTAACATAAGCTTTTTAGGTTGTGGTATGGCATTATGGATTGGAAATGTAATTGATGGTCCAGAAGGTTTATTTTATTCTTCTAAAGAGAAGATGGAAGCAAAAGGTGCTAAGGTTAATATGGAGACGGATGTTTCTGATGTTGACTTTGATAATAAAGTAGTAATAGCTGTAGATAAAAATGGAAATCAAATAAGGGAAAGCTACGATAAATTAATAATAGCTACTGGTTCTCTTCCGATTTCTCCGCCAATAAAAGGTAAAGATTTAAAGAATGTTCAGTTTGTAAAACTTTATCAAGATGCTGCGTTAGCTATTGAAAGACTGAAGGATCCTACAATAAAAAATGTTACCGTTATAGGTGCAGGTTATATAGGAGTTGAGCTTGCGGAGGCTTTCCAAAAATGTGGTAAGGATGTTACGCTTTTAGATTTGGCTCCTACTTGTTTAGAAAGATATTACGATCAGCCTTTTACAGATATGATGCGTGATAATTTGAAACAAAATAATATAAATCTTAGATTTGGAGAAAAAGTAGTAGAACTTAAAGGTGTAGATAAAGTTGAAAAGGTTGTTACTGATAAAGGTGAAATCGATGCAGATATGGTAGTTATGGCAATAGGATTTATACCAAATACAAAAATCGGTGATGGCAAAATTGAAAAATTTTCTAATGGAGCTTATAAAGTAAATTTAAAAGGTGAAACGAGCATAAAAGATGTTTATGCTATTGGTGATTGTGCTACAGTTTATGATAATTCAAAAGAGCAAACTAGTTACATAGCACTTGCTACCAATGCTGTGAGAAGTGGAATTGTTGCAGCACATAATGCGTGTGGAACTGAATTAGAATCAATTGGGGTTCAAGGTTCAAATGGTATATCAATTTATGGATTAAACATGGTTTCAACAGGTATGACGGTTGCTTCTGCTAAAATGGCAGGTTTTGATCCTGAATATACAGAATTTGAAGATACGCAAAAGCCAGCATTTATGAAAAATAATAATAATAACGTTAGGGTAAGAATAGTTTATGATAAATCTTCCAGAAGAATTTTAGGTGCTCAAATGGCATCTAGACAAGATATATCTATGGGAATACACATGTTCTCTTTGGCAATTCAAGAGAAAGTAACTATAGATAAATTAAAATTATTGGATTTATTCTTCTTGCCACACTTTAACCAACCATACAATTATATAACTATGGCTGCTCTTTCAGCGAAATAATTTTTGTAAAATTCGAAACAAACTCTTTTGCATTTAGGGTTTGTTTTTTTGTAAAAATATTTTTTAAAAAAGTTGTATAAAAATTTTCAAAAATGGAATTAATTAAATATCCTTAATTTTTACTATAACTTACTATACAAATTTTTTTAAATCCTTGTTGTTAATACGATAAGGATTTTTTGTTTAAAAAATTATTTTCTAAAATTATCAAATTTATTTACGAAAATAGAAATACACGGATGTAATTTTTTTGAGTAATCAAATTTGTTATGGAGGGTAATTTTAAATGAAAAATTGTAGTTTATGCAAAACAGAAGTCAAGGACGATGCAAATTTTTGTATGTTTTGCGGTAGTAAAATACAATCACTTAGTGAACTTATAAAAGAGAAACAAAATGAAATGTTTTCAATTGATAAAAAAGATTTGGATGATAATGAAAAATTTTATAATGAATCTTTGGCGTTTGAAGTTGAAAGAATTAAACGCAATAGTTTGATTTTGATTTCTGTTTTTATGGTTTTAATTATAAGTTTGATTTTTAGTTTGTTTTTCAATTGGAATGATTCAAAAAATAAAATTAATGCAAGTGAAAATATAATTCAAAGTGAGCCCATTGAAAAACTTTATGAATATACTTACGAATTCGAAATATTTGAAGATGATTTAAAGAAGCAAGAGTATTTTAATTTGTTTAATGATGTTAGCAAAAAAATTCCTATTAATCGTGAAATGTTTATGCAGATGTATAATGCTATGTCAAGTTTGGATATAGACAAATATAAAGTTTTTCCATTTTCTTTGAAAAGAGATTTAGATGGGAACAACGTTTATAAATTTTTTTATGGTGGACAAGAATTTAATGCTGTTTTTGACAATGAAAATAAATTGCTTAATGTAAAAAATTCTTTGGGAGAAAATGTTTTTGAAAATGGACAAGTTGTTAAAAATTTAAATGAATTTCTCGTTGGCTATGATGAAATGTTAGAAGTAGGAAGGATTAGTAAGATGATTGTAAATTTAATTCACAAGAATCCTACAATTTCAAAATTCCCGGATATAAAAAATGAACAACAATCTTGGAACATGACTTTAAATGAAAATGTTATAACTGTAAATTCTCATGTAGATTCTAGAAATAAGGTTGGAATAAAAATTAGGGACAAGTTCACTGTTGTTCTTCAGAAAAATGAAAATGGGTACAAGCTTTTGGATTTAATTTTTAATGGAGAGAAGAGTAATAAATTGATATATTGATTTGAAAAATATTACAATTAATGTACTTTATTTTTGTAATGAAAATTGGTAATATGTCCATTGTATTTTACAATGTATTGGAGTGTTTTTTATGCAAGGAAAAAGAGGGTCGCAAATTTCATTTATTACTACGCTTTCTATTTTAATAACTATACAAATTATAATTGCACTCACTCCGCTTGGATCCATACCAGCGATTGGGCCTATTATAATGACAACGGCACATATACCTGTAATAATTGCAGCGATTGTTTTAGGATTGCGTGGCGGAATTATAAGCGGGGCAATATATGGACTGTTGAGTTTTTTGGTTTGGACTTTTAGACCTGCCTCTCCTGCTGCGTTTTTGTTTACGCCTTTTTATTCTGTGGGAGAAATTAGGGGAAACTTTTTGAGTTTGGTTATATGTTTTGTTCCAAGAATACTCATAGGAGTAATTACATTTTTCGTTATTAAAATTATTTTGAAAAAGTGTAAAAATAAATTTGTGAAAAATTTTTTTGGAGCGTTTGTTAGTAATATTATTTGTTCGTTTATACTTTTAAGTTTTGTGTATATGTTTTTTGGACAATCTTATGCGGAAGTTATTGGAGTTCAGTATAAATACATTATATTTGTTATAATGTCCACATTTTTGTTTAATGCAATTCCAGAAAGTTTGTTGGGTGGATTTGTTGCTTATGGCATTGCTAAAATTTTTAAAATCGATTAATGGAGTTTGCGATGAATATAGTTTTAGGAATTGATATTGGTGGAACAACTACAAAAATAGTTGGATTCAGTGAAAAAAATAAATTTGCACAAAAAAGATTTAGGTCTGAAAATAATTTGAATAATTTTTATGACGCTGTGGGAAGTTTTTTAGATTGCCACAGCATTTCTATTAATAGTTTGGAAGCAATTATTCTAACAGGAGTTGGAAGTTCTTTTATAAAAGGAAATTTATATAATGTTAAAACATTTAAGGCAGATGAGTTTTGTTCTATAGGATATGGAGGACTGTATTTATCAAAAAAGAATTCGGCTTTGGTGGTGAGTATGGGAACAGGAACTGCATATGTTTTTGCTGATGGAGATGAAGTTAAACATGTTGGTGGTACAGGATTAGGTGGAGGAACTTTAATGGGGCTTTCAAAGATAATTTTGAATACTTATGATGTGGATTTGATAAAAAATTACATAATAAATGGAAGTTCAACAAATGTTGACTTAACTCTTAAAGATATTTGCAGTGAAAAAATTTCTTTTTTAGAACCTGATACGGTTGTATCTAATTTTGGAAATGCAAATGTAAATTCAACAAAAAATGACATTGCTTCTGGAATAATTAATATGATTTATCAATCAATAGGAATGAATGCAGTTTTTTATATGAGAAGCAACAATTTAGAAAATGTAGTTTTGGTTGGGGGATTAATTTTATTTCCAAATGTGAAACAATCGTTTAACAAATTTAAAAAACTTTATAATATTGATTTTATAATTCCAGATGAAGGAGTTTTTTCGACAGCAATAGGGGCTGTTATACATTATTACAGAAATATTAGACAGAATTTATAAAAAATGTATATTTGTGTAGATAAGGGAAATAATTTTAAAAAGGTTATTTTCAGGAGGGCGATGAATGTGATTAAAAATTTTTTGATGTTGCTCTTTGTTTTGTTATTTGCGTTTTTTATTACTAAAAATAATGTTTCTGCAATGAAAGATAAACCACATAGTGACTTATATTATTTTTATAGAGAAATTAGTTTTTTAAATTCACTTGACAGGGATAAATTGAAAGATAAATTTTTTGAAGAATTTAGTCTATTTAACATTAAAAATGAAGAAAATGAAAATCTTTTGATAGAAAATAGAAAATTAAATAGTGAGATAAAACAAAAACTCAAGGAGAGTAAAGATAATATTTCTCACGAAGTTTGGAAAGAAATTAGAAATTACAAAAGCGAAATAAATGATATGAAAATTTTAACTCGCGAAAGGGTAAAAAAATTAATAGAAGAACAAAAATATTTTTTGCAAAAATATAATTACGATGATGCTCATTTGATAAATTTTATAAATGTTTTGTTCAATGCTCAAAATATGAATAGGGATAGCATTGTGTTCGAAAAAAATTATTTACATAAAATAAATGATTTAATATGATGAGAAGGTACTTTATTAAGTGCCTTTTTGTTTTGGAGGAATTAAATATGATTGCGATAATATCCCCATCTCTTACGATGAAAAATTGTAGTGATGATTTTTTTAATTTAACTTTGCCTTCTCAAATAGATATGAGCAAAAAAATTGTTGAAGAAATTAGAAAATTGAGTCTTGAAGATTTGGAAAAAATTTTGTGCGTAAATTCAAAAGTTGGTAAACTTAATTTTGAAAGATATGAAAATTTAAAATTCGATGAGTTTGGAAGTCCGGCGATACTTTCATATACGGGGACTGCTTACAAAAATATTAAACCATCTATTTTTAATGAGGAAGAAATTAAATTTTGCAGTGAACATGTTAGAATTTTAAGTGGGCTTTATGGAGTTTTGAAACCCTACGACAGCATTTATGAGTATAGGTTAGAGTTGAAAACTAGAATAAATATTTTGGGAAATGAAGATTTGTATAAATATTTTGGGGATTCGATGTACAAGAATTTAGTGAATTGCGATAGAAAAATTGTTAATTTGTGTTCTTCTGAATACAGTAAAGCAATTATTCCATATTTATCTCATGAAGATGAATTTTTAACTTGCAGTTTTAAGATAAATAAAAATGGAATTTTAAAATCAATGTCAACAGATGCGAAAGCGTCTAGAGGAAGTATGATAAATTTTATTGTGAAAAATAAAATCAATGATTTTGAATCTCTGAAAAATTTTAATGATAATGGATACACTTTTGATGAACGATTGTCTAATTCAACAGAATATGTTTTTGTAAAATAAAAGTACTCAAAAATTTCTGAGTACTTTTTTATTTAATCAATATATCCAACATGAGTAGCAAAATAAATCCAAATGTAAATCCCAAAGTGCCGTGAGTTGAATTTCTTTTGTTGTTGTAATCAGGAATTATTTCATCAACAACAACAGTTATAATTGAACCAGCAGTAAAAGATAATATTATTGGCATTAGCAAAGCTATTTTATTTGATAATATAATTCCCAATACTCCACCAATAGGTTCTACAATTCCGGGAATTGAAGCTATTGCAAATGATTTAAATTTTGATAATCCTGCATTCTTAAGTGGGATTGATAAAGAAAATCCTTCGGGGAAATTTTGAAGAACCATTGCGCTTGAGAGAGTTAAGGCTCCTGCTAAACTTCCGTTACTTAAAGAAAAGGCAATTCCAATTGAAATTCCTTCTATTAAATTTCTCAGAGATGAAGATAATATTATTAAAGATTTTCGTATTAAAGATGAGGACACATTAAAATTATTTTTCATAACAATCGATAATATAAATTTATCTATGAATTTAAATGATAAAGCACCGATTAAGAAACCTGCGCTTATATAAACTAAATTATTAAATTTATTTTCAAGAATTTTGGTTGCGGGAATAAGTAAAGACCATATTGATGATGAAATCATCATTCCAGATATAAATCCTAGAAACATTTTATAATATTTTTTATTTAAATTATTTTTTACGAAGAATATACAAAGTGCACCAAGTATTGTCGAAATCATTGCGATTATTGTACTGATAATTGTGAGGTTAAACGATGAACTATTATCCATACATTAAATAAAAACTCCTAAATAGAATAAAATGTAAAGTTAGTTTAATAATATTAAATATAATTAATATTGTGATTATAAAATATTTTAATTTATTAAATTATTTGGAGTTTTTTAATTTGGAATATTCGTAAACACTTTAAATTAAATTTAAAATGTCATTTAAAAATATACTATATTTTTAAATTTAATTTTATATTTTTATATTTTAATAAATAATTTAATAAAAAATAAAGTATAAATTTATTGATTGTTTAATTATAATTTTTGATTTTTAGGTTTATAATGGTATATTATATTAACGCCAACTAAACAGCAAATTGCTGGTGCTATTAAGTAAATATTTAAATTGTGAATCGTTGTTATCATGTTTCATATTAATGTGATTATTATGTTGACGTTTAATTTGGTTTTTAATTTTAGGAGGTTTTCATGGACAGTAGAATAAATAGGCTTTTGTGTGGAACTATAGTAGCTTTCTCTTTACTATTTTGTACTCAAGCAAAGGCTGAACCACTACCTGTTAGTGAACAAGAAGTTTTAAATAATATTGATGATAATAAAGATGGAATTTTAGAAACTATTTATGATAGGATAGCAAATGGAAATACTAGTATTAATGTTTCAAATGATAGTGAGTCAAGTATAAGGCCGAATATTGATGTTAGTGGTCCACCTAAGGAAGTTGTAAAAAATAAATCTAAGAATGATGTGAGTAGTAAAACTAGCAATGGTATTGGACAAGATATAGCAAATTTTGCTAGGAGTTTGGTTGGAAAACCTTATGTTTTTGGAGCCACGGGGCCAAATTCTTTTGACTGTTCTGGTTTTGTTTACTATGTATATAAAAATTTTGGCATTAATCTTCCTAGGACGAGTCAAGCGCAAGCTTATGTGGGAGAAAGAGTTAGTAAAAGTGAGTTGCAACCTGGGGATTTAATTTTTTCAAATACGTACTCATCTTTATCTCATGTTGGTGTTTACATTGGGGACGGAAAATTTGTTCATGCAGCTAACTCAGGTACGGGTGTAACTATATCTGGTGTTAGTGATAGTTACTATGGTCCTAGGTATGCTTGGTCTACTAGACCTTATTAAATTGAATTTAATATATTTTTATTTTTGAAAGACAATGCTTTGAACGTTGTCTTTTTTTAATTATATTTAGAAAAAAATAATCATATAATTTTATGTAATTTATTTTTGTGTGAGGGGGATTTTAATGAATTCTAGAAGAGAAAAGTATCGAAATAATGTAAAAAATAAAGGTATACTAGTTTCGATTTTTTCTATAATTTTTATTTTTATAGTTTCATTATTCATATCGAATTATATGGCTTCCATGATATACAAGCAAAGTATGATTAGTATTTCTGATAAAATTGTACATAAAGATTCTGAAAATTATAAGAGTGATAGTTCGATTAAAAATAATGAGATTAAAAATACTGATAAAGTTGTTGATTATGAAGATTCGTTGCTTGAAAATAATTTAGTTTTGTTTCAAGGTGGAGTATTCACAGATTTAGAGAATGCAGAAGAGTTTAGAGATAAAATAAAAGATAAGACATTAGCTAGCATAGTAAATGATGGAAGATATGAGAGAATTATTTTGGGAATTTCAAACAAAGGTAACTATGCAAATATGACAAAGACTCTTAGAGATAACGGAATACAATTTGTGAAACAGCTTTACAAGATACCTGTTAACGTTAAATATAATTCCGAAATATTGAAGATATTGGATTTGTTTATTGATTTTATTTCAAATAATTCTGAATCTTTGTCAAAAGGTGAATTCAATACAGTAAAGTTGAAGGAGCAGGTTTCACAAATTGATGTTGATTTTGGAAAGGAAGGCTCTAAAAAAGTTTTTGATGATTTGAGAGAATTAATTTTAGAATTAGATGATAAATCTAGTTCGGAATCAATAGAGAGCGTATTTGATTTCGTATACGCAAACTTTAAACAATATAAAGTTTAAAAATTAAAATTGTATTATTTTTGACGCTTGTTAAAACCAAAGGTAAATGGTAGAATAATAAGGAATTTTTGTATTTAATAAATAATTGTGTAAAAATATGTTTTAATTATATGAACTTTCAAAAAATTACAAAAAATTTATATTGATTGAATAATAAATTTGAATAATGTAAGAATACTTAAAAAGATAAAGTGATCAATATGATTTTTATGTTATGCATTTGCAATATTTTTACCTAATTTGGTTTGATTGATAAAAGTTAAATCATTTGAGAGGAGATAGATTATGGGGTTGTTTGGTATTAGTAAAGATATGGGGATAGATTTGGGAACTGCCAACACGTTAGTTTATGTAAAGGGGAAGGGAATAGTTTTAAGAGAGCCTTCAGTAGTTGCCATAAATGATATAACTAAGAGAGCTTTGGCTGTTGGGAGAGAGGCTAAGCAAATGATTGGAAGAACTCCGGGGAATATTGTGGCTATAAGACCTCTTAAAGATGGAGTTATAGCGGATTTTGAGGTTACTCAAACAATGTTAAAAAGGTTTATTGAAAAGGTAACTTCTAAAAGCATTCTCGCGAGCCCTAGAATAATAGTTTGTTTTCCATCAGGAGTAACTGGTGTTGAAAAAAGAGCTATAGAAGAAGCTACCAAACAAGCAGGAGCAAGAGAGGTTGTTTTGATGGAAGAGCCTATGGCTGCAGCGATTGGTGCTGGTCTTCCTGTTGATGATGCTACTGGTAGTATGATAGTTGATATAGGAGGAGGTACCACAGAGGTAGCTGTTATATCTCTAGGTGGAATAGTAACTAGTAAATCTCTGAGAATAGCTGGAAATGAATTAGATCAATCCATAACTAGTTATATAAAAAAAGAGTTTAATTTAATGATTGGGGAAAGGACTGCAGAACAGGTTAAAATGGAAATAGGATCTGCTTTTCAATTAGATGAAGTTGAAAGGGTTATAGATATTAAAGGAAGGGATTTAGTTACCGGATTGCCTAAAACTATAAAAGTAACTGAGGATCAAATTAGGGATGCTTTGAAAGAACCAGTTTCAGCTATTATAGATTCGATAAAAACAACCTTGGAGAAGACGCCTCCAGAATTAGCTGCTGACATAATGGAAAAAGGTATAATGCTTGCAGGAGGTGGTGCGCTTTTGAGGAATTTAGATGCTTTGATAAATCATGAAACTCATATGCCAGTTCATATAGCAGAGCAACCTTTAGATTGTGTTGCATTGGGAGCAGGAAAAGCTCTTGAAAATTTTGATAGAATTGCTAAAAATCAAAGAGGACGCTAGTTTTAGATGAAATTTTTTAGAAACAAAATAAATGTTGTTATATCATTGTTAGTTATAATTATGATAATACTCATTTTGTTTTCCTCTCAAAGAGTTAACAAGTCGAAAATAGAAGGAATTGTTGGAGATGGACTTAATCCTATACAAAAAGTAATTTACAATGCTTCCAAGGCAATTTCAGATACTTTGAATGCTATTGTAAATTATTCAAGTTTAATTAGTGAAATAGAGAATTTAAATAATGAAAATGGTCAATTAAAAGCAAAAATAAATTCTTATAAGCAATTAGTTGATGAGAATTTTAAGCTTAGAGAGATTCTAAATTTTAAAGATAGATTACGTGATTATGAACTGATAGGTGGGAACATAATAGGTAAAAACAACTCTTATTTAAATAACTACGTTATTGATTTGGGAAAGAGAGAAGGCATTCAAAATGGGATGGTAGTTATAGCTAATGGAGGTCTTTTTGGTATGGTGACATCTGTATCTGACAATTGGAGTTTGGTTTCTCCTCTTACAAGTGGTAATGTTGCTACAAGTGGTTTTGTACAGAGGACGAATGGTAATCAAGGAATTGTAAGAGGCTATAAGAATGATGGTGGCAAACACATTTTTAAAATGGAATATTTACCAGTGGAAGAAGATGTTGCAATAGGTGATTTTATTGTTACTTCGGGGCTTGGAGGAATATATCCAGCTAATATATTAATTGGTGAAGTAGTATCTGTTGAAAATGATCAGCGTAATTTAAATAAAAATGTTTTTATTAAGTCGCATGTTAATTTTGATTACGTCAGGGAATTGTTTGTTATTTTACCTAGAGATAAGAGTAAGGTGGAATATTGAATATGAAAGTTTTTGTTTTGTGTTTAGTTACTTTTATTCTTTCAGTTTTTGATATTTCTTTAATGCCATCCTTTGATTTTAGGGGATTTTATCCCAGTTTATTATCGCTTTACTTTTTTGTTTATTCAATGAACAGTGAAAAATGTAATATTGTTTATTTTTCTGTTTTAGTAGGTTTTTTTCAAGATTTGTTTTTCTCAAATGGATTTGGAATGAATATATTTCTAAATTTAGTAATGGGATTATCATTATTTTATTTATCAGTTAAGTATAATAAAAGTAAATATATAGTATCTGTTTTAATTGTTGTTTCCTTCGCTGTGTTGAAGAATATATTTATATCGTTATATATGAATTTATTTTTCAATGTGAATCTTATTTTAGCAAAATTTGTTTATGATTTTTTGTATACTTTTGTGTTGATGATGTTATTGTATCCGATTTTCAATAACATGTTTAAGAGTAAGTTGTTTAGAAAAGGTTTGGAATTTTAGTTTGTAAGTGAGGGGATAAAAATAGGTCGTAATAAGAATTGGAAAAGTATTGATTATAGATATTTATTTGTAATTGTATCTATGTTTATACTTTTTTTTGTTATATTGATTAAATTGTTTGAATTGCAGGTTATGGGATTTGAGGATAATTTAAAACTTTCAAATTATTATTCGCAGAGACAAATACCAATACTTGCTCCAAGAGGAGAAATTTTGGATAAACAAGGGAGAATTTTAGCTACTAATGTTGAAAGTTATACTCTCGAGTATTCTGATAAAAACGATGGTGGAAATTTCTTTGAAGTTATTCCAGATGTTTTAAAAATATTGAAGGATAATGGAGAAATTTTGTACGACACTTTTGAATTAAAGGTCAATCCATTTAGATTTGAATTTAATGGAATTAGTGAAAATGATAGGCAAATCCAAGAATTAAGATTTAAAAGCAACAGAGGATATTATGATAAATTGAAAAGAAAATACTTTTCTTCATCTAAAGAAATAACTGACTCTCAAAAGAGAGAGCTTGAACAAAAAGTTCTTGAGATAACTCCGGAAGAAATATTTTATGACTTGGTTAAGCAGTATGATTTGTATAAGTTATTGAATAACGATAATTTTAAAAAGAAAAGTGGTAAAGAAGTATATGAAGAGCTTTTGAAATATTATACTCCTGAAGCAATAAGGGAATTTATGTTAATAAAAGATGGGATTAAGATGAATAGTTTTTCTGGTTTTAATCCGATAGTTCTAGCTGTTGATTTAGGAAAGGAAGCAGCTTTTGAAATAATGCAAAGGAAGAACATGCTTGCTGGGGTGAATGTTTCTCAAAAATCTATAAGACATTATCCTGAAGGAGAATTTGCTTCCAATATTATAGGGTACATAGGTTCAATCGATAACTCTCAAAAAGATAAATATGTTGAGCAAGGATATAATATTTCTTACGACGTCATAGGAAAATCTGGAATTGAATCAGCTTTTGAATCTAATTTAAAAGGAAAACATGGAAGAAAGGTTATAAAAGTTGATAATAATGGTTCAAAGAAACAAGAAATATTTGAAGTTGCTCCTAAACCAGGTGATAATGTTTATTTAACTATTGATAAAGGTTTACAAAGAGTAACAGAAAGAGCATTAGCTGATGTTATGGAAGGGCTGCAGAAAACAGGAGATGGTCATGGGACGGGACTTGATACGAGTAATGCTACTAGAGGAGCAGCTGTTGTTGTTGATGTCAATACGGGTAATATATTATCGATGGCATCATTGCCTAACTTTGATCCTAACGCTTTTGTTTCAACTGAAAATATGACTGATGAAATGAGAGAAAAGTATTTTGCTACAAATTTAAAAGAGTTTGGTGAAAATTATATAAAAGATAGAAATTTGGATTTAGATGTAGATACTTTGTTTCCCTTGTCTGATAAAGATAATGAAAATAGTTTGAGAGAAGATCCAAATGATATATATCCAAAAGTTTTTTTTAACTATGCGACTCAGGGACTTGTTCCTCCAGGTTCGTCTTTTAAGCCTCTTACTGCAATAGCAGCACTTGAAGAAGGTGTTATAACACCAAATGAAGTAATTGAGGATAAGGTTGTGTTTGAAGCTTACAACAATCAATGGAGGAATTTGATTAATTACAGTTTAGGAAATATTGATGTTAAAGATGCGTTAAGGACATCTAATAACCATTTTTTCTATGAAGTTGCAAATAGAATGTATATGAAGGAAAAAGATAATATAAGTGGTTTAGATGTTTTAGCGAAATGGTCTTGGAAATTTGGTCTTGGTAGAAAACCAAATACTACAAAATATATTTCTACTACAGGAATCGACATAATGGAGACGACGGGGCAAGTTTTTAATTCTCAGAGTATGAAATCAAATATAGTTGCACTTTCTCCTTATAACATTGTTGATATTTTGAATAAAGGTGAATTTGGAAGATATAAGTTTAGGCCAATAGATATATCAAAGAAAAGTAGTGATGGAGAAAAATTATCTAAATTAAAGAAGGAAATTAAAGACCTTGTAAAGAAAATATTAAATGAAGATTTACCATTAGATGTTGAACAAGATGTTTTGAATCAAAAAATGAATCATTTAAATGCAAATCTTAATTTATTGTTTTCTCAGTTGACAGAATATTATAATCAAAAACTAGGAATGGAATATGATCAACAGGATATTAAAAATATGGCGAGTGCTATTACTGATTATACTTTATACTCTCTAAGGACTGAAATTTATACGCCAGGTAATATAATAAATGCTGCTATAGGTCAAGGAACTAGCTTATTTACTCCTATACAACTTGCAAATTACATTGCGACTTTGGTTAATGGTGGGATTAGATATAAATTAAATTTAGTTGACAAAATAGTTGATGTTGATGATAGGGTTGTAAAAGAATTTGAACCTGAGGTTTTAGAAAAAATTAATTTAAATCAAGAGAATGTTGATGCTGTAATAGAAGGAATGAGGAGAGTTAATAGAACTGGTAGCACTGCAAGTGTATTCACGAACGGCAACTATTTCCCGATAGAGACTGGAGGAAAGACAGGTACTGCAACGTTTAAAGAAGATGGAATGCAGGAGAGAGTTGGAAGAGCTGCTTATGGTGTTTTTGTTGGATTTGCTCCAGTTGACAATCCTCAAATAGCCGTCAGTGTTGTTTTATATGATGGTGGTCATGGTTATTTTGGAGGCTATGTAGCTAGAGCTATATTCGAAGCTTATTTTAAAGAAACATTGCAGAAAGATTATCCTAAATATGTTCCAGTATTTCCTTATGTTTATAGTTTGATGGATTAGATTTTAGGAGGAAATTTATGGGTGATAGCGGAGTTAAAATTAAAGGGGTTAAAGATGGATTAGAAATATTGTTTGATGATGAAAGATTTAGTTATGATAGATTGGCAGTTGAATTAATTGACAAGATGAAAGGAAATTTGAGATTTTTTAGAGAATCTTCTATAAAACTAGTTGTTGACTTTGATAAAATAGATAATGATATTTTAAATGATATTAAGAAATTTTTGAAAGACGATATACAAGTTAAGGACTTTGTATTAGAAGATAAGACTAATTATAATGTTGAAAATAGTACTTACTTTAGTGGAATAGATGAAGGAAAAACTAAATTTATCTATAAAACCATAAGAAGTGGTCAAAAAGTTTTTTTCAATGGAAATGTTGTTGTTATTGGTGATATAAATAGTGGAGCTGAGGTAACGGCAAGTGGTAATATAATTGTTCTAGGTGAATTGAAAGGAAGGGTTCATGCGGGATTTAATGGTAATAGCGATACAATTATTGCAGCTTTTAGACTGTGTCCTGAAATTTTGCAAATAGGTGATGTTGTATCTACTTCTCCAGATGGAGATAAACCAAAATATCCAGAAGTTGCAAAATTAAAAAATGGTTGCATAGAAGTAGAACCATATAGTATAAATAAGTATGTATATTAGTAAAAATTTCCATTTAATGTTGAATTTTTAAAATTTATTTTATAATTAAAGAGTGGTATTAGTAGGGGGTATACTATGAGCGAATCAATAGTTGTAACATCAGGAAAAGGTGGTGTAGGAAAGACCACTACAACGGCTAATATTGGGACTGCACTTGCTTCTTTTGATAAAAGTGTGATAGTTGTTGATGGTGATACAGGTTTGAGAAATTTGGATGTTTTGATGGGTTTGGAAAATAGAATAGTTTACACTTTATTAGATGTTATTGAGGGAAAGTGCAAGCTTAAGCAAGCTATTATAAAGGATAAAAGATTTAATAGTTTGTATCTTTTACCTACTGCACAAACAAGGGATAAAAATGATGTAACTACGAAACAAATGCAAAAGTTAATAAATGAATTGAAGCAAGATTTTGATTATGTTTTGATAGATTGTCCAGCTGGAATTGAGCAAGGTTTTGAAAATGCTGTTGTGGGTGCAGACCGTGCGATAGTAGTTGTTAATCCAGAAATAACTTCTGTTAGAGATGCAGATAGAGTTATAGGTAAATTGGATGCTAAAGGTCTTGATAGACATCAATTGATAATAAATAAGCTAAACTATTCAATGACTAAAAAAGGTGATATGTTAGATGTTGATGACATAATGGAAACTTTGTCTATAAAATTGCTTGGAGTTGTTCCAGATGATAAAAATATAACGATATCAACCAATAAAGGTGAACCAGCTGTTTTGTCTGATAAATCTAAAGCTGGAATGGCGTACATTAATATTGCTAAGAGAATAATGGGTGAGGAAGTTCCTTTTATGAATTTAGCGGATGAAAATAATTTTTTTAAATCATTAGTTAGTATATTCAGAAGATAATTTAGTTTTTGGGGGGTGTGTCATAATGCTAAAATTTCTTTATAGTAAGCCTTTAC
Source organism: uncultured Candidatus Neoarthromitus sp. (assembly GCA_937890765.1). Classification (GTDB taxonomy): domain Bacteria; phylum Bacillota; class Clostridia; order Clostridiales; family Clostridiaceae; genus Dwaynesavagella. The sequence goes on from CALADQ010000007.1 coordinate 48,153, forward strand.
CAAAAGACATAGCAAGAGATAGACTTAAGTTGATAATAGTAAATGATAGAGATGGTATCACACCATATGTTTTGGATATCATAAAAAATGAGATTTTAACAATTTTAGTTAAATATGTAGATATTGACACAAGCGGAGTTTCTGTTGATTTAATCAAGAATAAGGAGTTCGATTGCGGAGGTTACTCTTCTTTGGTTGCTAGTGTACCTCTGCGAAGGGGCTCTGATAAATAGAGGGATGATTTATTGAAATATATTCTACTTAAATTTCGTCAAGTACGGAGAATTGATTTTGTCATATTATTTAGCGTTATTATATTGTCTTTGTATGGGGTAATTAATATATACAATGCAACTAATTTTAATACAGCAAAAAAGCAATTGTTGTTTATTTTAGTTTCTTTTATAGTTTTGTATATTATTTTACTGATTGATTATTCGAATTTAAAGCCGTTTGTGAATTTGTTTTATTATTTAAATATTGCAGCACTTTTATTTACGAGATTTTTTAGCGATCAAGTAAATGGTGCTAGAGGATGGATTCACTTAGGAGGATTTACATTGCAGCCTTCTGAATTTATGAAAATAGCATTGATTTTGATGGTAGCAAAGATTATAGATGACAATGATGGAAAAATAAATAATAAAAGTGTTATTTTAAAATTAGTGTTTTACATAATGTTGCCGTTAATAGCAATAGTAGTTCAACCTGATATGGGTATGACTTTAGTGTGTTTTATAATGTGTATTGGTATATTATTTATTTCTGGACTTAATATTAAATTTTTTCTTGGAGGTTTTTTGGCATTTATAATTTCTCTGCTCTTTGTTTGGGATACCAATATACTTCCATCCTATTGGAAAACTAGGATAATTTCTTTTTTGAATCCAGCAGCTGATTCTTTGGGTAATGGTCTTCAAGTTGTACAATCTAAAATAGGAATAGGTTCTGGAGGAATTTGGGGAAAGCAAAATGTTCTTCTTGGTAACAATCAAAACAGTTATGTTTCTCAGTTTGTTCCTGAGCCTCAAAATGATTTTATTTTTTCAATAATAGGAGAATGTTGGGGATTCATTGGTGCGATTTTATTATTGATGGTGTTTGTAATGATGATTTTGAGAATGGTGAAGATAGCGAGAAATTCTAAAGATATATTTGGAGAGATGTTTTGTGTTGGAATGATATTTTACATTTTGTACGCAGTTTTTCAAAATATAGGTATGACAATAGGACTTCTTCCTGTTACGGGAATAAATTTGCCGTTTGTAAGTTATGGTGGAAGTTCAATTTTAAGTAATATAATTGGGATAGCAATTGTTTTGAATGTTAATATGAGAAAAGAAGTAATAGTTTTTAATGATTAATTGCAGAATGAGTTCTGCGATTTTTTTTGTTTTGTTATATAATTTTAAATTCGTAGTATATTTATAAAATGATTACTTAACATTTAGGGTGTAATAGTGAAAAATAGACAAATTATTCCAAAATTTGCAATGACAATTTTGTATATATTTGCTCTTGTTAATGACATTTCTTACAGTGTACTATCCATAATTGCAATATGTTTGCATGAGCTTTCTCACATAATTTTAATTAAGATAAATGGAATTAATAATTTAAATATTAAATTTTCACCGTTGGGATTCAGCATAGATTTAACTAAGAATAAGTTTATCAAAAATGAGAATTTTATATATTTTGTAGGTAGTGTTATTAATATATTTTTAGGAATTATATTATTTATTTTGTGGAAAATAACAAATAATAACTTTATACTTAAATTTTCAAATGTGAATTTAATCATAGGTTTTATAAATTTAATGCCAGCTTTCCCTTTAGATGGTGCTACAATTTTAAGAAATTTTTTATTTAGTAAATTAACATTTATTAAATCTATAAAAATAAGTTTATTTACCAGCTTATTTATTTCGTTATTTTTGTTTTTGTTGGGAATAATTATAATGATAAAATTTTCTAATTACAACATTACTTATTTATTTATATCTGGATTAATATTTTTAAGTACTTATAGAGAATATAAATTTATTAGAAGTGTTTTTATAATAAATAGTGTTTATTATAAGGGTGAGAATATTATAAACAAGGGAATGGAAACGTGTGTTAAAACAATTTCAGTTCTTGAAAGTACTAAACTGTTTGAGATAATTAAAAAATTTGTGTTTAATAAATTTTTGGTTGTTTATATTGTAGATTCAGATTTTAAGATTTTAGGTATAACTAATGAGTACATTATATTTGAATATTACAAAAAATTTGGAAACATAGAAGTGAAGAAATGTTTATTAGATAAATATGAACAGATTGAGAAAATCTGAATTATTGTTTACAGGTTTTCTTAATCTGTTAAATTTTTTAATTTAAGATAAGACCAATGAATAGAATAAGCATTATCCAAAAAGAAAATAACGCAAACTGAAGTTTCATATAGCCTCCTATGATAGAATTGTGTGGATACGAAAACATTATATTACAAAGATTTTAAATTTACAATGATTATATTTACTGTTTACATATTAATAAATAGTATGTTATAATTTATCGGTAACCGCACTTTAATGGGTTCTAAAGTTTTTCACCTATTGAGGCGAGTCTTGATTTTATTGAGGAGGGAAAATTATGTATGCTATAATAGAAACTGGTGGTAAGCAGTATAGAGTTAAACAAGGTGATGTTGTGTACATAGAAAAATTAGAATTAAATGCAAATGATACTTGTGAATTTAAAAATGTTTTAGCTGTTTATGGAGAGGATTCAGGTGTTAAGTTTGGAAATCCTTTTGTTGAGGGTGCAAAGGTTAAGGCTACCGTTGTTGCACAAGTTAAGGGAAGGAAAATAGTAGTTTTTAAATATAAACCTAAAAAAGATTATAGAAGGAAGAATGGTCATAGACAACCTTATACTAAAGTTAAAATTGAAGCTATTGAGGTTTAGTTTTGATTAATATACTTTTAGTACGTGATCGAGGGATGTTTATTAAGTTAAAGGTATATGGTCATTCAGGTTATGATAATATAGGAAGAGATATTGTATGTGCTAGCATTTCTACTTTGTCTCAGAGTGTTATTGTAGGATTAGAGAGAGTTATTAGTGGAGAATTTTTTTATTGTATAGATGATAATGATGCGATTTTGTCTATTGACATATCAAACTACAATCAAGAAAATTTGAAGTTAGCACAAATTTTAATGAAGACTTTTAAGTATACTGTGGATAGTTTACTTTTAGATTATAAAAATTATATAAGTATGAGAGTGGAGGAGCAATAATGATGAGAATTAATATTCAGTTATTTGCATCTAAGAAAGGTGTTGGTAGCTCCAAGAATGGTAGAGAGAGTCATTCTAAGAGACTTGGAGTTAAAAGGTCAGATGGTCAATTTGTTTTGGCTGGTAATATATTGATGCGACAAAGAGGTACTAAAATTTATCCAGGAGTTAATGTTGGATTAGGGAAAGATCATACTCTTTTTTCAAAAGTAGATGGTATTGTTAGATTTGAAAAGTTTGGTAAAAATAGAAAGAGAGCTAGTGTTTATCCAATTGAGGTAACTGTTTAGTATTTTACATATTTTTAAAAAGGGTGGTTAATTTTGTTAATCATCCTATTTTTTTAATATTTTTGGAGGAATTAATGATATGTTTATAGATGTTGCAAAAATTTATGTTCGTTCAGGAAAAGGTGGTGATGGTTGCGTTTCTTTTAGGCGTGAAAAATATGTTCCACTTGGAGGGCCAGATGGTGGTGATGGTGGAAGAGGTGGAGATGTAATTTTTGAAGTGGACCACAATATAAACACTCTTCTTGATTTTAAATATAATAGAAAGTTTTTTGCTGAGAATGGTGCTAATGGTGAAAATTCAAAATGTTATGGTAAAGATGGGAAAGATTTAATTATAAAAGTCCCAGAAGGAACGATAATTAGGCATGTAGAAAGTGGAAAAATTATTACTGATTTGTCTAGAGGAAATAGAAAATTTGTTTTATTAAAAGGTGGAAAAGGTGGAAAAGGAAATTGTAAATTTTGTACTCCAACAAGACAATCTCCAGATTTTGCTGAGCCAGGTATGCCATACGATGAAATTGAAGTTATATTGGAGCTTCGTCTTATTGCTGATGTAGGGCTTGTAGGGTTTCCCAATGTTGGTAAGTCGACGTTTATATCTAAAGTTACAAATGCGCGTCCTAAAATTGCAAATTATCATTTTACTACTTTGCATCCTAATTTAGGGGTTGTAGATTATAAAGGTGTAAAAGGTTTTGTTATTGCAGATATTCCTGGAATAATAGAGGGTGCATCGAAAGGAATTGGTTTGGGACTTGAGTTTTTAAAACATATTGAAAGAACAAAAGTGATTGTACATATTTTAGATGCTTCTGGAGTTGAAGGAAGAGATTGCATTGATGATTTTAATTTAATTAACAATGAGCTTAAAGAATATAATTCTGATTTGATGAGCCGTCCTCAAATTGTTGTTTTAAATAAATGTGATATGATTTTTGAAAATAGGGAAGAGAAAATTAAAAATATAAAATCAAAAATAAAATCTTTAGGATATGAAAATGTTTTTGAAATTTCGGGAATTGTTGGCGATGGAATTTTAGAGTTACTTCACAAAATAAAAGAAGTTGTTGATTCTACTCCAGAAACTATTTTGAATTTTAAAGAAGACGAGCTTTATATTTTTGAACCAAAAAGGTTTACTTATGAGATAACAAAAGAAGTTGATGAATCTGGAAAAATTTATTATTTAGTTAGTGGAAGTTTTGTTGATAGGTTGCTTAGTGCTGTTAACATTCATAAATACACCTCTTTGATGTATTTTCACAAAGTTTTGACAAATAAGGGCGTAATCGATGAGCTTAAAAGTTTTGGAGTTAAAGATGGTGATTTAGTTAAATTAAATGATTTTGAATTTGAGTTTATGGGATAATTTCATTTATAAAATTGTTAATCGGGGTGCGTGATTTTGAAATTTGGAATTCTTGGTGGAACTTTTAATCCAATTCATAATGGGCATATAACTGTAGCTTTAAAAGTGCGTGAGCTTTTAAATCTCGATAAAATATTTTTAATGCCAAACAAAATTCCTCCACACAAAAATCTCGATGAGGTTTTGAAGGAAGAGATGCGTCTTAATATGATTGAGCTTTGTGCAAATGAATTTGAATTTTTAGATGTTGAAAAGTGTGAATTGAAAAAGCAAAAAGTTTCTTATACATACGAGAGTTTGGAATATTTAGATAGAATTCACAAGGGTGATGAATTATTTTTTATTATTGGTTCGGATAGTTTTTTGAATTTTAATGAGTGGCAAAAGATAGATAGAATTTTTAGAAGTTCCAATGTTGTGGTTTATCTTAGAGATTTGGAGCATGAAAAACGCATTATTGAAATGAAAAAATATTATGAAGATGTTTATGATGCAAAAATTTTTTCATTTATGTTGAGTAATACGTTTGGAATATCTTCAACAAAAATTAGGAAAATGGTTTCTGAGGGTAAAGATGTTTCTAGTTTAGTTCCTAAATGTGTTAATGAATATATTATTTTTGAAAATTTATATAGAAAGTAGGGTTGTTATTGAATTTTGATTTCGAAAATTTAGATTTATATCTTAGAAAAAATTTAAATGAGTTTCGGTACAAGCACACATTGAGAGTTGTTGAAATGGGAATTCTTCTTTGTGAAAAATTTTCTTACGAAAATTTATTTAATGTTAAGCTTGCTTGTTATTTGCACGATGCTGGAAAAAATTTGCCTGGCGACGAAATTAAAAAAATTGTTTTAAATGAGGGATATCATTTAAATGATGTACAAATTCGCAACATTCATGTTTATCATGGTATTGCTTCGATGGTAATTGCACGTGATTTATTTAATATTTGTGATGGTGAAGTTTTGGACGCAATAAAATTTCACGTTATGGGAAGAGAGAATATGACGTTTCTTGATAAAATTGTTTTTCTTGCTGATTTTTTTGAGTTTGGTAGGGATTTTGATAGAGTTAATGAATCTAGGGAAGCAGCTCTTGTTGAACTTAATATTAATAAATCAATGCTTCTTGCTTACGATTCAATAATAAAAGAACTTATTTTTTATAAAAAGTATATTCACGAGGACACAATAAAATCTAGAAATTTTATTCTAAAAGAGATGAGCTGTTAGGGAAAGGATTTTTTTATTTTGGATTTTTTGATTTATAAAATTGTTTATGATATAAGTGACGTTAAAATAAGAGATTATTTGAAATATGAAAAAGGACTTAGCTCGAGATTTATTAAACAAGCTTCTATTGAAAGAAGAATTTTTGTTAATGAAAAAAGTGTGAAGCTTAATTATTATCTTAAAAAGAATGATGAAATTAAAATTAAAATTAATAGAGAAAGTGAATCTCAAAATATTGAACCAATTTTTATGAATCTCGACATAGTTTATGAAGATGATTTTATTTTGGTATTGAATAAACCTCCTTTTATAGTTGTTCATCCGAGCAAAAGTTATGAAATTTCTTTGGCGAATGGTTTGATGTATTATTTTAATCAAATTGGAAAAGGAAATATTGTTCGGCTTGTTAATAGACTTGATATGAATACATCAGGTTTGTTGGTCGTTGCAAAAAATCAATTTTCTCATATGGCGTTATCAAAATTTATGAAAGACAATGTTTTTAAAAAAACTTATTTGGCAATCGTTAATGGAAATATGAAAAATGTTGAAGGTGTAATTGAAAAAAATATTTTTAGGCCAACGGAAGATTCTGTGAAGAGAATAGTTCATGAAACTTGTGGGCAATATGCAAAAAGTATTTACAAAGTTTTGAAAAGTTTTGATGGTTGTGATCTTGTTGAAGTTTCAATAGAAACAGGACGAACTCATCAAATAAGAGTTCATATGAATTATTTGGGACATGGAATAATTGGAGATGAGCTTTATGGTTTTTGTTGTGAAGGAGTTGATAGACAACTTTTGCATGCTTATAAAATAGAATTTCCTCATCCGTATACGAATGAACTTTTAAAATTTGAATGCGAAATGCCGAAAGATATGTGTGAATATTTAGATAATCAAAATAATCTCTAAAATTTTAAAGATTATCTTGATTATTTTTTTGTTCTAAAGTTATGTTTATTTTCTTTACTCTGTTGAAGCCATAATCAAACAAATTTATTATGTCTTCTAAATAATCATCTTTGCTATTAGCCTTTAGAGCTACCGCAATTAAATCAATATTGTTGTTGCGTGCAGATGCTGCAAATGTATATTGTGCTGGAGTTGTGAAACCTGTTTTTCCTAAAAGTGCATGTTTGTAATAATATTTTCCGTTTTTAAGGAGAAGTTGATTTTGATTACATATTTTGAAAAAATCTCCTTTAGTGCCTAATATGTTGTAAGATTTTGATGTTGAAATTTCAACAAACTTTTTATTTTTTATGGCGTATGCTAAAATCTTGCTCAAGTCGTACGCACATGTATAATGATTCTCGTTATGTAATCCACTTGCGTTCGTAAAATTTGAATTTCTTGCTCCAAGTGACCGTGCTTTTCTGTTCATGAGAGTTGCGAAATTTGATTCACTTCCAGAAATATGTTCAGTGAGTGCTATCGCACAATCGTTTCCAGAATTTAAAAGAAGTCCATGTAAAAGGTCTTCAACAGTGTAAAGTCCATTTTCATAAAGACCAACCTTTGTTCCATTTATGTTTGCAGCTTTGTGTGAAACTTTCACTAGATCGTTTAAATCTAACATTTCCAAAACAATTATCGCCGTTAAAATTTTTGTCGTTGAGGCTGGGTAGAATTTGTTGTAAGCATTTTTCTCAAAAATTACTTTCGAATTTTGTGGCGACACAAGTATCACGGATTTACTTTTTATGTTTAAATTGTTTGAATCGTTCATCGCATAACACTTTGTATAAACTAGAGTATTTAAAAACAAACTCAGAACTAATGTTTTAAATAAAAATTTCATATAGTCCTCCAAGTATGAATTTTCAAAATCAATTTTATTATTTACATTGAAGATTTAAATTATTATTAAGGGCATCATTCATTGTGTAAAACTTTTATAGTTTTTGTTTAAGAAATATTAAATAATGAAATATTTATAAAAAATGTTTTTAGGTGTGATGTAAATGTTTAATAATGAAAAATTTATAAAGTGTTTGTCAGTTTTTGTTACGGCGATTGTATTTTTAGCTATATTTATTTTTTACAATATTTCATCTAAGGAAAATCAAAAACAAGAATTTGCATTGAACGAATTTATACATGAAGGCGACGATATTGAGATTGTGGAAAATGAAGATTATGAAAAAATTTTTGTTGAAATTAAAGGTGAAGTAGTGAACCCAGACGTTTATGAACTTGCAAAAGGAAGTATTGTTAAAGATTTAATTTTATTATCTGGTGGACTAACGAGCGATGCGGATATTTTTAATATTAATCAAGCAAGAGAACTTAAAAATGGCGAATGTATTTTAATTTTTTCAAAAAATCAAATGGAAAATTACAAAAATGAAATTGCGATTTCTGAAATTGGAAATTTTGAAATTGAAAATTTGAAGGAAGACGATTCTCTTGTAAATTTAAACACAGCCTCAAAAGATGAACTTAAAAGTTTAAATGGGATAGGCGAAGGATTGGCACAATCAATAATAGATTACAGAGAAGCAAATGGATCTTTTAAAACAATTGAAGAAATTAAAAATGTAAATAGAATAGGGCAAAAAACTTTTGAAAAATTCAAAGATAAAATTAAAGTTTAAATATATATTTCAACATGGTATACTTTTCATGAACTGTGAAGGGGAGGAGATGTAAATTTGGACAAATATAAGTTAACTCAATTTAGTAAAACTTCTGGTTGAGGTTCAAAAATAGGGCCGGAGGCTCTTTCAAATATTTTAAGTACATTACCTGTCTTTAATCATGAAAATTTAATAGTAGGAATTGAAAACAGCGATGACGCTGCTGTTTATAAATTAAAAAATGATTTAGCAATAATATCAACTTTAGATTTTTTTACTCCAATCGTTGATGATGCTTTTGTGTTTGGACAAATTGCTGCAACAAATTCATTAAGTGATGTTTATGCTATGGGTGGAGAACCATTGCTCTGTTTAAACATAGTTGGATTTCCAAATTGTCTACCCATTGAAATATTATCTCAAATATTAAATGGAAGTTCAGACAAAGTAAAAGAAGCAAATGCAATTGTGATAGGTGGGCATTCGATACAAGACGACGAACCTAAATTTGGTTTGTCTGTTGTTGGAAAGGTTCATCCTGATTTGGTTTATAAAAACCATGGAGCTAAAATAAATGACAAGCTCGTTTTGACGAAAAAAATTGGAGTTGGTTCAATTATAACAGCCATAAAAGGTGAAGTTTGTTCAAGTTCGGCTTATGAAAAAGCTGTTAGCTCAATGATTACATTAAATAAATATGCTTACGAATGTTCAAAAGGATTGAAAATTAATGCGTGTACAGATATAACAGGATTTTCTTTAATGGGGCATGGATATGAAATGGCTGTGGGTTCAAATGTATCTTTGCATATTAATAAAGAAAACATTCGTGTAATTGAAGAGTGTATTGATTACGTTAAGGATGGATTTATACCTGAAGGAACTTATTCAAATAAAAATTATTTAAAAGGAAAAATTTTTTGCAATTGCGAGGAGTGGTTTGAGGATATATTGTTTGAACCTCAAACATCTGGAGGACTTCTTTTTTCCATTGATTGTAATGATTTATTTGAATTTGAAAAACGTCTTAATGATAAAAATGTTTTTTATGAAGTTATTGGTGATGTTAGGGAGTTTTCAGGTAAATATATTTATTTAGAATAAAGGAGATTTAAGTTTGAATGATTTGTATAAAAAAATTCCAAAGATAGATGAATTATTAAAATTAGATAGTGTTAAGAAAGCTGTGGAAATTTACCCGAGAGAATTTGTTTTGAATGTGTTGAGAGATATTTTGGATTCTTATAGGAAGAAAATTAGTTTAGGTGAGAAAGTTTCATTTTCTCTTGCGAACATTTCAAATATTTTTGAAAATGAAATTTCAGATAAATCGAAAAATAGTTTAAGAAAAGTTATTAATGCAACGGGAGTTATAATACATACTAATCTTGGAAGAAGTAAAATGTGTAAGCAAGCTTTGGAAAATATAATAGACGTTTCTTCAAATTATTCAAATCTTGAATATGATTTGGAAAATGGATGTAGGGGAAGTAGATATTCTCATATTGAAAATCTTATTTGTAAAATTTTGAAATGCGAGTCGGCTCTTGTTGTAAATAATAATGCAGCTGCTATTATGATTACATTAAACACGCTTTGCAAAGATAAAGAAGTTATAGTTTCTCGTGGTGAGCTAGTTGAAATAGGAGGTTCTTTTAGAATTCCTGAGGTTATGAATTTTAGTGGAGCTATTTTAAAAGAAGTTGGTTGCACTAATAGAACGCATCTATGTGATTATGAAAATGAAATTAACGATAACACATCAGCTTTTTTAAAAGTTCACACTTCGAATTATTATATTGGTGGATTTGTTAAAAATGTTAAGATAGACGAGCTAAATATTTTGAAACAAAAATACAACAAGATAATTATAGAAGATATAGGAAGTGGTTCTATAATTGATTTAAGTAAGTATGGAATATATTCTGAAAATAATTTAGTTCAAGATTCTTTGAAAAATGGTTCTGATATTGTGACATTTAGTGGCGATAAAATGCTTGGAGGCCCACAAGCTGGAATAATAGTTGGTAAAAAATTTTTAATTGAAAAAATAAAAAAGAATCATTTGTTAAGAGCTTTGAGGGTTGATAAATTTACTTTGGCTGGTTTAGAAGGAACATTAAGATGTTATTTAGATGAGAAATTTGCTGTTGAAAATGTCCCAACTCTTAAAATGATAACGGTTGGGTTAAATGAATTAAATGAAAAAGTGAAAGTCTTGTATGAAAAATTGAAAAATTTAAATGATTTTCAAATTTTAATTGAAGAAGGATTTTCAATAATTGGTGGTGGTTCTATGCCTAAAGAGAAAATTAAAAGTTTTGTTCTTGACATTAAACATAATGAACTTTCTTCTCAAGCTCTTGAAGAAAAGCTAAGGAAAAATTATCTACCTATTATAGTAAAAGTTGAAAATGATTCTATAAAAATGGATATTAGAACTATTGATGAAAATGAATTTGATTTTATTTATGAGGCACTTTTAAATGTTAAGAGGTGATTGATTGAAAAATATTATAATAGGAACTGCAGGGCATATTGATCATGGAAAAACTTCTTTAATACGTTCGTTGACTAATATAGATACGGATTCTTTAGAAGAAGAAAAGAAGCGAGGCATTTCTATAAATTTGGGATTTGCTTTTTTCGATTTGCCTTCAAAGAGAAGAGCAGGGATAATTGATGTTCCTGGTCATGAAAAATTTATAAAAAATATGTTGGCAGGTGCTACAGGAATTGATTTAGTTTTGTTAGTTGTTGCTTGTGATGAGGGAATTAAACCTCAAACAAAAGAACATTTAGATATTTTAAGTATGTTAGATTTAAAAAAAGGAATTGTAGTTTTAACAAAAAGAGATCTTGTTGATGATGAATGGTACGAATTGATTGAAAGTGAAGTAAGAGATAAAATTTCAAAAACATTTTTAAAGAATGCAAAAATAATTTCGTTTTCTTCAAAAACTGGTGAGGGAATTGATGAACTTTTAAAAGAGATTGATAATATTTTAGATGACGATTTTGGAAAAAATGAAAATGGATTATTCAGAATGCCAATTGATAGATGCTTTAGTGTAAGTGGTTTTGGAACTATTGTTACTGGGACAATTATTTCTGGAAGTGTTAAGTTGAATGATAATGTTGTAATTTATCCTGACGAAATAGAATGTAAAATTAGAAATATTCAAGTTTATGAAGAAAATAGAACTGAGGCTTTTGCTGGGCAAAGATGTGCTTTAAATTTGTCAAATGTTAAAAAGGAAAATATAGAACGTGGATTTGTTGTTTCTAAAAAAAATTGTTTGAATCCAAGTTATATTATTGATTGTAAGTTTTGCGCTTTAGGTGATATAGACAAAGAAGTTTTAAATAGACAGCGAATTAGATTTTTTCATGGAGCAAGTGAGATAATAGGAAGAATTTATATTTTGGACAAGGATGAAATAAAAAAGGGAGAAGAGGCTTATGTTCAATTTCATTTAGAGAAGCCTCTTACTTCAATGAAAAATGATAGATATGTAATTAGATTGTATTCTCCTATGATTACAATTGGTGGAGGATATATTATTAATCCTGTTGGTAATCGTGTTAGAGCTAACAAGAAAATTTATTTGGACGATTTGAGAAACAAGGAGAAGGAATTTGGTAGTGAATACATGCTTCACATATTGAATAACGATGATGAAATTTGTTTAGATTTTGAAAGAATTTGTGAGAAATATATGTTGCCACGAGATAATGCTCAAAATGTTTTGGAAAAAATTATTTACAACAAAGATGTAGTTCAATTTGTGGATAATTCGAGAAAATATTTTATAACGCAAAATAATTTAGATAAAATTGTTGATACAATTGTGGAGATTTTGAAAAATTATCACGAGAAAAATAAATTTAGAGTTGGTTATCTTAAAGAAGAGCTTAGAACGAAATTGAAAATTAAAAATTTAAAAGGGTCGTTGTACGATAAATTTTTAAATTATCTTCAAGATATGAAATTTGTAAAAATTATTTCAAAATATATTTCTCTTTACGATTTTAATGTGAAATTGGATGAAGACACGAAAAAAATTTGTGATTTGATTTTGGACGAGTATAAAAATTGTAAATACGTTCCCCCAAAATTAAAAGATTTAGAAATTAAAATACCTTCGAAGAATTTAATGGAGATACATAAATATTTGGAAGAGGTAGGGTTTTTATACAAAGTTAATCAAGAAATGTTTTTGCTTAATGAAGATTTTCTAGAAGCGAAGCAAAAGGTAATTGATTTTCTTCAAGAAAATGGTGAGATTGAAATTAAAGATGCGAAAGAAATTTTAAATTCTAATAGAAAGTATTTGGTTTTGTTGCTTGAGCATTTTGATGAAATTAAATTGACATCGAGAGTCGGCGATAAAAGAGTTTTATTTAAAAATTTGTAAGAAGTAGGTCAAATATAAATTTATATTTGACCTTTTATATTTTTAAAGATTTTATTGGTTTAATATTTTTTGCCATATAAATAAACGGCGTGTCTAATAATGAAACAATAATTTTTAAAACGTAAGTCGAAAAAATTATTCCCAAAATTGCGTTTAGAGGAAGTATTCCTAAAAATGCCATGAAGTTAAACATCACGTTATCTAAAATTTGACTTATTAATGTGCTTCCGTTGTTTCTTATCCACAAAAATTTTCTGTCAGGCAATTTTCTTTTGAACAAATTAAATAACATTACGTCAACATTTTGTGAAGTTAAGTATGCTATTACACTCGATAATATTATTCGAGGTTGAATTGAAAATATATCTTTTATATTTTGAAATATTTCTCTTCCGTTCTCATCTGGAATCATATAAATCACAATAAACATTAACAATGTTCCAATTATCATAGAACAAAATCCTATTAGCACTGCTATCCTTGCATCTTTTTCTGAATGATATTCTGAAAGAATATCCGTTATTAAAAATGTTGACGCATATGTTATATTTCCTAAAGTTACAGTCATTGAAAATAATTCTAGAGTAACTAGAACTTGAACATTTGTTATTATTGCAGCTATTGGAATGTAAATAAACAAACCAATCTTTCCAAAAAGCTTGTACATTAATGAAATCAAAACAAAATTTGTAATCAATAATAAAAACCATAAGATTTCATTTTGCATAATTTTAACTCCTATCGACATGAATTTTTAAATTGTAAATGGAGAGAATAAAAAAGGTATTTGGTTTTGGGAGGGAATGTTTTTGATTTTAGCTAATGTTTTTTTAAGCTTAGCAATGTTTTTAAATAGCATCAATATTGTTAATTTTAACGATAGATTAAACAAAAATCAATTATCAGTAGAAAAAAATGATGTTTTGTTAATGAAATTTAACGATTCCAAAATTGATTTAGATGTTTTATCTCCAAAATATTTTTTGGATTCTCAAGTTAGAGAATTGAAATGCAAGGGAATGACTAACAAAAATGTTTTGAAAAATTTTGAAGATTTTTATGACGAAGTAAAATCAAATATTAAAATTTTAGAAGACGACTTAAAAAGAATTGAATATAGCTCGCAAGCTTTTAATAGCGAATACATATTTCACAGAAAAAATCACATAACAACAGAAATTCAATCAATGATAGATAGAATTGAACAGTTGACGTTGAAGGAAAAACGTAAATTGATTTGTTATACTTATACAAATCCAGAAGTGAAAAAATATGATGGGCTTTTGGGATTTAGTGTAATCTACAATGACAAAGAAAAACCTTTCTTATTTGGAACTGTCGTTATGCCTTCTTACATAGGGAAACTAGAATCTTTTGTAACTTTAAGATCCATAAATTTATATAAATCGCAACATAAAATTTTAAGTGATACGATTTACGCTGAGCCATTGAGTTATTTCGACAGATATTTTTTGAATACCGTAGGATTTAAATAGATATTAAAGAAATTTTAAAATTGTATGTATTACCTTGAAAAAATATTGATCTTAAATTAACATTGTATTTAAATGGAGATGATGTTTATGGGTTGTTTTTATTTGGACGGTAGTTGTTTATGAAGTTGATACAGGTTTTAGATGTTAATCCTCTCCCGTTTATGAATCAAGTTAATTTTGAATTGGATTTTTCCAGAGGGTCTCACAATATTATTTTAGTTAAGTATTGTTCTTGTAGAAATATTTTGTTGGAGGGAATACTCGGATTTTGTCTAAGAAACTTGAAGTTGAACGCTTATGTTATGAGTGGATTTAATTTGAAACCGTATTTGAATTTAGTAGACAATATATACGATGTTTTTGGAATAGATTTAGATATTGATGTGTTAAAAAGAATTGAGTTTAAGAGATATTGTGATATTTTTAAATTTAATTCTATCAATTATGAATTTCATTTTTTAAGTGATAGTGACAAATTTAAGAGCATGTTCATAGCTTCTTTGTTTAGTGAAAGTAGTGTGATTTTATTTGATGGGGTTTGTTACAAAATAAAAATTAATGGATATATGGAAGATATTTATCGAACTTTGAATGAGTTTGAATTATTTTCGGATAAAAGTTTTATAGAATTAAGAAAGCAAGTCAGCGGTTAGAGTGACTTGCTTTTTTGCATCATGTAAATATTTGAATATAGAAATGTCAAGAGCATTGATGTCATAATTTTTAAAATTATTTTTGAATTTTTGTTTTGAGTTGGTTTGTTTTCCAAATCGAAATTTGAAAAAGCTGGATGAATCTCGTTTAAGATTTCTAATTTTTTGTTTTCTTCAATTACGTTTTGCATCTCGTTTACTGAAAAAATTTTTTCGTATATTGCGTTTCCATCTAGATTTTTAATTTTTAAAAATTGTTTGTAAATCTCATCTAATGATGATTGATAATCATTAAAATTTTCTCCATAAATTTTTATGAGAATTCCATCGAATTCTTTCGTCTTTGGAATTAAATTAATATCTTCATATAATAGATGATAATTTCCAATATTGCCTATCTCAAAAAATTTGTCGTCCATTTTGCATGACGTTTTAATTTTTGAATTATTAATTTGTCTGATTTTGTATTTTCCTTTTTGTAAATTTGGAATTTTAATTTTGTTCGAATCCAAATGATGGAATGTTGATACTAAAGAATTATTTTTGTAAAGTTCGTAAGAAATATTTTTTAAATCTTCATTGTTTGTAATATTTGTGGTTATAATTATGTTTTCATTGTGAGAAGTTAGAGCTTTATATATTGAAGAAATACATTTGTTTAAATTTTCAATTGGTTTCGATTTTAAATTCTTTAAAATAAATTCTAAATTGTCGTCTTTTGAATGTAGAACCATGCCTAAATTTGAATTTCTGTAATTCGGATATCCAGTTTCTTCATTCATTGATTTCCAACTCGTTGATTCAAAATAAGCGAAAGGTATCCCTTCATGTCGAAAATAAACATGGTCGCTATAATCAAAACATTCTCCTTCTAAAATCGAAATGTAATTTGATTTTAGGCCAGGACTTGTTTTTATTCCGAGATTTTCTTTTTGAGAAATTTCCATTATGCAATCTCTAAACCATCCTCTGCAACCATTGTCCCCATATATGTACAAATCGTCACCACTTAAAACGCTATCGATGTTTAAATACAAAATAGTGTTTGCCTTTTCATCTTCGCTCATATTTTTTACAAAATATCTTGAGCCAAACAAACCAAGTTCTTCAGCATCGAAAGCAACAAATTTTATTGTATATGGCAAAGTGACTTTGCTTAATTTTTGCGATAGCTCTAACAAAACTCCAATTCCTGAAGCGTTATCATCAGCGCCATTTGAATTTGAGGAATCGTAGTGAGCACCTATTATGATTTGACTTTTGTTAAGGCCTTTCTTTTTTGCAATTATGTTTTTAGAAAATTTGTTTTCGTTTTCGATTGGCCACGCAAAATTTTGTTCGTCAACATTGTATCCATATTTTTGAAACTCATTTTTAATATATTTTTGAGAATTTACAATTGATTTTGAACCGCTTATTCGAGGGGCTTTAGAAATATTTTCTATATGTTTTAAAGCTTCTTTTCCGAAATTTAATTTTTGCAAAGCAAACGAATTTAAATTTGTAATTGTTAAGTTTGAAAATAAAAATAAGCAAAGAACAAATGACGTAAACTTCTTGATTAAAAAATTATTTTTCATAACTAAGTATCCCCTTGAAAATTATTTGATTGTATTTTTTGTGTTTTTGTATGAAAAAATTTATATACAGAGGTTAATATTTATTTAAATTTGTATTTACCCAAAATATTGTTTGTGATACGATGAACTTATATAATTAACAAATATTTTTTATGATAAAAATTAGACGGAGGTTTGAAAATGGAAAATAAAAATCCAATAGGAATTATTAAAGTTAGAGATTTTGGAGAGATTAAATTTGAATTGTATCCACAGGTTGCACCAATAACCGTTACAAATTTTATAGATTTAATAAACAAAAAGTTTTACGATGGTTTGGTTTTCCATAGAATCATAAAAAATTTCGTAATACAGGGAGGATGTCCTTTAGGTTCTGGAATGGGCGATCCTGGTTATTCTATTAAGGGAGAATTTAAAATAAATAATTTTGAAAATAATTTGAAACATGAATTAGGTGTGTTATCTATGGCAAGATCAAGTCATCCAGATTCAGCAGGTAGTCAATTTTTTATAATGGTTGGAGATGCTCCACATTTAGATGGAAGTTATGCAGCATTCGGAAAAGTTATTGATGGAATAGACGTTGCATTAAACATTGCAGATGAAAAAGTTTTTGGAGATATGCCCAAAACAAAACCAATTATAGAAAATATAATCGTAGAAACTTTTGGTATTGATTATGTATTATCTGACGAACAAAAAATTAAGTAAGTATGGAGGGTATTTATGATAAGAGTTACTTTAAAAGATGGAAACGTTAAAGAAATAAATTCTCCCATGTCAGTTTTTGATTTTGCAAAATCTATAAGTGAAGGTTTGGCGAGAGTAGCTACTTGTGGAGAATTGAATGGTAATGTTGTAGACTTAAGACATGAAATAAATGAAGATTGTAATTTAAATATTTTAACTTTTGATGATGAAGAAGGTAAAAAAGCATTTTGGCATACAACGAGTCATATATTAGCTCAAGCTGTGAAACGATTATTTTCAAATGTAAAATTGTCAATAGGTCCAAGTGTAAGTAACGGATTTTATTATGATTTTGATGTTGATGTTCCATTTTCTCAGCAAGATTTGGAGAAAATAGAGGAAGAGATGAAAAAAATATGTAAAGAAGATTTGGAAATTAAAAGGTTTGTTATATCAAGAGATGAAGCTATTAAATATATGAAAGAACGGGATGAAATTTACAAAGTTGAGCTTATAAATGATATAAATGAAGATGAAAAAATTTATTTTTATAAACAAGGTGAATTCGAAGATTTATGTTCTGGGCCTCATTTATACTCTACAAAATATGTTAAAGCTGTGAAACTTTTAAGTGCTACTGGTGCATATTGGAGAGGTGATGAGAAAAATAAAATGTTGACTCGTGTATATGGTATATCCTTTCCTAAAGCAAGTATTTTAAATGAATATTTAGAAAAACTGGAAGAAGCTAAAAAAAGAGATCATAATAAATTAGGAAGAGAGTTAGAATTTTTTACAACTAATGAACACATAGGTCAAGGGCTTCCATTACTAATGCCCAAAGGTGCAAAGCTTATGCAAATTTTACAAAGATTTGTTGAAGACGAAGAAGAAAAGAGAGGATATGTTTTAACAAGAACGCCTACGTTTGCTAAAATAGATCTATATAAAATTTCTGGTCATTGGGATCATTATAGAGATGGAATGTTTATAATGGGAGATGTTGAAAATGATTCTGAAGTTTTTGCTTTGAGGCCTATGACTTGTCCTTTTCAGTTTATGATTTATAAAGCTTCTCAAAAAAGTTATAAAGATTTACCCATTAGATATGGTGAAACTGCTGTATTAAGTAGGAATGAAGCTTCAGGTGAAATGCACGGATTAATAAGGGTTAGGCAATTTACTTTATCAGATGGTCACATAGTTTGTACACCAGAACAATTGGAATCTGAGTTTAGAGATGCTGTTGATTTAGTTAAATATGTGATGATTTGTATAGGGATAAGTGAAGATGTTACTTACAGATTTTCAAAGTGGGATAAAAATAATAAGGATAAATACATAGGTGAGGAAGAAGTTTGGGAACAAACTCAAGATAATATGAAAAAAATACTGGATAATCTTGGACTTAATTATAGAGAAGCTGAAGGAGAAGCAGCGTTTTATGGTCCAAAATTAGATATTCAGTTTAAAAATGTTCATGGTAGAGAAGATACAGTTATAACAATACAGATAGATTTTAGTTTAGCTGAAAGATTTGGAATGTATTATATTGATTCAGATGGTAAAAAGAAATGTCCTTTTATAATACATAGAAGTTCAATTGGTTGTTATGAAAGAACTATTGCTATGCTTATAGAGAAATATGCAGGAGCACTTCCAGTTTGGTTAAGTCCAGTACAAGTTAGGGTACTTCCAATATCAGAGAAATTTAATAATTATGGTCAAGAAGTTGTTAGAAAGTTAAGAGAAAGTGGAGTGAGAGCTGAATGTGATTACAGATATGAAAAAATAGGGTATAAGATAAGAGAATCTCAAATGGAAAAAATACCTTACTTACTAATAGTTGGAGAAAGAGAACAAGAAAATGGAGAAGTGTCTTTGAGGGATAGAGTAGAAGGAGATAAAGGAAGTTTAAAACTAGATTCATTTATATCTATCATACGTGAGCATATTTTAAGTAAAAAATAGGATTAAATATAAGCTGATTTGCTGTTTTTTATGATTATTTCCAAATTAAGAAGAAGAGAAATATTTATAAAATAAAAGATAATTAAAAAAAATACACAAAAATTAATTAATTTTAAAACTTAATAAGTTTGAAATTTTTAAAGTTATTAATTATATTAGTAACATAATTTTAGCACTCTGAACTTGTGAGTGCTAATTTAACAGGTTATTTTAAACTGGAGGTTGTATTTTTATGAATATAAGACCACTTGCAGATAGAGTTGTGCTTAAGAGATTAGAAGCTGAGGAGACAACAAAATCAGGAATTGTGTTGGCTGGTAGTGCTAAAGAAAAGCCACAAGAAGCTGAAGTAATTGCTGTTGGTCCCGGTGGTGTTTCATCTGACGGTAAGGAAGTAAAAATGGAGGTTAAAGTTGGAGATAAAGTTTTAATTTCTAAGTATTCTGGAACGGAAGTTAAGGTTGACAATGAAGAGTTCATCATTGTTAAACAAGAAGATATATTGGCTGTTGTTGAATAAATTTTGGAGGTAAAGAATAATGGCAAAACAAATTTTATTTGGTGCTGAGGCTAGGCGTTCTATGCAAAAAGGAGTAGATGTCTTAGCTGATACGGTTAAAGTTACACTTGGTCCTAAGGGAAGAAATGTTGTTTTAGATAAAAAATTTGGTTCACCGCTTATAACTAATGACGGTGTTACTATAGCTAGAGAAATTGATTTAGAAGATGCTTTTGAGAATATGGGAGCTCAGCTTGTTAAAGAAGTTGCTACTAAAACCAATGATGTTGCTGGTGATGGAACTACGACAGCTACTGTTTTGGCTCAAGCTATTGTTAGAGAAGGAATTAAAAATGTTACTGCTGGAGCTAATCCAATTTTAATAAGAAATGGTATAAAATTAGCTGTTGATAAAGCTGTCGATGAAATTAAGAAACTATCAAAAAATGTAAATGGAAAACAAGATATATCTAGAGTTGCCTCTATTTCTGCTGGAGATAATGCAGTGGGTCAACTTATAGCAGATGCTATGGAGAAGGTTGGAAATGAAGGAGTTATAACAGTAGAAGAATCTAAAAATATGGATACGACCTTAGAAGTTGTTGAGGGAATGCAGTTTGATAGAGGATATGTAAGTCCTTATATGGTTACTGATACTGAAAAAATGGAAGCTTCTTTAGAAGATCCATACATTCTTATCACTGATAAGAAAATATCAAATATACAGGAAATTCTTCCAGTTCTTGAGCAGATAGTCCAACAAGGAAAAAAGCTTTTGATAATAGCTGAAGATATTGAAGGAGAAGCTTTGGCTACTTTAGTTGTTAATAGATTGAGAGGAACATTTACTTGTGTTGGCGTTAAAGCTCCAGGTTTTGGAGATAGAAGAAAGGAAATGCTTAAAGATATTGCTATTTTAACGGGTGCGCAAGTTATATCTGAAGAGTTGGGATTTGATATAAAAGAAACTACTATTGATATGCTTGGAAGGGCAGAAAGTGTTAAAATTTCTAAAGAAAACACAACTATAGTTGATGGAAAAGGAAATAAAGATGAGATTTCTGATAGAATTTCTCAAATAAAAAAGCAAATAGAAGATACTACATCTGAGTTTGATAAAGAAAAATTACAAGAGAGACTTGCTAAACTTTCAGGTGGTGTTGCTGTTGTTAAGGTTGGTGCTGCAACAGAGACTGAACTTAAGGAAAAGAAATTAAGAATAGAGGATGCTTTGGCTGCTACTAAGGCTGCAGTTGAAGAAGGAATTGTTTCTGGTGGTGGAACAGCTTATGTTCATGTTCTAAGAAAAATAGGAAATTTAACTTCTCAAATTCCAGATGAGCAAGTTGGAATTAATATAATTTTAAGAGCTTTAGAGGAGCCTATTAGGCAAATAGCTTTTAATGCTGGTGTTGAAGGTTCTATAATAATAGATAAAGTTAAGTCTAGTGAAGAGGGAATTGGATATGATGCTTTAAATGCAAAGTATGTTAATATGGTTGAAAATGGTATAGTTGATCCAGCTAAGGTTACGAGATCAGCTCTTCAAAATGCGGCTTCAGTTGCTTCAACTTTCTTAACAACAGAAGCGGCGGTTGTTGATTTGCCAGAGAAAGAAAAGCCAATGCCAGCTGCTCCAGGAATGGGAATGGATGGTATGTATTAAAATTTAAATTTAGGTTTGGTTTATTCCAAACCTTTTAATATTTTTTAAATGGTTTACTAAAATTAGTAATAAAAATTTGATATATAGAGCAAATTAATTATAATAGGAGCATTTATTTGGAGGAGAGAAGTAGATTGTTTAAAAAATTTTTTACGAAAAAGAAAGTTGTAAATTCAGAAAAGCCTGTTGAGAAAGAAGAAGTTTTATCTACTGAAAAGCAAGAGATAAAATTTAGTCAAAGCTCCAAAAGTTCAAGGAAAGTTGATAATTTTGAAGAAGTTAAAAAGGCTTTAATTGGGATAGAGTCCAAGAATAAAGAATTTAATGACAAAACAGATAAAATTTTAAATTATGTAAATTCTCAAAATAATATTTTTGATTCAATGGAGAAAGATACTATATACAGGATAGATGATTGTAGAGATATAGGGAGCTCGATAGAAAATGTTTTTAAAATCATAAAAGATGAGGAAAGTTTGGTTTTAGAGGGAGAAAATAAAATTAATTTCCTTATATCAAATGTCGACAAATTAATTTCAAATTTCTCAAATATAAATATTGTTTTCGAAAATTTAGATAATAAAATAACCGATATAAATAAATTTACTGAGGTTATTAACAAAATTTCTAGCCAAACAAATTTGTTAGCTTTAAATGCTTCTATAGAGGCAGCTCGTGCTGGAGAAGCTGGGAAAGGTTTTGCTGTTGTCGCAGATGAAGTTAGAAAATTAGCTGAGGAAACTAAAAAAGCATCTGAGCATATTAACAAAACTATTGATGAAATAACTAAAGAAACCGCTGAAATTTCTTCAGAGATTAGAGAAAATATTTCGGATATTACAGTTATAAAGGAATCATCAGAAGATGCGATTAATACTTTAAACTCTTTGAAGAAGATAAATGGAAAAAATTATAGTGAAATAGAATTAGTTAGGGATAAATCTAAAGATACAAAATCTCTGATTCAATCTATATCTAATGAAATAGTTAAAATGAAAGAAGTTTTTAATTTAAAAGAGGAAGCGATAAAGGACGTTTTAGAGATTTGTGCTTATTATGTTGAAAATTTGGATATGCTGAAAGAAATGTTGCATAAAAGCGAATAAAATGTAGAATTAATTTTGAATAAACGTTTGTATTATTGAAAAAATCTTAATGTTACTAAAAAAATAAGAGGTGATGTTTTAGATGATTTTTAATAATAAGAAAAAAGATGGGTTTAGTATAATAGAAGTTATGGTTTCTCTTGTAATTATACTTGTAATAGTTCTTCTTATAGGACCAAACTTGTTTTCTACTTATGAGAGATCCAAAGAAATGTCAAAAGTAAGTGATGCTAATGCGATTGTTAATGCTATTGATATGCATAATTTGCATTCATTTATCGAAGGTAATTTAGAACCTCTTCCTGAAAATGTTACAATGTCCGACTTTAAAAAAATAAATCAAGATAAAAAATATCTCAATAATTGGCCCAAGTGGGTTGACGATTCTATGACTTTAAAAAATATTAGAGATATAGCTAACAGAGTAAAGGTTACAGGTGATATTTCTAGAGCTATAGACAATAGAGTGTGATTTATGTCCTTTGCAATAATTTTATTTTCAGTTTTTATAGGAATATTGGTAAATGTTTTTATAATGAAAATAATAAGTGTAATTGATTATGAATTATTGGGATTAAAGACTAGAAGAGCATCTATTTTTTATACGTATTTCAAAGTTTTTCAAAATAAAGGAATGTTTTTTAGAATTTTATTTTTACAATGCTTGTTTACAGTTTTTAATTTTATGATTTTGATGAAAATATTTAAAAATTTTGATTATGTGATGATTTATACGTATTTAAAATATTACTATTTATTTTTAATTTTATATGTTTTTGCTTTTATTGATTACATTACTTATTATGTTTACACTTTAATATCATATCCTAGCATAGTTTTTTCATTGATAATATTCATTTTATCATTTCTTCAGAAGGGAATTTTTAAAGAAAATTTTGAGACGCTTCTTTTAATAGCCTTATTTTATTTAATAATAAAAAAATTTAAATTCCTTGGTGATGGAGATTTTGATATAATGCTTATAGTTTCATTGACTCTAGGAGCAGTACCAGCAGTATTTATATTTTATTTTTCAATTGTATTATCTGGAATAGTTGGAATATATATTATTCTTAAAAATTCTTTTAAGATATCTAATAGTAAAATGGCATTTGTACCTTTTATTTTTTTATCAGCTTTTTTATTCATTATTTCGAGTATATAATTAAGATTAATTTTTAAAATTATGTTGAAAGTTTAACTATATAGTAGTACAATCGTATAAATATGCGTAATCTATACTTATAATTTAGATTATTATTTTCTTTGATATTAGCTATTTTTAGGGTTATTAGTTTGAAAATGAAGTTTGGTATAAATTTACATTGTTATTTAAAATTAATTATTAAATAAGTTAAAAAATATGTTTTTGCAAATTTTATTTTAAAATTAGATTCGATATTTAGATGCCCTAATTAACTTACATAATTGTGTGTTATTTTAAGTTAATTTTGAGCATCTTTTTTATTAATATTTAGGTGGTGTGATTGATGAAACAGTATATAATAAGGAGATTAATGTTATTTATACCAATAATATTTGGAATATCGTTTATTCTGTTTTTTTTATATGTATCTGCACCAGGTGATCCTTTATCAGGAATAATTGCAACACAACCTGGTATAACAGCTGAAAGAATAGAAGAGCTCAGAGTCTTATATGGATTGCAAGGTAATATTTTTGAAAGATATATTAATTGGCTTAGAAATGCTATAACTTTTGATTTTGGAACTTCTCTTAATTTTAAAGAATCAGTTAGCTCCATATTAGGAAAGTATATTTGGAATTCATTTTACTTGAATGTGTTGTCTTTTTTATTTTCAATATTTGTTTCAATTCCGTTAGGGATATATATTTCAGTTAAGCATGGTAAATTTTTAGATAAGTTTGTTTTGACTTTTTCTTTGTTATTTACTTCTTTGCCAACATTTGTTTTAGGTATAATGGCAATAAAGTATGTTGCACCTGTATTTGGTCTCCCAATAATTGGAATGACTACAATAGGGAGTAATTTTAGAGGAATTGAATATTTAAAAGATGTTTTTATACATACTATCTTGCCTTTTGCTATTTTGAGTTTGTTCAGTTTAGCAGGTACTCTTAGAGTTGTAAAAACATCCATGCTTGAAGTTATAAAACAAGATTACATTAGAACTGCTAGAGCTAAAGGGGTAAAAGAAAAATATGTTATATATCGCCATGCTTTTAGAAACGCTTTGATTCCGTTAATACCTATAATAGTTGGTGGAATAGTTGTTTTATTCAGTGGCTCTATTATAATAGAACAAGTTTTTGGATGGCCTGGCATAGGAAATATAACTTATCAAGCTATATTGAATAGGGATTATCCATTATTAATGGGAGCAGCTATGTTTTATGCTGTAATAACTATATTTTCCAATTTATTGACAGATATTGTATACGCAGTGGCTGATCCAAGAATAAGGCTTAAGTAGGAAGGGGTATTGAGATGAGTTACAGTAAAGATTTATTAGTTGAAGAACGTGATGAAAATTGTGAAGATAGTTTTGTTACAGAATCTCCTACTAAAATGATATTAAAAAGATTTTTGAAAGAGAGATTAGCTATAGTTGGACTTATTATGCTTGTAACAATATTGATACTTATTTTAATTGTACCTATGTTTTCTAAAAATCCATCAGTTATGAATGTTATGATTAAATATAGACCTCCTTCTTCAGAATATATTTTAGGAACTGATGCGCTTGGGAGAGATGTGTTTTCTAGAGTTTTGGAAGGTGGAAGGTTCTCGTTTTTTGTTGGGTTTGCCGCTACTATAATTTCTGTTTTTTTAGGTACGATACTTGGTTTATTAGCTGGTTATTATGGTGGTATAGTTGATATGGTTATTATGAGAATAGTTGATATTTTAATGAGTATACCAACACTTCCGTTGCTTATTATTCTAGCTGCTTTTTTATCAGATTTAGAGGTAGATCCTAAATATAGAATTTATATAACATTAGGTTTGTTGGCATTTATTTTTTGGACAACTTACTGCAGAAATATAAGAGGAATTGTTTTGTTACTTAGAGAACAAGAATATATGCAAGCTACAGAGGCTCTTGGATTTTCGACATTTAGGAAACTTTTTAAGCATTTGCTTCCGAATGTTTTGCCTTATGTGATACTTTATATAGCTACTGGACTTGGAAATATGATGATTTTTGAAGCTAGTTTAAGTTATTTAGGATTAGGAGTACAACCACCGTACGCGTCTTTAGGTAATTTATTGCAATCTACACGAAATTTCTTTGATCTAACTAGGAGGATTTGGCTATGGATTCCTCCCACTGTATTGCTGTTTGCTTCGGTTTTGTCAATTAATCTTGTTGGAGAAGGATTAAGAAACGCTATTGATCCGAGACTTAAGAAGTAGGAGGAAGTGTGCAATGAATGAAAAAATAGTTGAATTTAAAGATTTATTAATTTCTTTTAAGACTGAGCAAGGAGTTGTTAAGGCAGTAAATGGAGTTAGTTTTGAAGTCAGAAGAGGAGAAATTTTGGGAATTGTTGGTGAATCTGGATGTGGTAAATCAGTTACATCTATGTCTCTTATGAGGCTTTTGCCTGTTCCACCAACTGTTTATGAATCAGGTAGTATAAATTTGAATGGGGTTGATATTTTATCAATTTCTGAAGAAGAAATGAGGAATAAAAGAGGTTCAGAGGTTGCAATTATATTTCAAGAACCTATGACTTCATTAAATCCAGTTATGAAAATTGGACATCAGATATCTGAGGTTTTGTTAATTCATGAAAAAATTTCTAAAAAAGAAGCTAAGAACAAAGCTATAGAAATGATAAAACTTGTAGGGATACCTCGGCCAGAATCGATTTATGATGCTTATCCATATGAGTTATCTGGTGGAATGAGACAGCGAATTATGATTGCTATAGCACTTGCATGTAACCCAAAAGTTTTAATTGCTGATGAACCGACTACAGCTTTAGATGTTACTATACAGGCACAGATATTAGATCTGATTAGAGAAATGAAGTCGAAATTTGATATGTCAATAATGATGATAACTCATGATTTGGGAGTTATTGCTGAAATGGCTGATTATGTTATAGTTATGTACGCAGGTAAGGTAGTTGAAAAAGCAAAAGTAGTTGATATTTTTAAAAATCCAAGGCATCCTTACACAATTGGGTTAATGAAATCTAGGCCGGCTTTTGATGGCAGTGGAGAAAAATTATATTCTATACCTGGGCAAGTTCCTAATCCAATAAATTTACCTAACTATTGTTATTTTTATGATAGATGTGATAAAAGAAAAGATTTTTGTAAAAATGGCATACCTGAATTAATTAACTTAGATAATTCTCATTATGTTGCTTGTTTTCTTGCGAGTGAGGGGGGTTCAAAATGAGCCATGAAAAGATATTGGAAGTAGGGAATTTAAAAAAATATTTTCCTATGAAGAGTGGAGTTTTACAAAAAATTGTAGGTTATGTTAAAGCTGTTGATGATGTTTCTTTCGAAATAAATAAAGGAGAGACGTTCTCGCTTGTTGGTGAATCTGGATGTGGTAAATCTACTTTGGGAAGAACTGTACTTAGATTAATTGATAAAACTAGTGGGAGTGTAAAATTTAAAGGTATAGATATACATTCTATATCAAAATCAGAAATGAGAAAATTGAGATTGAAGATGCAAATTATTTTTCAAGATCCATTTAGTTCCTTGAATCCTAGGAAAACAGTTAGTGATTTGATAGGAGAGTCACTAATAGCTCATAAATTTGTAAATAATAAAAATGATTATTATAATAGAGTAGAGGAGGTGATGAAAATATGTGGATTAGCTAAATATCATATGAAGCGTTATCCACATGAATTTTCAGGAGGACAGAGGCAAAGAATTGGAATTGCTAGAAGTTTAATTTTAAATCCTGAATTTATAGTTGCAGATGAGCCTGTTTCAGCGTTAGATGTTTCTATACAGGCGCAAATAATTAATTTACTTCAGGAGTTTCAAGAGAAATATGGATTTAGCTATTTATTTATTTCTCATGATTTAAGTGTAGTTAAGCACATAAGTCATAAAGTTGGAGTTTTATATTTGGGTTCCCTTGTTGAAGTATCAGAGAAATTAGAGTTATATGATAATCCACTTCATCCATATACTCAAGCTTTAATATCTTGTGTACCACTTCCAAATCCTGAGAGAAAAATTGAAAGGATTATTTTAAAAGGTGATATACCTAGTGCATCAAACCCTCCTTCAGGTTGTAAATTCCATACAAGATGTTTATATGCTAAAGAGGTTTGTAAATCAGAAGTTCCTATTTTAAGGGAAGTAGGGAGTAACCATAAAGTAGCATGTCATTTGTATTAGATTATTAATGTAAATATTTTTTAATTTTATAATATTATTGTTTGGGAGGTAAATTTTGAGAAAGAAAAGATTAGTTAGTATAATAGGATTGATTTTAGGAATGATGTTTTTTGCATCATCATGTTCTTCAAAGGGAGATAGTGGAACAGGAAATGCAGGTAATAGTGGCGGAGTTGTTAGTCAGTCTGGAGTCAACTTAATAAATGGAGTTGGAACTTATGATCAAGAGACAACTTATTTAGTTGGTAAAAATCCTGATAGTCTTCCACAGACTGCTAAATCTAGAAAAGATACTTTGGTTGTGGGATTTGTTGCTCCAAATGGAGTTTTTAATCCATTGTTACAAGAATCAGCTTCAGATGCTGATGTAAATGATGCTATGTGGTCTCCACTTCTTGAAATTGGATATGATGGTCAAGTTATTGAAGGAATTGCTGAACTTCCAGAAGTTTCAGAAGATGGGAAGAAGTATACATTTAAAATTAAAGATGGTGTTAAGTGGCAAGATGGTACTCCTATAACATCTGAGGACATAGAGTTTACTTTCAAAGTAATAATGGACAAAACTTTTATAGGAAGATTTGAGAGAGAAAATTTAGATATTGTTGGTTGGAAAGATTATAGAGATGGTAAGACAGATAAAATTTCTGGATTTGAGATTATTGATGAAAGAACATTTTCTATAACTTTAAATGATTCTAATGCTAAAAGTTTGAATTATTTTGTAATTCCCCCACTTGCTAAACATATTTACGGCGGAGAAAATGGATATGTTCAAGGTGATGCAAAGAGTTTAGAAAAGTTTAATAGAACTCCATTTGGTAATGGGCCATATAAGTTCGTTAGTTACAAAGATGGAGAGGAAGTTACTTTAGTTGCTAATGAAAATTTCTATAAAGGAAAGCCTTCAATAGAAAATTTGATTTTTAGATCCGTGAATGAAACTAACCAATTGTTATTATTACAAAATGGAGATATTGATGTAATAAGAAGAAATATGACTGTTACTGATGAAAATCTACATCTTTTAGATCAACTTGGTTTTGCTAATGCTACAATTACAGAAAATCTTGGTTATGGTTATATTGCTATAAATTTTGGTGAAGAATTACTCAAAGATAAAAACGTGAGAAAGGCTTTAGCTTATGGATTAGATAGAAAATCTGTTGTTGGTGCTATTTTTGGAGATCAAGCTAATGTTATTGATATACCTCAATCTACAGTTTCATGGTCTTATCCAGATAATGAAGATTTTGTAAAATATGATTTTGACCCAGAAAAGGCAAAACAGCTCTTAGAAGATGCAGGTTGGAAAGTTGGTTCTGATGGAATTAGAGTTAAAGATGGTGTTAAATTATCGCTTAAGTTTTTAGCTTCAGCTCCAAATCCAGTTAATGATTCGCTAGTTCCAATAATGATAGAGAATTATAAAGATATAGGTATAGAGCTTAAAGCTGAGCAAATGGAATTTAGAACTTTAATTGATAAGCAAACTGAAGCAAGAGATGGAAAGTTTAATTATCATTTAGCTTTCTTGGCTTGGGAATTAACTCCAGATCCAGATCCATCTTCTGTATTTGGAACACAAGGTTCTTCTAACAAAATAAAATATTCAAATCAAAAAGCAGATGATTTGATGAGTCGAGCTTTGCGTGAGTTTGATCTTGAAAAGAGAAAGTCACTTTATGGCGAATTGTACAAAGAACTTTCAGATGATTTGCCATATATATTCTTATATCAAAGAAAGAATATGGATGTTTTCCTTTCAAGAGTTAAAGGAATGGAGGGAGTAACTCCATATAGAACGTTTATTAAAGATTTGGAAAAAATAAGATTGGAATAATGTTTTTATTTAAACTTCACTAAGATTTGTGTTAATGTCTTAGTGAAGTTTATTTTTGTTTAAAGAAATTTTTCAGGGGGATTTAATGAGAAAATTTAAATTTAAAGAAATGACAATTTTGGTTTTTGTTGTTGCTTTTTCGCTTTATTCATGTAAAACAAAAGTTCAAGATTTGCCTGTTAAACAAATTGAAATTGAAAAGGGAAATAAAGAATTTGATAAAGATACTTTGTATCTTGTGCCTCAACATCCAGAAAATCTTCCCATTAATTCTAAAAATAGAAAAGATACTTTGATTATTGGAATTCCAACTCCAAGCGAAGTTTTTAATCCTCTTTTCGCAATATCTGCAAATGATGCTGATGTTAATGATGTTATATGGGAACCAATGTTGGAAATTGATAAAAATGGAGATGTGTCTGATGGAGTTGTTTCAATTAAAAATATTTCTTATGATGACAAAACTTATTTTTTCAAAATAAGAGAGGGAATGAAATGGGAAGATGGTAGCGATATAAATTCAAAAGATTTTGAGTTTACGTTTAAAGTTTTAATGGATAAAACTTATCCAGGAAGTTTTGAACGAGATAATTTTGATGTTTTAGGTTGGGAAAAATATAGAGATGGATTATCTAATAACATAGAAGGATTTAAAATTATTGACGATAAAAATTTTTCTGTGAAGTTTAATTCTATAAATGCAAAGACGAATTATTATTTTGAAAGAATAAAACCTTTGGCTTTTCATGTTTACGGTTTGAATTATGTTCAAGGAAATGCTCAAGCTCTTGAAAAATTTAATAAAAAGCCTTTTGGAAATGGTGCGTATAAATTTGTTGAATACATTGAAGGAGAAGAGGTTAGACTTGTAAGAAATGATTATCATTATGGTGAAGTTGCAAAAATTAAAAATCTAATTCTCAGAATAACAAATGATACAAATCAATTAGCTCTTCTTCAAAATGGCGATATTGATATTGTTAGAAAAGGAATTTTGACAAATCAAGAAAGCATAGAGCTTTTGAATAATATGGGTTTCATTGGTTCAACCATCACAACTTATTTAGGCTATGGTTACATTGCTATAAATCATAAGCAAGAAATTATGAAAGATAAAAATGTGAGAAAGGCTCTTGCTTATGGATTGGATAGACAAACTATAGTAGATATTTGTTTCGGTGATTTTGGACAAGTCATAAATATACCTCAAAATAAAAGTTCGTGGGCTTATCCAGAAGACGAAAATTTTGTGAAATACGATTTTAATTTGCAAAAAGCGAAAGACCTTTTGGAAGAATCGGGTTGGAAAGTTGGTGACGAAGGAATTCGTGAAAAAGACGGGAAAAAATTAATTTTAAAATTTTTAGCCAGCACTCCAAACGAAGTTAATGATATTTTAATTCCAATAATGATAGACAATTATAGAAAAATCGGTATAAAAATTGTTGTTGAGCAAATGGAATCAAAAACTGTTATACAAAAACAGAAAGAGGCAAAAGAAGGAAAGTATTCTTACGATTTGGCGTTTATGTTTACGCCTTTTGCTAATCCTGACCCAGATTGTTCTTCACGATTTGCAACAAATGGAGCATCAAATAGAATATCTTACTCAAATGAGAAAGTTGATAAATTATTGCAAGAAGGATTGGAAGAGTTCGATAAAGAAAAGCGTAAAAAAATATATGAAGAATTGTATTACGAATTGTCGGATGATTTGCCTTATATATTTTTGTTTGAAAAAATGAAAATGGACATTTATCCTTCTAAGGTTAAAGGAATGGACGATGTGAGTTTGTACAGAAGCCCTCACAAAGATTTGGAAAAAATTTATTTTGAAAATTAAAAATTAAAGCTATCTTAATTTAAGATAGCTTTTTATATTGTAATAATTGGTCTTATTTGTTTGTTGTTTAAGGCCAACTTAATTGTATCAATCATTTTTGAATAATCTGCTACAAGTGAATTTGGTTTTTTGTCAACGTCATCTTGAATCATTGGAGCAAAGAAAATATTTTTTGTATTTATCAATGTTGATATATTTTTTAATGTAATCCCAAACGCGTCATTTGAAGAAAGTGCAATTACCAAAGGTTTATCTTGACTTCTTAAAAATGATTTTATAGCCATTGTAACGGGTGTGTCATTTATTCCATTTGAAAATTTTCCTAAAGTGTTGGAAGTGCAAGGAGCAACAAGCATTAAATCTAAAAAGTTTTTAGGACCTATTGATTCAGCTTGTCCAATTGTTTTTATAATTGGATGTTTGCACTTTTCTTCTAAAAATTTCAAGGTTTCTTGTGGTTTTATAAATCTATTTGGTATTGTTTGAACGTTAAATGAAATAATTGGAAAAATTTCGGCATTCATTGTTATTAATTTTTCTATCAATTCAAATGCTTGTTTAAATGTACAGAAAGAGCCAGTTAAGGCGTAGCCTATCTTTAAGCCTTTTAAATCTTGCATATATTACCTCTTCAAATATTATTAATAAAGAAAATCATATATAAAAAATATTCCCATTGGTTTTAAAAAGTTACCGTAAAAAAGATTACCTTAAACTTATTGAGGTAATCTTTTGTATATACATATATGAAATTGTTTAAAGTTTTGAGAAGAAATTAAATTGAATTTATTTAAATCCAAATTTAATTTAACAGACTTATTCACGTCATAATTTTCAGTAAATTCATTTTTTACAATCGTTAAATGCAATTCATTATAATAATCGCTAAAATATTCGTAAATTTTTTTACCACCCGTTATGAATATATCTTCATTTTTTTCGAATTCAAAAATTTTGTCAATGTCATTTATAACTTTATACGAGTTGTCTTTTGGATTTTCTAACGAGGAAGACACAATTATGTTATTTCTATTTGGAAGAGGTTTGAAGTTCAAACTTTCAAAAGTATTTCTTCCCATCACCACAGTATGATTTAAAGTTTTCTCTTTAAAAATTTTTAAATCTTCTTTGAATCTGTAAATTAAATTGTTGTTTATTCCCAATGAATTATTTTTGTCTATGCAAGCTATTAGCTTTAACATTTAAAACACCTTCTTTTAAATTGCTAGTTCAAATTTTAATTGTGGAGTTTGAAATTTATAATTTTCAATTTCAAAATCGTCAATCGTAAAATCGTAAAAATTATTTTTGTCATTTGATATTTTCAAAATAGGTTGATGTCCAATTTCTCTTTTTAAAATTTCTTTTGCATTTTCAAAATGTCTATCGTAAATGTGAAGATTGTTTACGACTCGAGAAAATTTTCCTAACATAAGATTGCAAGATTCAGCTATCATCATTTGAAGTGCAACGTATTGAATACAATTTATTGAAGAGGCGACCAACAAATCTGAACTTCTTTGTATGAGCATGGCGTCTAAAAAATTATTTCTAACAGAAAACAAAACTTGAAATGCACAAGGAAGCAAACCATCACTTTCTTTAAAATCATTTTCTTGCCACAAACTTATAATGTGGCGACGTCCATACGGCTCATTTTTAATTCCATCAATCAATTTATTTATTAAATTGTGCCTTGAAACAGTTTCTCCATATCTTATTCCAATTGTGTTTGGATATTTTTTGCTTTCCCAATTGTCCCACCAATGTATGTTGTATTTATTTTTTAAAACTTCAAGACTTGAGGTTTGGTCTTGATATATCCACAAAATTTCTTTTATGGCATTTTTAATTGGAATCTGTCTTAAAGTAATTATGGGAAATTGATTTTTTGATAAGTCATAAGTTTCAAAATGATGAGTTATAAATTTTGAATAAGACGGAGTACCATCTTTGTATTTAGGACGAGGATTTTTGTCAAAGGTTCCGTTATTTAAAATATTTTTGATACTTTCTTTATGATAAATATCCGCTAAACATTTCATATATCTAAAAATTCCTTTTTAGATAAATGATACTAGATTTGAAAAATAATTTCTATAAGTTTAATAAATAATATATACTGAAGTATAAACATTAATAAATTGTCTATTGAAGTTTAGAGGTGATGAAGTGAAGTGCTGTTTGGTTATAGATATTTCCAAAATGAATTTAAAAATTATGAGTTTAACTTTAAGAGAAGACAAAATATTTATGCAAGAAATTCATAGGTGTTCAAAAATTACTACTAAAAACAAAGATTATAAATTGTCATTGAACGTTAACAAAATAGTAAATGAAATAAAAGAATCTTTAATTAGTTTTAATCAAATAGGATATGATATTGAATCTATTTCCATAAATTCCTCAATAAATGAAATGGTATTGCTCGATGAAAATAATAATTTGGTAAAAGATATTTTGATAGACACTCAAGGAAAATCTATTTATTTAAATAGAATAATAAACGAATTAGGTACGGCCTATATATACAGAAAAACTGGCATAAGCTTTAATCCAAATAATTTTATATATAAATTGATGATGTATAAAGATTCTTACGAAAAAGAATTTAAAAATGTTAGAAAGATAGTTAGCATAAGCGATTATATAAATTATAGATTAACAGGAAAACTTTACAACGAAAGAACTCAACTTTCTTTAACTCAATATTTTAATTTCAAAAATCAAAATATTGATGAAGATATATTGGATTATTTAGGAGTAAAAGATGATTTGGAATTTAATTTAATCGATTACGGAAAAGAAATTGGAAGTTGTTTAAATTTAAATTGTCCAATCATTTCTCCTTATGGAAATAATTTGTTTTCTTCATTTCTAGTTACGGATGTGAGTAATAAAAATTCAATATTTATTGTTAATTCATATGATGGAATTATTGGTTGCACTGAAGATTTTTCCAAAATGTATTTAGAGGGCGTAAAGCATGATTTAAATCACCAACTTTTTAATGAAAATCTCGTAAAAATTTTTAAATATATTCCTTGCTATAGGTTAGTAGATGATTTTTTGAAAAATGTAGATAACAATTATATGGTTGAAAATGTTTGGAGCGTAGTAAATGAAGATAGAGATATAGATTATATAATAGATTTTGATAGCGATATTTTTAAAAATTCTGCTTCATTAATTAATTTGATAAAATATTATTTCGAATTTAAAATAAACAGTTTGCCAAATTCAATTTCTAATTTTACAAAAATTGTTTATGATAGTTTTGCTATTTATTATAGGAAGTTTATCAAAGATCTCGAAAAAATTACAGGGGGAATATTTGATAAAGTTTGTATGGTTGGAGATTATAGCGTGAATAATTCTTACAATCAATTTGTTTCTGATGTTATATTAAAAAATTTGGAGGTTGGGCCGAAAGATTCTGGAATAATAGGAAATGCAATAAATCAATTTGTTGCTTTAGGAAAAATATCAAACATGAATGAAGCGTATGAGTTGTTAAAAAATTCTTATGACTACAAGACGATTAAATACAGTGGTAAAAAAATTAATTATAAATATTTAGAAAGCATTGTTTAAATATGTGAGCTACTTAGTTTTTAGTAGCTCATTTTTATTTTGTACATCATTTTTTAAAAAATTATGGTATAATTGAGATTAATTTTAAAATTTAATAATTGTTGGGGGTATTTTTGTGAGAAAGTATGTAACTAAGATTCCAGGTTCAAATCATTACATATATAAAATTGGTTTCGGAACGTACGATATTTTGAAAAGCGGATTAAACAATTCTGAAATTAAAGAATTGATAAATGATTTTATTTGTATGGGTGGAAATGTAATCGACACATCAATTTATGATTTGGGTGCGAGGAAAGGCGATGTTGTTGAAGCACAAAAAATAGTTGGTGAATGGGTTGTTGATTATGGTAAAAGAGAGTTGGCTTGTTTAGTTGGTAAAAGTAATTTTCTTTTGAGTGAATCAACTTTAAAAGATGATGTCGAAGAGACTTTGAAAAATTTAAATACGAATTATATAGATTTGTTTTTAGTTAATGGTGATGACGAAAAGACGGATGTCGAAATTGTTATAAATGAATTTGAAGAACTGAAAAAGCAAGGTAAGATTTTAAGTTATGGTTGTTCGAATTGGAAGCCTTATAGAATAAGACAAGCTATGGAGTATTCAAAGAAAAATAATTTTGAAGGTTTCACTGTTAATCAAATGCTTTGGAACATTGGTTCTAAATACATGAATCCCATTAAGGGAAATGATTTTTATATAAAGATGAATGATGAAATGATGGACATCCATAAAGAATTTGAAATTTTGGCTATGCCTTATAACTCTTTGGCAAATGGAATTTTTGCAAAAATATATACTTATGAAAATGAGCCCGAGACTATTGATATAGAAAATGTCAAAGAAAATTCCCCTTATTATACAAAAGCTAATTTGAAAGTTTATGAAAGAATGAAAGAGTTAAGTGAAAAATATATAGCTACTCCAGGTTGGGTTGCTTTGGGATATTTGTTTAATCAAGAAATTGAAACGTGTGTAATTTTTTCTTGCAAAAATTTGGGACAACTAAAGGAAGCTTTTGAAGCTGTTGATAGAGGATATGGCGTTGAGGATTTCAAAAATATACTTGATTTTGAACGCGAGGCGGCACTTGTTTAAAAATTATTTTTAATAGTGGAGGTGGTCTTTTGAAAAATTTTAAAGGTTTTGTTTCTGTAAATAAAATCTTTAAAGATAAAATTTTTATAACTATACCACTTAAATATATGATTAGTGCTATTAAAATTGAAATTGGAAATTTATATTTTTACAAATTGAAAATTGATTTGTGTGAAATTGAAATAAGTGGATTGGTTCCTTCAAAAAATTATGACGAATTATTTCTTAAAATTTATTACGCAAATGATAGTTATCATATTTTTTATATTGAAAGTTTCAAAACACAAAAGGGAAATGACGTTGAAGAAATGATGATTAACTTTTATAAAAAATTTATAAATGCACCAATGACAGAAATGAAATTTAATTATTGGAATCACAAAATTTCAAAACGAATTGATTCATTTGAAAATTTTTTCACTTACATTTTGAAAATTAATTTTTGCCATTCCAATAAATTAAATGATATGGAATTTTTAAAAAGCATTTATACAATACTATTAAATGAAAATGACAATGACTTTTTAAGTTATTGGACATTTTGTTTTGAAGTTAAGCTTAAAAATTTAGATGCTTTTGATAGACGAAATAAAATTTTTAAAGAGATGTTTAAAGAATATAGGGTGGAAAATAAAGATGATTTATTAATTTGTTGATTAAATTTTGAAGAGAGGTATAAAAAAACGTGAAAAAAATTTTTGAGGATTTAAAAAACCATAAATTCTTTATTGTTTTCATTATGGTTGCAATACTGATGATTTTATATAAAGTTTTGGATTATGTGCCAGGCGCTTGGGAAAGTTTAAAATCTTTTGGAAATAAATTTATGTCTATTTCAAAACCAATATTGATTGCTGCGGTTATGTCATACATATTAAAACCGCTTGTTGATTTAGTCGATAGAATTTATCTTAATCTTTTTTACAAAATAAAGAAAGGGCAAGATCCATTGAAGACAATCACAAAAAAGAAGTTTGAAAAAGTAAGATTACTTACTGTTTTAAGTGTTGTTCTTGGATTGAGTGTTATTTTATTTATTTTGTTTTCATTCATGCTGGAGCCATTTTTATCGAGCTTAAATTCTTTAATAAAAGAAACGCCAAATTTTATTGAATTAGCTGATAGGTTTCTTAGAAGTTTGGAACTAGACCCAAATGTGATTTCCGAAATAAGTAGTAGAGTAACTCAATTTTTTAATGTGAACTTGTCGAACATGTTAAACACATCCGTTACTGCAATAACTTCATTCATTTCAAATACAGGAATGTTTATATTTAATTTTTTAGTTGCGGTTATTTTGTCAGTTTATATTTTGAGGGACAAAGAGAAGATAGGAAAATTCTTTTCGATTTTGCTCGATGTAGTTTTCAAAAAGAAATCATCTAATAGCATAAGAAGTTTTTTTGGTGAGCTAGATAGAATTTTTGGTAGATATTTTACGGGCGTCATTGTAGATGCTACGTTTGTTGGAATTTGTTCTTTTGTTCTTACGGCTATGGTTAAAAACCCTTATGCTGTCATAATAGGAGTTTTGGCTGGAATTAGTAATGTTATACCTTATTTAGGCCCACTAATTGGAGCAGCTAGTGCTTTTATTTTGGGATTGCCTTCGGGATTTACTGTTGCTATAATTGGATTTCTTCTTTTAATGGGATTTCAACAAATAGAAGGAAATTTAATTCATCCTAAAATTTTGGGAGACTTCGTTGGGCTTCCACCTTTAGTTGTTTTAATTTCAATTATAATTGGTGGAGGATTGTTTGGAGTTGTTGGAATTATAATTGCATCTCCTGTTGTTGGAGTTGCGTCAGTCTACTATAAAAAATATTTGAAAAAGATAGATAAAGAAATTTAAAACTAAAGTGTATTGATAATTTTATCAATACACTTTTATTTTTTAAACTTGTTTTAATGAAAATGTATTTTCATCTTCATCGCAAAATTCTGCGAACATTCCATAACCTAAATTTTTTGGAGCGCTTGTGAATACAACACCTTTTGAAGATAATTCTTCGTATGTTTTTTGAATGTCGTTTGTAAAAAATGTTATTACGCTTTTTGACGGTTGAGCATCTTTTCTTAAAGATTTAGGATAAAGTGCAATTGTTGTATTTCCGTTTTTAGGAACGACTTCTAACCAAAGATTATCTCTTCCCATTTTATTTTCTGTTTTAACTTCAAATCCAATTTTCTTAGTCCAAAATTCTTTTGCTTTGTTTTGGTCGCTCACAAAAACAAATACATTGCAAATATTTTCAATCATTTCAATAACCTCCATTTTTAATTTATAGTTTGATTATACAATAAAACTATTATTTAAGTTTTTAAGTATAATTATTTATTATTATATAATTATTTGGTGAATCTTTTTCAAAATAAAAATTAACTAATTATTTAGTTTGTTAAATAATTATTGCAAAAAAATTAAATAATAAGTGTATTGAGTTTAATTGTAATTAAGTTAAAGGTGATAATAATGAATGATGATTTAAAAAAATATCAAGACATTCTGGTTGATTTAACTTTAGAGAATAAAACAATATGTTTAGATGATATTGATAGAGAAAACTTTTTTGATTTATATGATTTAAGTACTTTTAATGAGGAAGTTTATTCGAGCTTAACAGATTTTATTTTTTCTGAAAAAAGCAACATCTTAAAGATTATAGATGATCCTTTAAATTGGCAGAACACCGAAATACAAAAAATAAAATTATCTGCTGATGAGGAAAAACAAAAAAGTCTTGAAGAATTTGAAGAGAGAGATAACGTTAAAAATTTTAATGAATACAGAAATTTTTTAGATGATTTTTATAAAGATAACATAAATAAAAAATTGGATATTTTAAATGAAAAATATAAGTCTCTGTCAAACATAATTGTGAATTTAGGTATTTTGTGTGGCAACAGTAAATCAAAATCTTTGTACATTGGATATCCATTTGTTGAGGGTTACATAGATAGCAAAAATTATATTAAGATGCCTCTATTTTTAATCCCAGTAAAATTATTTTCAAAAAATATTTCTTGGTTCATTGAAAAAGATTTGAATTCCAAAATTAAAATAAACAGATACGTTACTTTGGTTTTGGACAAAATTTTTAAGTCAAAAGGCGTTGATGTTAAAAGAGAATTTAGATTTGGCGATGAATTTAATAGAGAAGTTGTTTATTACGTTTTGGATTCTTTGAAAAATTATAATATCACTTTGAAATTTAACGATGGGTTTATTAACAAGGACATAGAAAAGTTTCATTCAAAATCTATAAATTACATGAGCAAAAAGCCTTATTTAAGAGTGAGAAATTCAATGGTGATTGGAAACTTTCAAATTATTGGACATGAGTTTGAAGATTATGAGTATTTGAAAGATTTAGATTTGACAAATAATATTGTCTATAAATTTTTAAATAAGATGCAAGAAAAACGTTCTCCTTCAATCGCAAAAACTTTAAGCGGAAAATTGTACGTCAAGGATTCTTTAGATTCAAGTCAGAAAAATGCAATTGAAGTTTGCAACAGAAACAAAATAGCAATAATAAATTCGCCTGTCGATAGTGGAAAGAATACGACAATTTTTAATTTTATTTTAGATAAAATTTCGCGAAATGAAAAAGTTCTTTTGGTTTCAAGAAATTCTTACGAGAGAGATAAGCTCTACAGCAAATTTTCAAATTTGTCATCTATAGTTATGAAGATTGGAGATTCTAAAAAAGGATTTTACGAAAAATTTTTGGAATCATTCAATTTAATAATGTCTTTTGAAAATGATGAAAAAATTTTTGAAATTTTCAATCAAATTATAAATGATATTGAAAATAAATATTCCCTAGTTAAAGAAGCTGGTGAAGTTTACAACAATATTGAAAGTTTTGGATTATCTCTTCAACAAATGTACGAATTCACAATGGGAATAGACAAAGAAAATTTAGACGACAATGAATTTAAAAAATTCACAATTAACAATCCTGTTTCTGGTTGTACATTTGATGAAATAATTTCTGCAATGAACACAATTAAATCAGAAAATCTTATAGATATTTTTGTTGAATACAAAGAGTATTTGAACAAGTATAAAATTGTTTCTTCCATTAAAGATGATTTTGATATCAACAGAAGGGAAGAATTTATTTATAAAATAGAAGAAATTAAAAACAACAATGATACAATTGAACTTCATGTTGAAAAAAATGACTGCACTTTTAAAATATGTGAGCTTTTAAAGGGGTTTGACCTTACTAGAGATGAAGTTGTGAACAGAACTAAAAAATTATATTTAAATTCTGATGATGAGGAAGTTCGAGCAAATAAAAATGATGAATCTTGGTTTAAAGGGCTTTCATTTTTAAAAACTCGTAAAAATTCTAAGAAAGATGATGAAACCATTGAAATAAATGAAGAAATCTACAAAGAAATTTCAGATAATTATGATAGCATTCATGATTTTTTGGAAAAGCTTGATTTTTTAGAAGAGATTCTCAAAAAAGATAATTTCAAATTTATAAAAGAGAAAGTTTTAAATTTTGAAGATATAACTGATTTCATGACAAATCTCAAAGAAATGTTGGAGTCATTCGATAAATTTCTTTTCAATTCTTGCAAAGTTAAAAATTGTGAGGGTATTCTCAATGAAATTTTAGAATACATGTATGAAAATTCTATCAACAAAGATATGATGGAGGAAATTTTAGATAAGATTTTGAAATTTTCAACTTTAATAAATATTATGAGAAGACAACACAAATACGGTGATGTTCTCATGAAATATAAATTTGTAAATGACCATATTGTCGACATCAAAAAACTTAACAGAGAAAGAGAAAATAATATAAATGATTTTGTTTTAGGAAAAGTTAGAAATTTTGCTCATTCATTTATTTCTTACGATCGTAAAGAACAATTTGTTGAAGACATAATGTCTAAGCATGGAAGTCCTGTAAGAGAATACGTAGCGGAATTCTCTAATGTATTTTTAGAAATATTTCCTTGTGTAATATCTAGTTTTGATGACGTTTCTTCAAAACTTCCTATGATTGATGGAATGTTTGATTATGTAATTATAGATGATGCACATGAATACTGTGTGGCTGATGTTATACCATTTATATTTAGAGGTAAGAACTTAGTTGTTTTTGGAGATAAAAACAGAATTAATTTTCAAAGTAAAGAGTACAGTGTAATTTCTTCAAAAGACAAATATGTTTGCGATAATTTTTTTAAATTTTCGATAGATAATTATGAAGTTAACAATTTAAAATATTTGTATTCTGAAGGGTCTGAAGTATTAGATGACTTATCAAATATGTTTTTCAACGATGACATTATAAAGTGTCCAAATCTTTTAAGATTTTCTAGCAACCAAAATCCTTTTAATGTTTTCAAAATTAATTCTCACATAATAGATGGTGTTAATGAAAATGAAGCAGAATTTGTTGTTGGATTGCTGTATGATATTTTGAAAAATAAAAATGAAAATGAGTCTGTCGGAATTGTTACTTTAACTAAACGTCACGCAAATTTGATTTTAGAAATTTTAGAAAATAGAATTAAGTTAGAGAAAGAATTTAATTTTTTAAATTACAGAGAACAGTTAAAGTATTCAAATAATTTGTATATGGGGATTTACGTTAAAACCCTTGAAGAAATTACTTATGGTGATAGAAGAGATATTATAATATTTTCATTAGGAAATGGATTTAATGATGAGGGATATTTAGAATTTCGTGTTGATGGATTGAAGGATAGTATCGGATTCAATCAATTAAATATACTTTCAAGAATATCAAAAAAGGTTTTTAAAATTGTTTCTTCATTTGATATTGAAAATTTTGATATTGGAGATTCTGAAAATGAAAATATAAAAATACTTAAAAAATATTTGTACTATGCAAAAATGATTTCGACAGGTAAGCTTCAAGAAACTATGGAAGAAATAAATAATTCTAAGTTTAAAGAGTATAAATTTTTTGGAAAAGATGTAATCTACGATGTGCAACAACGATTAATTAAAAATGGTCTTATTGTAGATAGAAATGTTGGAAACTTAACTTATAAATTTGATTTAGGAATTTATGATAGCGAACTTAAAAAATATACTTTGTTGATTGATTTCGATGGTAAATTAATTAACAAATTTCAAAATCAAGTTGAAAGAGATGTTGAATCGCTAATTTATTTTTCAAAATTCGGATGCAACGTTTTGAAACTTTGGAGCAGGGATTTGTGGAGTGATTTAGATTCGCAAATTAATATGATAATGAATTTTTACAAAAAGAGTGGATTAGAAAATGAAAATTTGAACAGCTCTAGTGAAGATAAAAATAATTTAACTCGCTCATCTTTCAAAACAATGAAAAATTTAGATAAGACTTGCAAAGAGTTAATTTATAAATATATTTCTTTGAATAACAGAAAATAATTTTGTTAAGGCAGTGTTTATCACTGTCTTTTTATTTTGTGGAAATTTTACAATGTTGAAGAAAGTATGTGGATATGTTAATATATTATGTACGAACTATAAATAAATTTTTAAGAGAGGGGATTATGAATAAGATAAAGATTTATTTGTTTTGCAAATATGAAGTAATTGAATGGGAGATAAAAAGTTCTCTATGCAAGTCAATTGAATTTGTTTTGGACAAAAATGTTACGTTGTTTTCTAAAGATTATGTTATACCTTTTGATTACGATGGAGAAAATTATAATTTATCTTCCAATAAAGATTTTGAAATTTCATTTAAGGGGGAAGTTTTTAATTTTAAAACCATTACAGATGGTGATGTGCTTTTATTTAATTTTTTGAAAGAAAAATCTAAATTGGTTTTGTTTGTTCAGTTCGAAGAAAATGTAAATTCTGTTTTTTACAAATTTCCGTTGCATAATGTGAAAAAATTGACTATAGGATGTGGCGATGATAACGATGTGATTTACAAAAATAAAAATGTGTTGGACAAGCATATAGAAATTAATTTTGACGGAAAGCAAAATGCGAAGGCGATAGGTGGTGCGGCTGGTTGTTACGTTAATCAAATTAGGTTTTTGAATTGTGATTTAAAATTTGGCGATGTTATATTTTTGTACGGTTTAAAATGCGTTTATCTTGGTGATTATATTGCTTTGAACGATCCAAATAAAAATGTTTATTGCGAATTGCCAATTGTAAATTGTCAAACTTTAAATAAATTATCTCCTCGAAGTTTTAATGTTTTTGATAAACGCGTGTTGAATACAGATAAAATATTTTTGGATTCTGATGAAGAAAATAGAATTTTAATTAATCCACCAAAGTTTAATTTGAAATTTGGATCTTCATTTCTTTATTTTCTTTCTGGTCTGTTGGGAATCATCTGCTTAAGTCTTGCATTTCTTGGTTTTATTTCCTATACAACGATATTTATTTATTTAGCTGGAGTTAGTGGAGTTTTAGCTATTATTGTTGGAGCTGGAGCTTTTTTAATAAACAGTTCTCGAAATTCTCAGATTTTGAAAAAATATTCTGATTATTTAGACGAGAAAGATAAAGAGATAGCTCTTATTAAACACGAGAGAGCTAGAGATTTAAATCAAAAATATCCTAAAACTTTGGATTGTTACAAAATAGTTATTGATTTTAGTAAAAGACTTTGGGAAAGAAATTCTCAGGATAAAAATTTTTTAAATTTGTCATTAGCACAAGGCAAACTTCATTTTGACAATTTAAAAATTGATTCTGAATATTCAACGAATGTTGGTGAAGACCATGAGCTTTACCAAAAATATTTTCAACTTATTAAGGAATCAAACGTTATAAACAAAGCTCCAATTACAATTCCATTGAGGGAAGTTTGTCGTCTTGCAATTATTGGAGATATGAATTTGTTGTACGAAACTTTTAAAAGTTTTGTTGTGCAAATGACTTCTCTTCATTCTCCAAACGATTTAAAATTGTCTTTCATTTGCTCAAAGAGCCACGAAAAAAATATTTCTTTTGTTAAAAAGATTCCTCACATTTATTCTGACAAAAAAGATTTTAGATATTTGGCTGCGGACGAAGAGGAGTTTGCGAATTTAATATATGAAATAAAAAATATTGTTCTTGAAAGGGAAATGGCGTTGTCCCGTAATAAAAATCAGAAATTTGAAACGAGTTATTCCATTTTTGTTTTTTATGATGATAATGACATGATAAATTCTTTCTTGGAATTTATGGGAAGCGTTGATAAACGAATTAATGTTTCTGTGATTTTAATCACAACAGATAACAAATTTGTTCCGAATAGTTTCAGATACATTTTGCAAGTTGATGCAAATGAACAATTTTTATTTAGAGTTAACGGCGATGGGCAAATAAGAAAATTGTCTTTGCAACCTGATTATGTTGAGGTTGGTAATTTAATAGATATGGATTTATTCGTT
This sequence comes from uncultured Candidatus Neoarthromitus sp., assembly GCA_937890765.1. Classification (GTDB taxonomy): domain Bacteria; phylum Bacillota; class Clostridia; order Clostridiales; family Clostridiaceae; genus Dwaynesavagella. Next base: position 93,142 of record CALADQ010000007.1, read on the forward strand.
TCGGTTTTAGGAAGAATGAAATTGTCTTCTAGCATTAACGAAAATGAAAAATTTGATTCTCGAACTATATTTGATTTGTATGGATGTTCCAGTGTGGAAGATATTATGATTTTAAACAGATGGAACCGAAATAAATTAATTACAACAAATTTTATTCCTATTGGTGTTCAAGAAAATGGTAGCACGTTTTCTATAAACATACACAGTAAACGAAGTGGACCTAATGGAATAATTCTTGGCGAAAGTGGAAGTGGAAAAAGTGAATTCATCAGAACATTTATCACATCTTACTCAATAAATTTTAGCCCAAGCGAGATTAACTTTTTAATTTTAAAGTCAGGCTACAATTCAAAGTTAAATGATTTAATAGATTTGCCTCATGTTCTTGACGTTTTGGATAAAGATAATGATTCAGAAAGAAGTAGAATAATTTTGTTGATTAAAAATGAAATACTTCGCAGAAAAAATTTGTTTAGTTACATGAAGGTAAGCGATATAAATTCGTATTCAAATGTTAGAGATAATTATTTGGATGCGCCAATTATACAACATCTAGTTTTAATTCTTGATGATGTTAGCGAAAAAGATTCTGATTTTGTGAAAGAGCTAAGCGACATAAGTTATTCAATGAGTGAAGTTGGTATACATTTAATTGTTTCGAGCAATGACGTTGAATTTTTTTCCCAAAAGATTTTTGAGATAACTTCAAAGTTTGATTTCAAAATTTGTTTTAGAATGAAAAACTCTGATGATATGTTTAAAATTATTGGAAGTGGAGAAATTTTAAATCCTTGTTCAACGGGAATTTTTAACGTTAGCTTTTCTCATTCTGAAATATTTAAAAACGTTGAATTAACTTTTGTAAATGTGGTTAGATTTTTGGAAAATGAGTATGAAAGTTTGGATGTTGTTAATGGTTGTGGACTCATTACAAAAAAAGTTAGTAGAGCAAATTACATTGAAGATGGAATAGACGAACAAAATTTAATTATTAGAGCCATCATTGAAAGCACAGGTAAATTTGAATTTGAAGTTATGGATATTTTTAATTCATCATTGAGGTATTTGAGTCTACAAGAATTGGTTGGATATGAATCTAAATTTAATGGATTCATGTGGTGTAATCACACAAAAGATTGTTCGGCAATAGTTGGTATAATTGATGACCCAAGACACCAAGTTCAAAGATTTTTGGAAGTTGATTTCAAAAAGAAAGGAAATTTATTTATATACGGTTCTCATGGAACAGGAAAAAGCACTTTAATAAATACGATTGTATATTCTCTGTGTTGCGAATACAAAAGTGATTATTTGAACATTTATATTGTGGATTTAAACACAAGAAACACAGATTGTTTTGAGTATGCTCCACACGTAAAAGACATTGCGTATTCAAAAGAACAAGTTAATTCATTGTTTAAAAAAGTTTTGGACGAATTTGAACTTAGGAAAAAGATTTTTGGAAATTTGGATATCTCTTCTGTTGAAAATTATAATTCGAGAACTGGAGATGTGTTGCCTTATTTAATTTTAGTAATAGATAGTATACAAGATATTTTTGATAATGTTTGGGAATACACGAATTTTATAAAAATGCTTGCACGAGATGGAAATTCTTACGGAATATATGTTTGCGTTTCGTCTTCTGAGTATTCGCAAGATGAAATTAAATTATCGGAATATTTTGAAAATAAATTCGTTTTAAAACTAAATGACGAAAGTGTTTATGAAAAATTATTAGGAGAGAATTGCAAAATCAATTCTAAGTTTAAAGGACGTGGGCTTGTTCGGTACGAGGATTCTCAAGGTAGTAGAATTTTGGAGTTTCAAGTTGCTTACCCTATGAATTGTGAAAATGAAGTTGACCTTAACAATAAAATGAGAACTCTGTTTATGAAAATGAGCGAGATAAATAATAAAATTTATGAATCTTTAGATATTGTAAATTCTTTAGAAGGAGATTAAATTTTATTTGTTTTTATGAAAATATTAAAACATATTGAGTACTTTCTTAAGTTAAATTAATGTTGAGAGGAGGCGAAAGTATGGTTTATATAAGCGTTTATATTCCAGAAAAAAATTTGATTTATGATTTTAAAGTTTCTACTCGGGTTAAAATTTATATGCTTAAGGGGTTAATACTTGAGGCAGTTTACGGAACTAATTATGATGATGATTTTGTCAAAGAAAATTATTTACTTTTAGATTTTAATGACAAAAAGGCGTTGAATGATGATTTATTTATAAGTGATTATTCAATTTATGATGGAGAAAAATTTTTATTAATATAAAAACTTTTAAAGGGCGTGCTTAAATTTTAAAGAGCATGCTTTTTCTTTTTGTATCATAATAATTAATAATATATTTTAAATTTTTTTAGGAGGACTGATGATTAATATATTTAAAAATTCAATTTTATTTGGTTTAATTATTAGTTTATTTACTCAAGTAAATGTGTTTTCGCAATCAAATTATAATTTTGTTTCTGATATGGAAAACACTCATAATAAAAGTGAAATAATTTATTTAATAGATAATGATGGAGAGTTAATAAGGCTTAATAATAAAATGGTGGATTTTGTTCCACAAGATTTAGAAAATATTTCTTATATTGATGTTAATGGAAATGATTTTATTGTTTTAACGAATGATGGAGAATTAATTTCTTCTTTTGATTTTAAAATTCCAAGAGAATCAAAAATAAAAAAAATTGATAAAACTTTTGTTTTGACTGATGATGGGGAAGTTTATTCTTATAATTACAAAATATCACGTTTTCTTAGAGGAATTAAAAAAGTTGTTGACATAAAAGCATTAAGTGATGATATTGTCATGGTTAAACATGATAATGATACTGTTAGCATTTTGGGAAATGGAAATAATGGAATACGAACAATTAGAGGTTTGCAAGGTGTTGTTGATGCTGTTTCTTATTACGACAAATTGGTTTTTGTTATGAAGAGCGATGGAAGAATAGAAGTTTTTGGAGATGGATATGAAGATGTTAAAGAGTTAGCTTCTAAAGTTTTAAATGGCAAAAAATTTATTTTAGCAAGTGAAAATTTGTATGTAGTAACTTTTGATGATGAAGCGATTCCTTTAATTGAAAAAAATTTTAAAGCTCCGGAAGAATATTTAAATGGAATTTCAAATATTGTGATTGATAAATTTTCATCTGGAGAAAATTATTTGTATAAATCTTATTTTATAAAAAATGATGGTAAGCTTGTTTATCACATACAGAGTGATAATGAAATAAGTGATTTTAATAAAGAAAAGATGGAATATATTTCTACATTTGATAATGTACAAGATGTTTATGAATCTGGTTATTTAACAATAGTTCTTCATAAAGATGGTTCAATTACAATTCCTTATGACATTAATCACGAATTAAATGGAATAACTGGAGTAAAAAGTGTAGATTTAAAAAATCAAAGTTATGTTGTTTATTTAAATGATGGACAAGTTATAACTTCTTTGGATAATTTTGTTTTGAACAAAAAAGAACTTGAAAACGATAATGTAAAATTAAATTTATATAATTATTTAAATGGAATAATTGTAATGCTATTAAATAGAGAATTGTCTATAAATGATTTTGAATTTTTAAAATATTATTTGTCAAATAATGTTGATGATTTAAAAGCGTTTATAAAACATTTAGCTTTAAACAGAAAATTTTTAATGCTTGATAACTCTTATGATGAAATAGGAAATATTTTTTACGAATCTATTTTGAATACATCTCCTAGCGATGATGAATCTAATCACATTAAATTTATTGTTGAAAGTATGACTAACAAAGAGAAGAATAAAAAAGATATAATTTCAAATATTTTAGATTACGTTTTTGAAAATGTTATTTTCGAAAATATTTTAGACGAAATTTATAATTCTTAAAATAATATTTTAAATTTGATTACAGAATATGATTTAAATTGTATAATTTATTTATAGAATTTTCTGTTCTAAATTTGGAGGTGTAATTATATATGAATAAAATTATCACAATTGGAAGAGAATTTGGAAGCGGTGGGCGTGAATTGGGAAAGCGTTTATCAGATTTGTTGAGAATTGCTTATTATGACAAAGAAATAATAACCGAAATCTCAAACAAAACTGAGTTAGCTGAAGATTATGTAAGACAAATAGTTGAAAACAGACCAATGATATCTTTTCCAATTACAGTTGGTCATAGTTTTTATCCAATCTTTAATCCAGTTATGGAACACAACAGTAGCGTTTATTCTCAACAAGCTAATACTTTGATTGACATGGTTAATAGATCAAGTTGTATCATAATTGGACGTTGTGCTGACTATATTCTTGAAGATTACAATCCATTTAAAATATTTGTTTACTCAGATATGGAATTGAAAATGAAAAGATGTAGAGAGAATGCTCCAGAACATGAAAACCTAACTGACAAACAATTAAAGCAACAAATTTTAGAAGTAGACAAAAATAGAGCGAAATATTATCAATTTATTACGGGGAAAAAATGGGGAGATAGAAGAAATTATGATTTATGTATAAACACTTCGAGACTTTCTATAAAACATATAGCTGAATTAATATCGGCGATGATAAAAAAATAAAATTGAATTTATTATTAAAGGCATAGCGTTAAGTTGCTATGCCTTTTTTAATTTTGTTGATTAAGTTATTTGGATTTCATAAGTTTTAATAATGTTGCCAACTTCAATCGTTATTGTACCTTGACAATTATTTTTTATGGGAAAGAATCTTCCATATGGGTCAAATATTCCAATGTCGCTTGTTAATTTAAGATTTGGAAGAGAATAAATGTCCATCGGATTTAAATTTGTATCATACGCAACTATATTTAACTTTCGCACTTCTGTTCTGCTTAACGTCGTTGAATCATGAAAATAAAAATCCTTTAGCTCTCCACAATATGGCAAAATATTTTTTACCATTATAGAATTTGAAATCCGTCTATCTTCTCTTGATAAATTTATATTTTTTAGCGAATGGATTCCAGGTTCACGAATCATCATTGAAGTTGAGCCACCGCCGTCTAAGTTTATAGCTCTATACGCATCTTTTGATTTAAAAAATTCTCCGAGTTCAGGAAGAGACATTCCTTTGAATTCATTTTTTTTATCTACAGTTAAAATTATTAATGTGTGTCTTGAGGTTAATGCAATTGCTGTTCTATGATTTTGTGAATACACAGCACTTGGATTCCATATTGAAGAAAAATAATCTTTGTCTGGAATTATTCCATCATACAAAACGAATTCATGTCCAGTTAATAAATGTTCAACTTTGCTTTGATTTTTGTCAAAGTTTTTTGACACGTTAAGATTTATTTCAACGCTCATGCCTTTATAAATTTCAGAAAATTCAAGTTTTTTTTCATCGTACGCGACTATTGCAATTTGATTTTCAATTAGTTTGTGAATGTTTGGAGGGTCGTTTATGATTTCTGTGATTTTGCCCATAATTTTTTTGCCGTTATAAAAACATGTATTTGAATCATTCGGAGATATTAAAATTATTAAAGCATCTTCACGTTCTTTAGGAAGATAGATTGTTGAAAATTCATTATTTTTATGATTAAAAATGTTTATGGTGTTTTCTATGTAATCATTTCTGTTGACTGAATCAATAGTAATATGTTTCTTGTTGTTTTTCCCCATCAAAGTTAAATCTCCATCAAAATAAAAATGATCCATGTGAATTGAATAATCATCTAAAATTGCAAATGATGGTCTTAAATATTGGTCCTCTCTATTTATTGAAGTTGAAAAAATTTCGCCGTTTACTATGTTATTGCATACGGGGATTCCGCTTTCGCAATTAAAAAAATCGCCATTTGTAGCAGCAATTATGTTTTGCATATTTTTTTGTTCATGCGTAACTTGATTGCTTAAAGTTTCTTTTCCATTTGTGGTGTTGTTGGACTTGTGGCACATTAATGAAAAAGTTTTGTTTATTAAATTTAAATCCATCTCTATGTAATTTAAATTTTGGTGATTTGATTTTTTGTTCATAAAATTATATATTATTTCGTTTGTGTGCAAGACTCCTGGAGATAATTCCACAGATGATATAACTTGACGATGTTCGCTTATTGCATTTGTTTTGAATGACAAAAATGAAATTGTAGAAATCGTGCACAACAAAATTCTTGTAAATAAATTAATAACTAATCACCCCTAAAAAATTTTTTAACTGTTAGTTATTATTTGTAATGTAATTTTAAAAAATACTTAATATTTTTTCCTAAAATGATTTTGTGGACGGTAGTCAAAAGAATTTTTGTATTGTATTTTAAAATTATTTTTATTAAAATTGATATCAAATGTATTTGTTTAATAAACGAAAGTTTAAAAGGAGAGGTTTATGAACCAATCAATTGTACGTGTAAAAAATTTTCAGGCTGAATATGATTTTAGGATTTGTAATTTGAGTATTAGCGTTTATTGTGTTGGAAATGGGAAAATAGTTTTGGACGTTTTGAACAAACAGACTAAGGAACTTGTGTTTGAAAATTTTGAAATAAAAGACGGAACCCAATCAATTCAATGCGATTTGGATAATGGTATTTATAATTTTAAAATTTATGAAGTTTTTTCTGAAGAAGATAATTCCGATAGATATTTGTTGTATGAAACAAATTATACTTACAGCAATCCATATGACCCTAAAGAGGGCGAGCTTATTATAAAAAATATAAAATATCAAAACAAGGAATATGCTTTGAGATATTATTATAAAATAACCAACATCGTTGATGATGAAAATGATAAAAATATTGCTTACGGTGAGATGATTGGTTACGATAAGTTCGACATATTAAAAAGTATAAATGATTTGTATAAAGTTAAAATTACATATATTGATGACGAACGTAAAGAAGTTTTTTTAGAATTTGAAGATGAGGACGAAGAAGGAGAAACAGGCGAGTATTTGTATTTCTTGTTTCACAAAGATAAAAGAATGCTTCTTAAAGATGAGGAAAAAGTTGAGCAAGTTAATTACGATAGATATTTTGAATTGATGAGTGACGATAGCACATTTTTAACTACAAACTACAGGCAATAAAAAATTTTTAAAGACCTCCCAGAATTTTTGGGAAGGTCTTTTTTGGTTAAGTATGTTAACAATTTTATTATTTGAAAATAGGGTATGGGATTATTGTTTTAAATTAAATAAATTATTATTCAAAATTTATTTTAAATACCTTGGAAACAAAATAATATTTTCAAGTTCGGTGTGGGCTATAATCTCATCTTGAAATGTTTTGAGTTTCTCATATAAAATTTTTACGTTGTCGCAAGCGTGAGCGGGAAGTGAATATCCATTTGTTGATAGATAAATTTCTTCAAGAATTGGATCAGTTATTGAATGTTCGTTTTCCGCTTCGTTAATTCCTTGAATCATTTTGTTGTATTCTTCGTTGAATTTGTCAATTTGATTTTTCTCCAATTGAACCATGCACGGAAAAACATTTTCTTCTTCAAGTATCAAATGAGCTTCGTATAAATCTTTAATTTTACAAAATAATTCGTGAATTTTCCAGAACAAAGCTTTATGTTCTTTTATGTGTTTACGCATTATTGTTAAAAGAAGTTCATTTATTTCGGGCATAGTCTTCCTTAAACCTTCATGAAAATGTTTAACTATGTAATCAGTTATTTCGTTTGTAGATTTATTTTGAAAGATGAGGATTTTTGAAATTTCATTTTCTGAAAAAATTTTTAATTTATATTTGTTTCGTAGAGAATTTAAAAAATTATTTGCGTCCAAAACGTAACTCCTTTACAAATAAATTTATAAAATTATTGTTTACTTAAGTAAATTTAATTATTCATTTTGTTTTCATGAAAAAAACCGATATATCAATTTGAAGATATATCGGATAAAATAGGGAAAATGGAGTGTTATATTATGATTTGAATTAGTGTAAGATTTAATTGTACTCACCGTACATTTCTTATATCGTGATTTTGATTTTAAGCTTTACGTTTTTGAAATAAAAAATATATTTTTAAGCATACTAAACTTCATAAATGGAATTTATGGAGTTATTTTTATGTTTAAATTAAGAAAATTAATTGCGTGCTTCATGTTTTTCATAATCTTTATAAATTTAATTGGTGCATCTGAAACTGATTTTAAAGAGGAGCTTTACAAAAATAATCAGAAAATAAGAGAGCTTTATGAATCAGAAGTGAAAATAAATAATGAAATTGAATCTTTAGAGCGTCAAATTGTTAGCACTAGTGAAGAAATTAGCAGAAGACAAAAAGCTTTGGAAGAATACAACCTTAATATAGAGCAGTATGAAAATAAAATTTCTGATTTAAACAGAACAATAGAGGGATTGAACAACGAAATTTTAACTCTTGAGAAAGACGTTTCTAAAAATGTTGAGGAAATTAAAAATTTGGAAGATGAAGTTGAAAAGTTTAAAGATTTGATTAGCAAAAGATTGAAAAATTTGTACATTCACATTGATAATTCAAATCCTTTGATGAAACTTTTTTATACTTCAGAAAATGTTTCTGATTTTGCTGATAGGATTTTTAACATAAATAAATTTACAAAGCTCGATAAAGAAATAATTGAAAAAGTTATCCAAAATATTCATGACATTCAAAATAAAAATGATGATATAGAATTTTCCAAAAAAATGATTGATAACAAAATAAAATTTATTGACGATAAAATTCGTGAAAATGATGAAAATTTAAAAGTTTTGGAAGAGCAAAAAGAGCTTAAGCAAAAAGAAGTTGATGAAATTAACAAATTAAATGAAGAACTTAAAACGAAATACAACGGCTTATCCGATGAAAAGAAAATGGTTCAAGAGGAAATTATACGTCTTCATCAAGATAATTTTAAAATTCAAGAAGAGTTTAAAAAATATTTGGATAAGTTAAATGAAACAAACAAAGAAGTCAAAAAGAAAGTTAAATACGGAAAATATATTTGGCCTGCAAAGGGAAGAATAACTTGTCCATATGGTAAAAGACAACATCCCATAACAAAAAAAGAAAGCTTTCACACGGGAATAGATATTGGTGGAAATAAAAATGACAACATAGTTGCATCGCTTGGTGGCGAAGTTGTAACTTCAGGATGGTACAATAGTGTTTATGGAAATGTTGTAATTATAAATCATGGAAATAACATTCAAACTTTTTACGCTCATCTTGAAAAAACTCTTGTGAAAGTTGGGCAAGATGTTTCACAAGGTGAAGTTATTGCAAAAATGGGAACAACGGGATTAAGCACAGGACCGCATTTGCATTTTGAAATTCGTATTAATGGAGAACATGTAGATCCATTAAAGAGATTAAAGCAATCAGCACGCTAAAAATTTTTATTTAAAACTTATGTATATAAAACGGTTTCTTTTGAAATAAATAAACAGTGTGAATAACAGTTCATTCGATAATTGATTTTGGTATTTATTTTTAAAAAAAATTTACAATATCAAGTTTTAAATTATTGATTAATGAGCATCATTAAATAGTAAGAGTAAATTTGTGTATTGAATTTTGATAGTAACATATAATGTACAACAGTAAGAAGGGAGTGGTATTTTTGGTATTAGTTAAAGCTATATATGATGGTCAAGAAAATATACTACGCGATTTGCAATTAACGATTCAGAGAATGCAGAATGAGAAATCTTACTTAAAATTTTACGAAAAGATGTACTCTAAGACAAAGTTCATTGAAGTTGTTTGTGAGCCTTCTGATTATACACCTCAACTTAAAGATGAAATTTTATCAGTTGTTAGCAAAAGCATATACAATTTTATTATTGATATTTTTGTTAAGAAAGAGATAAATTATTTTTTTGATAATTCCTATTTTTTCATAAAGTACGAGGAAATAGATGAAGTTAAATCAAAAGTTATTGATGTTTTATTTAATGATAATTTGTGTAGTGATTCAGAGGCGTTTTTTATTGATAGAAAAATTAAAATAATAGATAAAATCAAAAGTTGTATTGAAGAGAACAATCATATAAATATAAATGGATTCATCAGATTTAGAATGAAAGATTTATTTCAAGAGATAGAAGTTATTGTAGATAGAGTTGTTGAAAAACATATGGTAGAAAAAGAGTACAATGAGTTTATAAAGTTGCTTAAATATTTTGTTGAAGTACAAGAAAGCAAAATAAAGGAAGTAAATATAATCATTGATAAAAATGGTTCATATGTGATTTTGGATGAAAATAATAACGATGTTTACGATATGTTTTTGGATGATCTTGTTGACTTTAATATGTCTATGATGACTACCAATAAAGACGATCTTTTAATAAGTGGTCTCATAACAAATTCTCCAGAGAAAATAATTATACATGGAGTAGAAAACTCATTAAATATTGAAATTGTAGAAACCATAAAACAAGTGTTTGAAGACAAGGTTAATTTTTGTCGTGGTTGTTCGGAGTGTCTTAGTTTGTTAAATAAATTAATAAAATAAGTATTTACAATTTAATTTAGATGATATATAATAGCACTAGATTTAAGAAGAAACTACCGTTTCTCACCTTGGGACTTTTGGTTACCTAGGTAATTTGGATTTTTGATGGTGTTTTGTAACATCTATGTTTTGTTTGTTCAAAGGGCGGTGTTTTTATCGTCCTTTTTTATTTTAAGTGAATGGTAGTATTCATTTTTAAATTTGCAAAATATTTGGAGGTGGCTAATATAGCAAAGGATGTTCAAATTAATGGTGAAATTAAGTTTAAGGAGTTAAGAGTAATAGACAGTGATGGCTCTCAACTTGGGATAATGCAAACAAAGGAAGCTTTAAAGATTGCTGAAGATAGGGATTTAGATTTAGTAATTATTTCACCTACAGCTAATCCACCAGTATCTCGTATAATGGATTATGGAAAGCATGTGTATGAGCTTGCGAAGAAACAAAAAGAAGCTAGGAAAAACCAGAAGACAATAAATGTTAAAGAAATAAGAGTTAGTCCCTCTATAGAGGCACATGATATTAATATAAAGGCTAATAATGCTAAGAAGTTTCTTGCATCTGGTGATAAAGTAAAAATAACTGTGAGATTTAGAGGTAGAGAAGCTGACTATAGTTACATAGGTGAGAAGATTTTAGATGATTTTGTTGAGATACTGAAGGAGTATGGTACACCAGAGAAAAAAGCAAAATTAGAAGGTAGGAACATGAGCTTAATTATGTCTCCAAAGAAATAAATTAATCTAAAGGTTTTAGGAGGTATTTTTTTATGCCAAAAATGAAAACAAAAAAAGCTATAGCTAAAAGGTTTAGAGTTACAGGTACAGGAAGGTTAAAAAGATCAAGAGCTTATAAACAGCATATTTTAACAAAGAAATCAGCTAAAAGAAAGAGAAATTTAAGAAAAGTAGCGTATGTTTCAGTTACTCAATTGAGAACTATGAAAAGATTATTGCCATATGTTTAATGGTTTATAGGTATAGGTTGGAGGTAAGAAAATGGCTAGAGTTAAAAGAGCGGTAAATGCACGTAAAAATCATAAAAAAGTTTTGAAATTAGCAAAGGGTTACTATGGTGGTAAATCTAAGCTATTTAGAACCGCAAATGAAACAGTAATTCGTGCATTGTGGAATTCATATGTAGGAAGAAGATTAAGAAAAAGAGATTTTAGAAAGCTTTGGATAACTAGAATAAATGCTGGAGTTAGAGAGCATGGTTTAAGTTATTCAAAATTTATATATGGTTTAAAGCTTGCTAATGTTAGCATAAATAGAAAAATGTTATCTGAGATAGCTATAAATGATAAATCAGCTTTTATGGAACTTGTGAATATTGCTAAGTCTAATTTAAAATAATATAGGTGCGACTATCTTTACACGTCGCACTTGTTTTATAATAATTATAAAAAAATGTGAGGCTAAAATTGAATAGGTTAAAGAAATTACATCCCGTTCAAATATTGGCACTTTTTTTTATAGTGGTAATATTGTTAGGGACTATGTTATTAACATTTCCGATTTCAAGTAGTTCTGGTGAGACTACTAATTATTTAGATGCTTTATTTACTGCAACTTCTGCGACTTCTGTTACTGGCCTTGTTATTTATGATACAGGAACTTATTGGAGTTCTTTTGGTAAAACAGTTATTCTTATACTTATTCAAATAGGTGGGCTTGGCATAATGTCATTTGCTACTTTTGGAGCCCTTAAATTTGGTAAGAAGATTTCATTGTCTACTAGTTTGCTTTTGAAAGAAGCGTTAAATTTTGAGGGATTTCAGGGTTTATCTTTGATAATGAAGTATGTTATAAGTTTCACAGTTATAGTTGAGTCTTTAGGTGCTTTCTTTTTGAGTTTTGTATTTATACCTGAATTTGGTTTTTCGCAAGGATTGTATATAAGTCTTTTTACTTCTATATCTGCATTTTGTAATGCTGGATTTGATATATTTGGAAATTTTGCGAGTCTTACAGGGTATTTTGATAATTCTTATGTGTTGATAATTTGTATGATTTTGATAATTATAGGTGGTCTAGGATTTGGGGTTATTACTGAATTCATAACTTATCATCACACTAAAAGAATTTCTTTGACTACAAAAATTGTTTTAATAATTACTTCAATTTTGATAGCATTGGGGGCTGTTGTTTACTTTATTTTAGAAAGTGGCAATCCTCTTACTTTAGAAGGAATGAGTTTGTATGATAAAATAGTTAATAGTTTTTTTGCATCTGTTTCGCCTAGAACTGCAGGATTTAATTCAATAAATTTAAGTGATATGAGAGCAGGTTCTATTTTTTTGACTTGCTTGCTTATGTTAATAGGAGGTTCTCCAGGCTCTACAGCTGGTGGAATAAAAACTACTACACTTGGTGTTATATTGCTTTCTATATATGGTTACATAAGAAATCAAAAAGTTATAGTTATGAATAAGAAGATTCCGTCAAGAACTATAAATAAGGCTTTTATTGTTACATTTGTATCTTTATTTTTTATGAGTACATTTGTAATTTTAATTTCTATGACACATCAAGATTTACAATTTAAATCTATAATATTTGAAGTTTTCTCTGCTTTTAATACTGTAGGGCTAAGTATAGGACTTACTTTAAAATTGACTGATCTAGGAAAATTTATTATCATATTTGCAATGTATTTTGGTAGAGTTGGTACTTTGACTTTGTTATTTGCTTTTACGAACAAAGTTGATAATAATAAAAAATCTATAAAGTACCCTGAAGCTCGTATAACAGTTGGGTAAATTTTTATTAAGGAGATGTTTTTTTGAAAGTAAAACAGTTTATAGTTATAGGAATGGGAAGATTTGGTTTTAGTGTTGCTGCTAGACTTTATAAAGCTGGTTATGATGTTTTGGCTATAGATAGAGATATAGAAAAAATAGAAGAGATATCAAATGAAGTGACTCATGCTTTGGCACTTGATGCTACAGATGAAAAAGCTTTATCTAGTTTAAATATAGGTGATTATGATACAGCTATTATTGCTATAGGTGGAAGTATACAGGAAAGTTTGCTTGTGACTTTGCTTGTTAAAGAAGCGGGTGTTAGTGAAATAATTTGCAAAGGACAAGGAGAACTACATGAAAAACTTTTGAAGAAAATTGGAGCTAGTAGAGTTATACTTCCAGAAAAGGAAATGGGAATAAGACTTGCTAATAATTTGAAATTCCAGAGTTTGTTTGATTATGTTGAGGTGTCTAAGGGTTCTTCGATTGCAGAGTTTACGGCTCCATGTGAGTGGGTAAATAAAACAATTGGTGATATAGATATAAGAGCTAAACATGATGTTACTTTAATAGGTATAAAGAAAAGTTGTAATGCTGAAATGGATGTTAGCATTAATGCTAGCACTGTAATTAAAGCAAATGATTTATTAATACTTCTTGGTAAAGATGATAAATTGTCGAAGCTTCAGAGCAAATTTACTTTTTTGAAAAAAGAGGAAAGTTAAAATTGAATTACATAAGTAGTGTGGACAATAAAATTTTTAAAGAAGTTTGTAGTTTGAAAAGCAAACGGTATAGATATTTAAACAAATGTCATTTGATAGAAGGAATTAGATTTGTTCAAGAGGCTTTATTGTGTGACGGAATTTTAAATTATATAGTTATTGATGAAAGCAAAAAGGATTTTTTGTTTGATAAATTGAATTTGAGTGATTTAGGAATTAAAGTTTATATTTTTTCTGATGTATTATTTTCAAAGATTAAGCAGACAGAAAACACTCAAGGGATTATTGCGAATGTTAACATGGCTCTTGAGTGTAAAAATTTTAAATTTAATGATGGAATATATTTTTTGATTGATAGAATCCAAGACCCTGGAAATTTAGGAACGATAATTAGAACGGCTGTTGCGGTAAATGCTTTAGGTGTGATTATAGTTAAAGGAACTGTTGACATTTATAATGATAAAGTTTTAAGGTCTACGATGGGTTCGATTTTTAAAATTGATATTTATTTCATTGAAAATTATTTTGTGTTAGATGAATTTTTACATAATGGATTTAAATTTGTTATAGCTGATTCTTGTGGTGAAAAAATTTATTACAATGAAAATTTAATTGGAAAAATAATTTTGGCTGTTGGAAATGAGGGTAATGGTTTGAGTGATGAAATTAAAAATTTTCCTCATTTAAGCGTTGTAATTCCTATGTGTAACAATTTGGAATCTTTGAATGTTGCTCAGGCTTTAAGTGTTATTGCGTTTGAGTATGTTAGACAAAATGATATATAAAATAATTTTTTTGAAAATATATTCCTTGATTTTTAAGTTAAGGAATTTTTTGATTTTTTGGAGGGATAATTACATGCAAGAAAAATTAAATCAATTGTTTAATTTTGTTACGGAAAAATTGGATAATGTTAAAACACGAAGTGAATTTGAAGAATTAAGAGTTAAGTATTTAGGTAAGAAAAGTGAATTAAATCAAATTTTAAAAGGATTGAAGGATTTATCTTTTGAAGAAAAAATTAGAGTAGGAAAAGTTGTAAACGAAATTAAATCTAAAATGGAAAAATATTTTTCTAACACGATGGAAAAAATTAATCGTATTGAAATGGAAAAAACTCTTAAAGAAGAAATTATTGATATAACTTTGCCTGGGAAGAAAATAAAATTAGGCCATAAAAATCCTATACAATTGGTTCTTGAAGAGATTCAAGAAATATTTTTGAATATGGGTTTTACGATTGAGGAGGGGCCAGATATTGAAAGTGAGTATTACAATTTTGAAGCTTTAAATATATACAAAAATCATCCAGCTAGAAGCGAGCAAGATACTTTTTACATAGATGATTCTCATGTTCTCAGAACACATACTTCAACTGTTCAAATTAGAACAATGGAAAATAGAAAGCCACCAATTAAAATTATTTCTCCAGGAAAAGTTTATAGAGCTGATGAGTTGGATGCGACGCATTCGCCTATTTTTTATCAAATGGAAGGGCTTGTTATAGATAGAAATATAAATATGTCTCATCTTAAAGGCACGCTTGAAAAATTTGTTAAAGCAATGTTTGGTGATAACATGAAAACAAAATTTAGAGCTCATCATTTTCCTTTTACGGAACCTTCTGCTGAGATGGATGCAACTTGTTTTGTTTGTCAAGGAAAAGGTTGTTCTGTTTGTAAGGGAAGTGGTTACATTGAAATTTTAGGTTGTGGAATGGTTCATCCTGATGTTTTAAAAAGATGTGGAATAAATTCTAAAGTTTTCAAAGGATTTGCTTTTGGATTTGGAATTGATAGAATGGTGATGCTTAAATATGGAATAGAAGATATTAGGCTTTTGTATGAAAGTGATTTAAGATTTTTATCTCAATTTTAAATTTTGGAAGGGGATATGGTTTATGAAAGTTTCTTTTGAGTGGCTACAAAGTTATTTTGAAAAAAATTTAGATTTAAAAGATGTTTGTGAAAAATTAACCATAAGTGGAACAAAAGTTGAAAATGTTGAAAGCAATAAAGTTGATGTGAAAAATGTTGTTACTGGGCTCATTGAAAAAATTACTCAACATCCTGACGCAGAAAAATTAGTTGTGTGCAGTGTTAATATAGGAAAAGAAAATGTTCAAATAGTAACTGCAGCTAAAAATATGAAAGAGGGAGATATTGTTCCTGTTGCATTGCATGGTGCGATTTTACATAATGGTTTAAAAATAAAAAAAGGAAAGCTTCGTGGCATTGAATCTCAAGGGATGTTTTGTTCTGAAGAAGAATTAGGATTGGCGGAACATTCAGATGGATTAATGATACTTGATGCAACGACTCCAGTAGGTGTTAATGTTATTGATGTTTTAGATTCAGGAAGTGATGTTATTGAATTTGAAATAACTTCTAATCGTCCAGATTGTTTAGGAGTTTTGGGAATAGCGAGAGAAGTAAAATCAATTTATGATTTTGAAATGAAGAAGTTGGATACAAATTTTAAAGTTAGCTCGCTAAAAAATATAAATAACATGTTGAAAGTTAATCTTGAAAATAAAAATTGCAGACGATATTCGGCTAGGATTATTGATAATGTAAAAATTTGCGAATCGCCAAAATTTATACAAGATAGATTGATTGCGTCTGGAATAAGACCGTTAAATAATATTGTGGATTTAACAAACTATGTGATGCTTGAGCTTGGGCAACCAATGCATGTTTTTGATTATAATTGTGTTCTTGATGGAAAAATAAATGTTTCTAATGGAAATGATGGAGAAAAATTTACGACAATAGATGGAGTAGATAGAGATTTAGATAATTCGATGATTTGTATAAAAGACGATGAAAAAGTTTTAGCTTTAGCGGGTGTAATGGGTGGAGAAAATTCTAAAGTTAGTGTAAAATCGAGAACTATTATTTTGGAAAGTGCAAATTTTAAATTTGATTCTATAAGATCCACTTCAAGAAAATTGGGATTGCGTTCTGAAAGTTCTCTAAGATTTGAAAAAGGAATCGATGATAATTTGACGATTAAAGCTTTAGATAGATTTTGCAATTTGGTGAATGAATTTTCTTATGGAGATGTTGTTGAGGGGACGATAGATTTAATTAATGAATCGTACGAGCCTGTTAAGATTTTGGTTCATTGCGATTACATAAATAAATTTTTGAACACAAACATTTCTGAAAGTGACATGATAAAGATTTTTGAAAATTTAGATATGAAAGTTAATAAAATTGGTGAGCTTTTAGAAATTGTTGTTCCAACTTTTAGGAGAGATGTTTTTTTAGAAGAAGATTTAGTTGAAGAAATAGGAAGAATTTATGGATACGATAAAATTCCTTCTTCAGAATTGCCATGTGTTTCTACAGAATTGGGAAAAACCAAAAAACAAAAATTCATTGACAAAATTTTGGATACGATGATTTCATTAGGATTTAGTCAATCTATAAGTTATTCTTTTTACAGTTCGAAAGTTTTCGATAAATTAAATTTAAAAAATGAAAGTGAAGAACGAAATGCTATAAATATAAAAAATCCTTTAGGTGAAGATTATAGTATTATGAGAACAACTTTAGTTCCTTCAATGTTAGATTCTTTAACAAGAAATTATTCTTATTCAAATAGTGAAGCTTTGATTTTTGAAATAGGAAAAACTTATATCAAAGAAAGTGAAGATGTTATTAAGGAAAATAATATTTTGACTTTGGGAATGTACGGAAAAGATTTTGATTATTTTTCGATGAAGGGAATTATAGAATCGGTTTTTGAAGTTCTCGGAATAAATTTTATGTTAGAGAGAGAAACAAAAAGCTTTTATCATCCAGGAAAATCTGCTAGAATTATATTAGGTAAAAGTAGTTTAGGAAGATTTGGTTCAATTCATCCTCAAGTTCTTAAAAATTATGGTATAGATATTGAACTTTTTATTGGCGAACTCAATTTAGATAAAATTTTTGAATTTTACAAGTGTAATAAAAAATATAAAGAAGTTCCTAAATATCCTAGCGTTAGTTTCGATTTGAGTTTAGTTATTGATGAAAATATTTTATCTCAAGATATTGAAAAAATAATTAAATCAAATTCGGGCAACATACTTGAAAGACTTCAAATTTTTGATGTGTATAAAGGTCCGCAAATACCTGAGAACAAAAAAAGTATTTCGTATAACATAATTTTTAGGGACAAATCAAAGACGCTAAAAGATTCAGATGTTAACGGCGTTATACAAAAAATACTTGAAGCTCTTAAAAATAAATTAGGAGTAGAGATTAGGCAATAAGAAAGGAGATATTGAAATGAAATTATTATTATTTGATGCTAAACAATATGACAAGGACTATTTTGAAAAATACTCAAAAGGTACTGGCATAAAAATTGATTATGTTGAGGAGAAACTTACTCCTGAAACTTCCAACATGGCTGAAGGTTATGATGGAGTTTGTATTTTTGTTAATGACATTGCTAGTAAAGAAGTTATTGATGACCTTTGTAAGTTTGGTGTTAAGATTATAGTTTTAAGATGTGCAGGATATAATGGAGTTGATATTGAATATGCAAAAGGAAAAATAACAGTTGTTAGAGTTCCGGCTTATTCACCAAACTCAATTGCAGAAATTGCTACTGGCATGTTGATTTGCATAACTCGTAAAATTCCACAAGCAATAAACAAAACGAAGAAATATAATTTTTCTTTAGAAGGTTTAGTTGGATTCGATTTAGTGAATAGGACTGCTGGCATAATTGGAACAGGGAGAATTGCACAAAAGTTTATAAAAATTCTAATCGGAATTGGAATGAAAGTCATAGCTTATGATTTGTATCCTAATCATGACGTAGCAAAAGAATTGGGATTTAAATATGTAGACTTAGAAACTATTTATAGAGATAGTGATGTTATTTCTCTTCACTCTCCTTTGACAAATGAAAATATGCATATGATAAATGATGATTCAATATCTAAAATGAAAGATAATGTTGTTATAGTAAATACAGCAAGAGGAGCACTTATTGATACCGATTCTCTAATTAGAGGTTTGAAATCTGGAAAAATTTTAGGAGCTGCACTTGATGTTTATGAAAATGAAAAAGATTATTTCTTCAACGATTGTTCTAAAGATGGAATTGATGACGAAGTTTTAAGAGAACTTTTGTCTTTTGATAATGTGTTGTTATTTTCACATCAAGCGTATTTAACTGAAGAGGCTTTAACAAGTATTGCAACAGTGTCATTGAGTAATATTAAAAACTTTTTAAATGGAGAGTTTTTAGCGAATGAAGTTTTCTATGATGAAGAAAAAGGTAAGATTGTAGATTTTAGAGTTAAAAATTAAATTTGGAAGGGCGAATTTTGAATTCGCTCTTTTTGTTTTTTGGATTTATATTTTAAATGAAATGACCTTGAAAAAAATTTTTAATCTACATTATAATATTTAATTGAAAAGGTTATTTAAATGAATTTTTTTGAATTATACATTTTCACAATAACATATGAATTGTGATATATTAATTTATAAAGATTACAAGGAGCAATTTATAATGCGTATATTTAGAAAATTTAATAAATTATTTTGTGGTATTTCATTGCTTTTGATTTTACAAATATTTTTTGCAATTAGTATTAATATGAGAGCAAATTCTATAACAAGTAAAGCTGTCTCGAATAGATATTTTGAAGATAAATTTGAGATAAGTATTCCAGCGCTTCCGACATTTTATGATAATGTTTTTATAAATTTAGATGATGTTAGAGTTGATATAAAAAATGGAGTTTTGATAATAAAAGATTTGGCACCCGACCAAGTTTATAATGATGTAAAAGTAACTTTCACTGACAATGTTGGACGAAAATATGAGTTAGAATTTGATAACGTCATAACTTCGCTTCCTGTTAAATCTGAAAATAAATTTGTTTATGACGTTTATGAAAATGGTTTAGGAAGAAAACCAGACCATAATGGATTTAAATTTTGGCATGGCAGACTTAAAAATTTAGAAATTACAGCTTCCGAGTTTGTTAACGAAATAATTTCATCAAATGAATTTAATTCAATTTATAAAGATATTGATGAAAAAATTAACGCTCTTTATAAAACAATTGTTGGAAGAGAGCCAGATGAAGAAGGATTTTTATATTGGGTATCTGAATTTAATTTTATAATTGATGAAGAAGATTTAAGTTTTGGACAAGCTATAAACCGATTGAGCAATAGAATGATTTCAGAAGGTGAATTCAAAAATTTAGTTAATGAAGCTGGATTTTTGATTTAGATAAAAAACAAAATACTTCTAGGATTTCCTAGAAGTATTTTTCATTTTTTAAAATAATTTTATTGAAAATTCATCGCTTTCATTTCCAAATAAATCTTGAACTTTGATTGTTAAGTCAATCGAATCTTTGAATTCTATGATTGAATTTTTGTTGAGATTTGCAAATTCGCCATTATCAATTTTGTACAAAATATTTTTTATAGTATCGTGATTTTTTAAATTTAAATTAACTTGAATTATAGAATCGTTAACAGAAATTGTGGGAGTTGAAGGTTTATTTAGCAAATCAGATAAAGCACTTATTAAAAAGTTAGCGCATTTTGTTAAATCTCCAACGTTTGTTTCAGAAATAATTTTTATAAACCCAATGTTGTTCAAACTCAAATTTTTAAAATTATCTTTATTTGTAATCTCAGATAAATTTACAAAATTAAGAGCGTTAAATTTCACAAACTCGTCTAAAAATTTTGAAATTTCATTTTCATAAGAAAGATTCAAAACATTCACTTTATTCAATGTGTTTTCAAATTGCAAATCGATTATTCCCAACAAATTTAAATCCAATAAATCATTTATGTTTGAGTCTACAGAGTTAACAACATTCAATGAATTGTTTATGAACAAGATTGATAAATCAAATTGCTTATCAAAATTTTCAAACAATCTCAAAATCTCAAATACCATTGAAATATTTTTAGAGTTAAATTCATTTGTGGAAGTAAAGTAACTTGTGGTTAATAAAAGAGTTTTAGTATCTGAAGTTCTAAACTCGGAGCGTTTAGTGAACAATAAATTTTTGTCTTTTTGAGATTGACTTTCGTTGTACAAAATATTTTCATTGAATCCAATGTTGTCTAACGTATAAATAATTTTTTCATTTAATGATTCTATGAATTCTTCATTTGACTTTGAGTCATCAAATATTTTTTGAAGTTCGGACGATTGAGAATTTATATTTGAAATCTCGAAAGTTGAATTGTTAATCGTCAAATTCTGACTATCTTTTTCAATTTCCACGTTAACTTTGAAAGTTTTTGTTAATGATATGTTTGAGTAATAGTTATTTGATAAAGTAAGTTGTGAGCATGATGTAAATGAAAATAATATTAAAAACGTAAACAAGAAAAGTTTTAATTTCATCGAAAATCCTCGCGCATAAATTATAATTTTAAATTTGTGTGTCATCATCAGAAATATTTTTCAAATAATCTAATTTTTCATCTATAGAATCTAGAAGCGTGTCTTTATTTTGATTTAAATTTTTTGTTGAAATATTATTAATGTCAAGAATTTTTCTAATTTCCATCAATTCATCATCAATCTTTTTCAAATCTATTTCGTTGATATTTTTATTAAAATTTTCCATAAACTTATTTATATTTGTTATCTTAGGATAAATTTTATTTATAGCCGAACTTAAATCTACGATGCAACGTATATCCATTAAGAATCCTTTCTGAAAATTAATTATATCAAAAATATATTTTATTTTATATGTATGTTAATAAATTTATTAGTATATTAGATTACATTTTTTAATTTTAAGATAATAAAATAAAAAGTAAGATCAAATTTTTATTTTGGAGGTATTGTTGAATACTATAAAAATAAAATTATTAAATTTAATTTTGTTGATAGATTTTATTATTTACATTTTTACAAATTTGATAATTTACAAATTTAATTTATTCACTTCATATTCAATTTTAATATTATGTACACGGGATATAATTATTTTTTTGTTTTCAACGATTTTATACATATATTTTTGTAATTCGAAAGTAAGTTCTATGATATTGTTTCCAAAAATAAACAATAAAATTATTAAAAATTCAATAATAATAGGGATAGCATTTTATTTTGTTGCCAATGGTGCAAATTTGCTGTTTACTAGAATTTTTAAATTTACAATGAAAAGTACAATTTACCTAAACAATGTTTATGATTTGTACAATTTTGGATTTAGTTTCTTCATTTATATATTTGTGTATACGGTATTTACAGAAATGTTTTTTAGAGTGATATTAAGTGACGCGTTTAAAAATTTTTCATACAAATTTAGAATAGTTGTCCCTTCATTTTTGTTTTCAATATTCTTTTTTGGATTATCTCAATGGTTTTATGGATTTGTTATTGGAATGTTGCTAATGTTATTTTTTGATGAGGTGAAAAACATTACGTCAGTTATCATTGTGAGTTTAACGATTAATATTTTAAATTATTCTTTAAGATTGTTTGGCAAAAAATTTTTAAGTGCAAGTATTCCAAGAATAGTAAGTTCAACTCGAGGAGATATTTTTATAGAATTTTTACTTCCAGTTATAATAATCTTATCTGGATTATTCGTTTGTTCTATTTTTCAAGATAAAATGAAATCGAAATCGAAACCATCTGAAACAAAAAAATTAAGTAATGTAACGCAATTGGAATTTAAAAACGATTCTAGTGATATTTTTGATAAATATTTTGTTTTATTTATAATAACTGCATTGTTAATGACATTTGTGAGTTATACATTTTTAGGATAAGTTTGCAAAAAAACATTTAAATTTGTAACATTTTAAAAATTCTCTGAGTATATTAAAATGCAAAGTGTTTAAAGGAGAATGATTATATGTTCAAAAACAGACTTAGGAATTATGGATTATGGGTATCAATTGCAGCTCTTATTCCTCTTGTATTATCAGCTTTTGGAATAAAAATAATTGACGAAGCGAAATATTCAGAATTAATAAATGCTTTATTAGCAGTATTGGTTGGATTAGGTTTAATAAATAACCCAGATACTCAAAATAGATGGTTTAAAGACGATGCTCAAAAGGTTGAACAAATTGAACAAAAAAATTAATATAAATATTTTAAGCGATGAATTTAATTCATCGCTTTTTATTTTTGTATATTACACTTGATTATTTGAAAAAATAAATTCTATATAAATAATTTTAGAGGATAAAATGTTTAAAAAATCAATAATTAGGTTTATTACAATATTGATAATGTATTTTAATTTTTTTAGCGCACATCATTGTTATTCTTTAGGTGAAGTTAATAAAGATAGATTGGAAAAATATTGGTGGGGTTATAGAAGGTACATAAGCAACGAACAGGTTTCAAAATTTGCAAGTGAATTTGATTCAATAGCAGCAGAGTTAAGTTTATTTGGAGGATTGTGTGTCCCAGTTAGTTTTGTGAATCCAGTTGCAGGAGTTTTAGCAAGTGGAGTTTTGGAAATATATTCGTCGTATTATTGGTTTATTTCTACAAATATTGTTAAACTTAATAGAGGCAAGGGCGTAATTGTAGATTTTACTAAGGGAATTATATTTAACATAAAACCAATATAAAAAACAAGAAGAAGGATGTGATTTTAGAATCAAATCCTTCTTTTAATTTACATATTTAGCATTGAATTCATGTTGTAGAGATTAGGTTCTTTTCCGTAGAGATATAGAGCGGCAGTTAAAGCTCCTTGTGCAAAAACATCTCTTGAAAGTGCAGTGTGTTTCAATTCTATTATTTCGTTATTTCCTGAAAACATAATTTCATGTTCGCCAATAATATTTCCACCTCTTATTGAATGAACTCCAATTTCTTTTTTGTAGCGCTTTTTTTCGCCACTTCGTCCGTAAGTGAAAGTTACATCTTCATTCAAAATATTTTTTGCGTAATTTTCTATTGTGTTCATTAACATTATGGCAGTTCCACTTGGTGAATCTAATTTTTGGTTGTGATGTTTTTCTATAACTTCTATGTCATAATCTTTGTACAGAGATTTAAGTCCTTTTTGCAACAATATTTGAAGAACATTTATGCCGATGCTCATATTGTAAGACATGAATATTGGAATTTTTTTAGTGCTTTCACTTATTTCTTTAATTTGCTCTGGGGAGTGTCCGGTTGTGCATAAAACTATTCCAATATTTTTTTTAGTTGCAAATTCCAATAGAGAATTTAAAGAATTGGGATGAGTGAAATCTATAATTATATCAATTTCTTCTGTAACATCATTAATATTTGTGTAAGTTTTTGTTTTTGAGTTTTCAATTATTTTGTGGTCAACTCCGCAAACTATTTTTAAATTTTCATATTGGAGACTTAGGTTTTCAATAGCTTTTCCCATTCGTCCGTTTATACCATTTAAAAGAATCTTTACCATGTTTTCCTCCTAAAGTCTTTAAATCAAACCAACTTTTTTCATTTCAATTTTTAGTTTGTTTAAATTAGATTCTTCCATATTAGTCAATGGAAGTCTTAAGTTTCCAACATTTTTATTCATCAAATTCAAAGAAGTTTTAACAGGAATAGGATTTGTTTCAATGAAAAGAGTGTTAATTAAATTCAAATATTTAAGTTGAATGTCCAATGATTTTTGAGTGTTTCCATTAATGTATTCGTGTACGATATCATGAATTTCATTTGGGATTATGTTTGCGGCTACTGAAACAACTCCTTTTGCTCCTATGCTCATTAAAGCAACTATTTGGTCATCGTTACCTGAGTATAAATCAATTTGTGGACAAAGTTTTCTGTAAAGAATAGCTTGAGAAATATTTCCTGAAGCTTCTTTTATTGAGGTTATATTTTTAAGTTCTGAAAGTTTTAACAAATCTTCAGGAGTTATATTCATGCCAGTTCGTGATGGAACATTGTATGCCATTATTGGAATATTCACATTGTCATTTACGATTTTGAAATGTTCGAATAATCCTTTTTTTGAAGTTTTGTTATAGTATGGCGTGATAACTAAAAGCCCATCAGCCCCAACCTTTTCCGCAAATTTTGAGAATTCCAAAGTCTTTAATGTGTTATTAGTTCCAACTCCTGCAATTACAGGAATTCTTTTATTTATAATTTCAACAGTTGTTTGAATTGCTTTCCTTTTTTCTTCGCACTTCATCGTTGAACCTTCACCAGTTGTACCACAAATTATAATTGCGTCGGTGTTGTTTTCAACATGAAAGTTTAACAATTCTTCCAATTTGTCAAAATCTACTTGCCTATTGTTTATGTCAATATCTTTAAATGGAGTAACTATAGCAACCCCAGATCCAATAAATAAACTCATTTAATTTTCTCCTTTATTTTTGATAATATATTCAGCAATTTGAACAGCATTAAGTGCAGCACCTTTCAATATGTTGTCAGAAACTACCCACATATTAATTGCGTTTTTGCACGATTCATCTAGTCGAATTCTACCAACGTAGACATCATCTTTTCCAGAAATATATAGTGGCATTGGATAAGAATTATTTTTTGTATCGTCAATCACAGAAAGTCCATTAAAATTTTTAAGAGCGTCGAAAATTTCATCGAGGTTTATTTCATTTTCGAATTCAACATTTATACTTTCGCTGTGTCCATTTTCCACTGGAACTCTAACGCAAGTAGCCGTTACATTTATTGAAGAATCTTTTAGAATTTTTTTTGTTTCATTAATCATCTTCATTTCTTCTTTTGTATATCCATTGTCCAAAAACAAATCTATTTGTGGTATCAAATTTCCCTTAATTAAGTATTGAAACTTTTTAAGGTTTTTTTCATCTTCAACATTTAAATCTAAAACTCCATAATTTCCAGCACCTGAAACAGCTTGATAAGTTGAATAAATTATTCGTTTTATTTTAAATTTATCGTGAAGTGGTTTAAGTGCAACGACTGCTTGTATTGTTGAACAATTTGGATTTGCAATTATTCCATTGTTAATTAATGAATCTTTTCCATTAACTTCAGGAACAATTAAAGGAACATCGTTATTCATTCTAAAAGTGCTAGAATTGTCAATGACAATTGTATTTTTTTTTGCGAACATGGGAGAGAATTTAGAACTTGCATCTCCGCCAGCTGAAAAAAATGCGAAGTTGATATTGTCAATTATGTTTTCTTGATTTAATTCAATTACTTTTAAATTTTCGTTTTTAAATCTTAAAGTTTTTCCAGCAGATTTTTTAGAAGCGTAAAGATAAAGATTCTTTATAGGAAAATTTCTCTTTTCGAGAATTTGGAGAAAAGTTCGTCCAACTTTTCCTGTCGCTCCAACAATAGCCACGTTATATTTCATTGAATAACCTCCAAGGTGTTTTTATACATATTTTATTATATATAAATGAATTTAATAAGAATAGTATAAACGTCAATAAATTATTATTTTATTCAAAAATGTATATTTATATGGGTTATTGCTAAAAATATAAATATATAAATATATACTTTTGTGCTTAAGAGGTGATTTATTATAGGTAACAGTGGTTCTTTAAAACGTGTAATCAAACAAAAATTAAAATCTAACAAGCAATTGACTGAACTCGAACAACTAAGGGAAAATTTAAAATATGAAATTGCAGAAGAGCTTGGACTAAAAGATAAAGTTGATAAATATGGATGGAGTGGATTGACTTCTAGTGAAACTGGAAAAATTGGAGGGATAATGACAAAACGAAAAAAGGAATTAAATGTTCCAAAGAATATTGACATATTGAATCAGTCCAAAGAATAAAGTTTTTAGTAAAAATAAAAAAAGAGTTGACAAATCAGCCAAAATTTTAGATAATTTATCTTGTGTCACGTTTGTGAATTAAATTTTGGCTGGATAGCTCAGTTGGTAGAGCAGAGGACTGAAAATCCTCGTGTCGCTGGTTCGATTCCTGCTCTAGCCACCATAAAAAGGCAACGCTTAGTGCGTTGCCTTTAGAGTTTTTGAAAAATTATTTACGAATTGTCTAATTTCACAATCCAATTCCAAAATAGTTTTTAAATCAGGAGAATTTATTTTGGAATGAGAATTTAAAGCTTCGTAAATTAAAATTTCTATATCTAAAAAAGATATTTGATTGTTTAAAAATAATTTTACAGCTTCTTCGTTTGACGAATTGAAAACTGTTGTCATGCTTCCTCCAATTTTGCCTGAATCAATTGCCATTTTAACGCATGGATATCTATCGAAATCCAATTTTGAAAAATTGAGAGTTCCAATTTCAGAAAGATTTAATTGCTCGAAACTTTCATTAAAAATTCTATCGGGATAAGTTAAAGCGTATTGAATAGGATTTTTCATATCGGGCGTTCCCATTTGAGCCATTATTGTTTTGTCATTGAATTCAACCATTGAATGAATTATACTTTCTTTGTGAAGAACAACATCAATTTTGTCGTAATCAATTCCAAATAAAAAATGAGCTTCAATTATTTCAAGTCCTTTGTTAACCATTGTTGCAGAATCAATTGTAATTTTTGCGCCCATGTTCCAGTTAGGATGTTTGAGAGCGTCTTCTAAAGTTACAAATCTTAAATCATTTCGAGCCTTATCTCTAAAGCTTCCACCAGATGCCGTCAAAATAATTTTGTTTATGTCTTTTGGGTTTTCGCCGTTTAGGCATTGAAAGATTGCACAGTGTTCACTATCTATAGGAATTAAATTTACGTTGTGTTTTTTCAATTTTTCGTTTATAATGTGCCCAGCTGTAACTAAGGTTTCTTTGTTTGCAAGTGCAACGGTTTTATTATTTTCGATTGCGTTTATTGTTGGAAGAAGGCCTACATTCCCAACTAAACTATTTATTATTAAATCGGATTTTTCATAAGAAGCAACTTCAAGAAGTCCTTCATCACCGTGAGTAAATTTTATGTTAGGATAATCAATTTTCAAATTATAAATATCATTTTCATTTTTTACGCAAACCAAATCAGGAAAAAAATCTTTTAAAATTTCTCTTAGCTTGTCTATATTATTTCCGACAGAAATCGCCTTCAAATTAAATTTTTCTCTGTTGTGTTTTATAACGTCAATGGATTGAAGACCTATAGAACCAGTGGCACCTAAGATAGAAATGTTTTTCATTTTTTATCTCCTTATCGTGAATTTAGTAAGTTGGTATTAGATTTTGTATTTTTGAGATTATGTTTTCAGAGTTTAAACCACTTAAATTTCTCAAACTTTTTACATCACCATGATGAAAAAATGAATTTTCTATTCCAAATACTTCAATATCATTTTTGTATTTGTGTTTTATTGCAAATTCGCAAATGCTTGAACCAAATCCTCCAATTTTGCAAGATTCTTCTAGAGTTACGATTAAAGAATTTGATTTAAATATTTCGTGAAGCATATTTTCATCAAGAGGTTTTATGAAACGAGCGTTAACTATTTTTGCATTCAAACCTTTTTCAGAAAGTTTAAACGAAATCTCGTTGGCCAAGTCGAGCATTGTTCCAAAAGACAAAATCGTTAAATCATTTCCTTCTTTTTCAACGCTCCACGTTCCGAATTCAATATCTTTATAATTTTTTACGTGAGTCAACTCAGAATAACCTCTTGGATATCTGAAAGCAATAAGGCCTTTGTAAGAATTGTTGTATAAAGAATTATAAATTAAATTTTGCGCCTCAATCTGATCTTTTGGCATAATTATAGAAACATTTGGAATTGGTCTTAAAAAACTTATATCGTAAATTCCATGATGAGTATCTCCATCGCCAGTTGCAAAACCGCATTTATCTACAGCGATTAACATATTTAAATTTTGTCTAGCTATGTCGTGTATAATTTGGTCGTATGCTCTTTGAAGAAACGTTGAATAAACAAAGAAAATGGGTTTCAAGCCAGAAAGCGAAAGTCCAGCAGAAAATGTTGTTCCATGTTGTTCAGCTATTCCAACATCAAAAATTCTGTCAGGAAATTTATTTTTAAAAAATTCTAGCTTAGAGCCTTTAATCATAGCGGGAGTAACACAAATTATTTTTTTGTCTTTCTCTGCTAATCTTTCCACAGTTTCAGAAATTACAGAGCCCCAAGCTCTTTGAGTTGATTTTTTGTTTTTGATTTTTAATCCTGTTGTCAAATCAAATGGTGTAATTCCATGCCACGAACCAACTTTATCATTTTCAGCTTTTTCAAGTCCTTTACCTTTTTTAGTGATAACGTGAAGAACACAAGGAGAATCTAAATTTTTTGAATTTTCAAGATTTGTAATTAAATCTTTAATATTGTGTCCGTCAATAGGGCCTAAGTAGTCTATATTTAAATTTTCGAAAAAAGTTTTCATCGATTTGTAATATTGGGAATTTATTTGTTTTAAATTTGAAATTTCGTTTGACGTATCGTAAACATTCAAAAGGCTTTCTTTATTTTTGGGATTTAAAGCACATACATTTTTTGAAATTGACATTTGATTATCATTTAAAATAATTAAAATCTTTCTTTGTTCATATCCAATATTGTTAAGAGCTTCTAATGCCATTCCACCTGTTAATGCACCATCACCAATAAGCGATACAACATTTTCTTTTCCATTTCTGAAATCTCTTTCAATAGCCATAGCTAAACAAGCAGAAAGAGAAGTAGAACTATGACCAGTCTCCCAAATATCAAATTTACTTTCATCTCTTCTAGGAAATCCTGATAGACCGTTAAATTTTCTCAGCGAGTTAAAGAATTTTGCTCTTCCGGTTAAAATTTTATGAGTGTAGCATTGATGCCCAACATCAAATATTAACTTATCATAATTCATGTTGAAAACATAATGAATCGCTATTGTTAATTCAATTACTCCTAAGTTTGGTGAAACATGTCCACCTGTTTCGCTTAGAGAATGTATCAGAAATTCCCTAATGTCTTTTGCTAATGAGTTCAAACCTTTTATTGATAAATTTTTTAGAAACGAAGGTTCAACAATGTTGTATAAATGATTAAAATTTTTCATTTTTTCCCCATCCTAAACAATGTTTTTTTAAACAAAACATTGTTTAATTATACCATTAAAAACGTAATTAAAATTAAAAAATTAATTTTAATTTTAATTTTTCTATAAAATTTTTAAAAAAATTTATAGAAAGAAAATTTATATCACAATTGTTAATTTAGACACAAATTTTTATAATTTGTATCTAATAGTTTTTTATTGAAATCATAATAAAAATTATTAAAACAGAGAAAACTTACTAATAGTAAAATTAAGGAGGAAATTAATTTGAAGAATGGTTTTAGTAAGTTAATAGTTATTGGTTTCATGACAATGTTTTTTTGTTTTAACAATGTAGTAAATACGTTCGCTGCTTCTCTCTCTAAAAAAAATATTAATGGATATGAACTTTTGAGGATGGATTATGTTGATACAATCAAATCAAAAGTTTTATTGTATGAGCATAAGAAAAGTGGAGCACAAATTCTTCACATTAAAAATGATTCTAAAGTTAAACTGTTTGATATAACTTTCAAAGTTCCAACAGTTAATAACAAGGGAACTAATCACATATTAGAACACATATTTTTTTCTGGTTCTGAAAAATATCCTATAAAAGATGTTTTTCCAGCGTTGTTTTATTTGAACAATTTAGAGTACATAAATGCGGCTACTGATACAAATTATGTTACGTACTATGTTTCTTCAAGAGATAAAAATCAACTTAAAACAATTGTGGATTATTATTTGAGTGCTTTGTTTAATCCAATTGTCTATAGAGAAGAAAATGTTTTTAAGCAAGAAGGTTGGAGAATGGAACTTGAAGAAATTAATTCTCCTTTAAAATTGACGGGTGTTGTCTTAAACGAAATGAAAGGATATTTGTTTAATGACGAATTTTATAAATCAATTGCATCTGTTGATAGTTTGTATAAAGGAGCACCGGGTTCTTTTAATGGAGGTGGAGATCCTTATACAATTCCAGGTTTAACGCTTAAAGAATTGTTAGACTCTCACAAAAAATATTACGTTCCATCAAATTCTTTGATAATTTTGTATGGAGATATTGATACGGAAGAAATGTTAAAGTTTATTGACAAAGAGCATTTATCATTTCAAGATAGAAGACAAAAAATTGACGAATATTCCATGAAGGATTCGTTAAGCGAAAAAGTATATAAAAATTTAAAATATCCAGTTCCTGAAAAAGATTTTAAGAGTAATAAACACATTTTTATAAATGCTTTTGCAACAGGTGCGATGAACAATGTTCATGAAAATTTTGCGATAAAATTTTTAGTTTCAATGATGGACAGTGAAATTTCTGGGATTGAAAAAAGATTTAATGATTTGAATATAGGGACAGATTTTTCAATTGATTATAGAAATGTTGGGTCTAAACAATCTTATGTTATGTTTTCGGCAAATTCTGAAGAGGGAAAAGAACAAGATTTTGAAAATTTTGTCTACGATGAATTAGAAAAATTTAGGGATTCAATTTTAAGTGAAGAGTATTTGGATAATTACTACAAAATAACTAGCAATATTTTGTCAAAGAAAATGAAAGACAATCCTGATAGTTTTATAATGTGGAATGTTATTAACACTTGGTCATCAGGTGGCGATGTTATAGACAGCATTAATTTTGATAAAAACTTAAAACAACTTAAAAATTATGGAGTCGAAGATTTTATAAATTTTATTGACATGCACTTTATAAACAATAAGCATTCAGCGTTTATAACTTTGGAACCTGATTTTGGAATCATAGAGCAAAAGGAACGACAGCTTAGAGAAAATTTAGAATCTTATAAAGAATCCATGACTCAAGACCAAAAAGAAGAATTAATAAGTCAAACAAAAGATTTCAATTCGTGGGTAGAACGTGAGGATTCAATAAACGTTTTAGAAAAATTATCGAATCCATTTAAGAATGAGCATGATAAACTTGGTGATGCAAAAGTTCAAAATAAAAATGATGTTTATGAGTACGTTTGGGGAAAAATTAGTGACAACGATTTTATAAATATTTCTTTGAATTTTGACTCTAGAACAATACCAAAAAGTAAAGTTCATTATCTTTCTTTGTTTTGTGATTTAATGAAAGAAGGATTTGGAAGTGCGAACAAAACAAATATTGAATTAATGAATGAAATAAGTCAAACTCTTTCAAATTTAAATGTTACTATGGAAGAAAATTTAAATTGTTTCGATGGAAATATTTATAATCCAACTTTTAAAGTTTCTTTTGACACTACAAAAGATAAACTTGAAAAGTCTATGGATTTAGTGAATGAATTTATAAATAATATAAATTTTAAAAATGTCGATTTGATAAAAGGGAATTTAAATAAATTACAAGCTTATTATGAATCCAATTTGATAAATCCAAGCATTGTCTATTATGAAATTGATGGTTCAAATTATGATGGTGGGAAATATAGAAACTACATTAAAGGACTTCCGTACATAAAATTTTTGATAAATATATTTAACAGGTTCAATGATGACAATAAATATGTAAACAATATTATAAAAGAACTTGAGTTTGTTTCGAGAGCGGTATTTAACATAAATAATTTGAAAGTTGGAATTGTTTCTAGCAATGATAACTACAGAAAAGTTAAAAAGAATTTAGAAAATAAAATAATTTCAAATCTAAATAACGAAATCAACAGAAGGTATAAATACAAATTTGAAAATGTTAGAGAGAGAATTTCTATAAAAGCTCCTTCACCTAACATAACTTTGTATGCGCTTTTAAACTTTAGATCTAGTGGACGAAATTACACTCCAAAATTTTTAGTTGCTGAATCAATTTTGGGGGAATATTTGTATAGAAATTTGCGAGTGAAGAATGGAGCTTATCAAGTTAATTCTTTAGCTAATACTCAGGGCACTCTTGCAGTTGTTGCTGGTTTCTCTCCAGTTTTAAAAGAACAAATAAAGGCCATAAATAACATTGGAAATTATTTAAGTGAAATTGATATAACAGATTCTCTTCTTGAGAAATATAAAACAATAACTATTTCGTCTTTAGCAAATACTTGTGATGAAATTGATAGAGCTAAAACAGAAATTAGAAATTATTTAGTTGGAATGAGCAAACAAGATTTTAAAAATATGATTGATGAAATTAAAAAAACAAGTTTGCAAGACATAAGAAGCATAGGAAATGTAATTTGTGATATTGGCTTTAATAAAATTGGAGTTTTTGGAAATACAAATATAATAGAAGAGAATCACAAAAAATTTAGCAACGTTTTTACGTTGTCATCAAAATAAATTTATGTAAGCACGTTTTTATATCGTGCTTTTTTGTTTGTATCTTTGATTAGTAACAACTAATTTAAAATTTCATATATTTAATTATGTACTTAAATTTTAGAGAGGACGTAGATGGTTCAATATTTTAATGAGTTAAAGAATTTAGTGGAAGACAATTACGATATAACAGTTCTTAATATAATGAAATTTAAAAATGTCTATAAAATTATTGGAGTAGAGGGAGATTTTTGTTTAAAACAATTTAAATATGATTTTTATAGATTGAAACACGTTCTTGAAATATTTAATTATTTAATTGAAGAAAGTTTTGAAAATATTTTGGAGATTATACCAACTTTGTCTGGAAGAAAATATGTTCAATTAAATAATATTTATTTTTACATGACTGAATGGATTGAAAGTAGAGAATTAAATTACAGTAATTTTTATGATGTTATGAGAGCATCTCAGAATATAGCGAAGCTTCACAATTATAGTGAAGGATTTTCACCTAATTTTAAAATGAAAGCTGATGTGCGTTGGGGAAAATGGATTGAAATTTTTGATAAAAAGATTAGTGATATTTATAATTTTAAAAAATTTATACAGGAGAAAGAACGAAATTCCATATTCGATAAAATATTTCTTGAAAATTTAGATGAAAATATTTTTATGGCCAACGAGTCCATAGAAAATTTGAAAAAATATGATTACGAAAAAATTGTGGGAGCTCACGAAAAAAAAGGTTATATATGTCATCATGATTTGGCAAATCACAATATTTTGATTGACTCTTGTAACAAAATTTATTTTATAGATTTTGATTATGTGATTTTGGATTCTTTTCTTCATGATTTAGGTAGTTTTATTGCGAGGGTTTTGAAATATGGAAGATGGACCACAGATAAATTTAAAATGATAATCAATTCCTATAAAGATGTTAAAAGCATTTCAAAAAATGAAATCTCATTGGCACTTTCCTTTATACTTTTTCCAAATGATTTTTGGCAACTTGGTATTCAATATTATTGTGAAGATATTAATTGGAGCGAAGAAAAATTTTTAAAAAGATTGACGAGATTTGAAAATGATAAAAAGAACAAGCGTGAATTTATATTAAGCATGATTTAAAATTAATTTTTGTTAGAGGTAAAAATGAGTTTTAAAAGTTATGTTATGTCGAAGGGAATTTATGAAATTGGTGAAAGTAATTGCACATGTTCGTTTAATAAACAATTTAATTATGAATTTGTTTGTGAACATATCAATTTAATTTTTGATATTCATGAGCGTTTGAAGGGATGCTCAATTCCAAAACAAAATTTGTTAAACAAAATGGTTGAAGATTTTAAAGTTTCTGAAAAAATTTTAAAGGAAGATTTATCTAAGTATCAATACAATTTTAAAAATGAATTTGAAGAAAATGTTTTAAAGTTTGGTGAAAATGTTTTAATAAGAATACAAAAAATATTGGATGTGATTCACAAAAATAATTATGAGAATTTGGTTTTAAGGAGCATTAAACTTAGAGAATTTTGCGTTTACAATACGCATTTAAATGATATTTTTTCAAATCAAAATCACAAAATATTTATTAAAAGTATTGAGGATATTTGTGAAAATATGGTTGAGTATGATTACGTAAAATTTTTTACGAGATTGAAGAGAGGAAATTGCGATTTAGATTTTTTGAAATGTTGTGCTTACGTTTGTGGAAAAGAAAAATTAGGTATGGATAGTTACAATTTTATTTTGGCTTGCATTAGTTTTCCCTACGAATTTGTAAGAGTTATCTCAAAATATAGAGATTTAGGGGGACATTTGAACAATTATTTTAAAGAAATTAATTTTGAAAATGTTTTGAAAAAAGATGGACAGAGTTTTGTTTAAAGAGGTAGTTATGTTTAAAAATTCTATTTATGATAACGCACTAAACTGTGAAAATTATAATTTAACATACGATTTTTTGAATGGCGTTTTGGGAATTGATGTTGTGGAGTGCTATCCAACGAAATATGGTTTTCATATTTTGGACGACAATGAAAAATCTTATATGCTTTGTGAAATTAATTCTAATGAAATTCACAAATACAATTATTTATTTGATATTTTGAATTTGTTTGAAAAAAAATGTGGAAATGTTTTGGGCATGCACACTCATGATTCAAAAAATATATTTTATGACAAATTAAACAATGAAAATTATGTTGTATTTAAATGTGGAAATTACATTAAGTATAGTGATTTTGATTTTTGCAAAATTGAAAATAGTTTAAAAAATTTTTATAGCTTGTCCGAATCATGTTTAAATGATTTTAAAAATTTTAATTTGATAGAAGACATTGAGCTTTTAAGAGTTGGTCAAGATTTTAAATTAATAGGTCCAAGACTTGAACGAATTAAAATATTAAATAAAATTGTGGAATTCTCTGACGACAACGATATGAAAAAATTTTTGAATCATCATTGCAAAATTTTGTTTAATTATCTTTTGAATGTTAGAGAATTTTTTTTAAGTCCTCTGTACAAAAAATATTGTGAAAATCATAAAAACATAAGATTTATAAATGGATGGCTTTCGAATAGAACTTTTGCGATAGAGAATGACAAAATAAATTTGTGCAATTTTTACAACTCGTCGATTAATTTGTTTGTAAAAGATTTATCGTCCTTAATTGATAAACTTATTCCTTATTTCGGAAATGAAATTTTGTTTAAATTTATTTTAAATATTATCGAAAATTTTGAAGGCGATAAGCGAGAACATTTAAAAGTTCTGAAAAATTATATTAAGTTTAATAATTCTTTGGAAAAATTTTTTGGAGAGAGCTTTTTAAAATTTAATTGCGAAAAATTTCAATATTTTTCAGAATCCAAGTTGATTGAATTAAATAATCTAAACAAAAAACTAAATGATTTGTTAAATCTGATATCCTCCTTTTGATTTTTGGAGGATTTATTTTTTTGAAAATCACAAAATTCTTTAATCGCATTGTTTGTATAAAATATAAAAACTACTTAAATAATAACTTTAGAGGTGGTTTATTCGATGGATACATATTCACATTTAAATATAACTGACGTTCTAGAAATAATTAGAAAAGTTAATCCTGTAAAAATTTTAGATGCCAATGTAGGATTTGGACGTTGGGGAATACTTTGTCGTGAACTTCTCGAAAGAGATAATAATGGAAAAATTAAAAGACCAGATCTTTGGAATTTAAAAATAGATGGCGTGGAAAATATAGAAAACAATCAATTACATAATTATCATGATGTTTTTTATGATAATATTTATAGACAAAGTTTGCAGGGATTTTTACAAAATCATCTTTCGCTTTATGACATAACAATTTTTTCAGAAGTATTAGAAAAATTTCCGCAAAATGTTGGACTAGAGATGATAAAAAATGCAATGGAGATTTCAAGATTTATTTTAATTTATGTTAAGCTTGGTGAACATAATGATTCTCAAAATGATAGAGCGACAATTTGGAATGAAAATAATTTTTCAAATTACATCGTTGTAAACAAAATAATTTTAAATGATAAATTTGGAAACAATTATGGAATATTTCTTTTAGAATGCGATACAACTAAAAGAATTTACAATAAAAATGTTGTTATATATGGTTTGGATGATTATTTCGATTTGTCAGTAAAACCATTTGTTAATGAAAGCAGAATAATTTGTTTTATGGAAGAAAATGTTTTTAGACAGGGGCTTTTCTTTATGAACAAAATGATATATACAATAAAGGGCGTTAGAAAAATTAAGGAAGATTTTTTGATTATCATAGCTAGCGTTTTTTACAGAGATATAAAAAGGAAATTGGAAGCAGCAAGCTTATATAATTTCATTTAAAAAAGACTTTAAAATTTTAAAGTCTTTTTGTTTTTTGTATTTTTATATGACTTTATTGAAATTATGAAAATGAGTTTCCTAAATAATTTATACAACAATCCAAATTTTGAAATAAAGGCTCTATTGTGCTTTTGAACTCCCCAATTTGATAATTGACAGGCTGATTAAATAAAATTTGCTCAGTCTTAATATTAAACACTAAAAGATTTGTAGAATTAATATCGTAGTTAATTGATATGTTTTCATTATTTGATTTAACGTAATTAAGTAATTCATCTAGTGATTCGAACATTTTCTTATACCTCCACTAAATTTCTTATTTATATTAATTGCAGTTAATTATAAAATTATTCAATATTTTTATTGTTGTATGTTAAAATATTTGCGAGGTAGTTTTATGAGTGAATGGATACTTAGAAATAAAAAATCTTTTATACAAAATTATAATGATTTGGATATATCTCCAAAATTTTTGAAATTGCTCATTAATAGAGGTTTTAAAAATTTTGAAGATATATACGACTATATAAATTTAAATGAAAAATTTTTGAATGATGCAACCGAATTAAAAGGCTTCGACGAATTTATGAAAATAATTTTTTATTTGAAAGATAGTGGTAGGAAAATTAGAATCGTTGGTGATTACGATGTGGATGGAATTATAAGTGTGTACATATTAAATAAAACTTTTAAAGATGTCGGCCTTAACGTAGATTTTGTTATACCACACAGGATTAAAGATGGATATGGAATAAACAAAGAAATTGTAATTCAAGCAAAAAATGATGGAATAGATACTTTGATAACTTGTGATAATGGAATTTCTGCTTTTGAAGTTGTGGAATTTGCAAAAAGTCAAGGATTAAAAATTATAATTACGGACCATCACGATATTCAAACTAAGATTGATGAAAATGGAGAAAAAATTTTCGTAATTCCAAATGCCGATTCGGTTGTTAATCCAAAACAAGAAGATTGTAATTATAAATTCAAAAAACTTTGTGGTGCTGGAGTTTGTTTTAAAATTTGTTCGGAAGTTTATAAAGCATTTGGATTTGGTGATGAGGGAATGAAACTTTTAGAATTTGTGGCGATTGCTACGATTTGTGATGTTGTTGATTTGGAAAAAGAAAATCGCTTCATTGTCAAATACGGAATGGATTTAATAAATGATTCAACAAATATTGGTATAAATGCCATAATCGATGCGAACTCGTTGACTAAGGGAAAAATATTTTCGTACGAAATAGGATTTTTAATAGGGCCATGTTTAAATGCGTTGGGAAGGCTTGAAAGTGCAAAAAAAGGAATTGAACTTTTGCTTTGTGATGATTTTGAAAAAGCTAAAAAGATGGCTGTTGAAATTAAAAATTTAAATGATAAACGAAAAGATTTAACGCTCGAGGGATTTGTGCAGTGTGTTAACATAATTGAAGAAAATTTTTACTTCAATGACAAAATAATTTTAGTTTACAATGAAAACATACATGAAAGCGTTGCAGGGATTATTGCTGGGCGAATAAAGGAAAAATATTATAAGCCAACTATAGTTTTAACTAACAGTGGTGAAATTTGTAAAGGCTCAGCTCGTTCTATTGAAGGAATAAATATATTTGATGTTTTGACGAGAAGTAAAAGTTTATTAATTTCGTTTGGTGGTCATGAGATGGCGGCAGGGTTGTCCATCGCAAAGAATAATATTGAAAAATTGAGAATGAAAATTAATTCTTTTGATATAGATGAAAAAATATTTTCAAATAAAATTTATGTTGATTTGTTTCTCCCAATTCAAGATGTTGATTATAAATTTGTTACTGATTTATTTTTGCTCGAGCCTTTTGGGAAATCAAATCCAAAAATTATTTTGGGCGACAAAAATTTAAAATTATATTCAATAAACAGAATATGGAAAAAACAAAATTATATTTCACTAAAAATTATTTCGAGCAACGGAAAAATTTTTGATTTTGTTTATTTTGGAGATGCAAATGAATTTGATAAATCATTTTCAGAAAAGTATGGAGAAAATAATTTGAAATTAATTTATTCGGGGAAGGCAAATCTAAATTCAAAATTTTTTATTGATATTTTATATGAGGTAAAAATTGAAACTTATAATTTTAACGAAATGATTAAATATTTTTTGTACAAATATAGATTTTAAAAGGTGATGACGTATGCAAATATATGACATTGAAGGACATGACAGTATCATAAATTCTTTTAATGATATTGTTATAGTTTCGGATTTAAACAACAACATTAAATCTTATAATAAACGAGCATATAAATTTTTTTCATTTGATGAAAATTTTTTAAAGGGAAAGAATGTTTTAGATTTTATAAAATCTTTTGAAGTTGATGTCCATGATAAATTTGTTGAGGGAAAAGAATTTGATTTTAATGAAATAATGACTCGTGGAAATTTGAAAAATGATACAAAGACAATTGTTCTTAAAAAAACTTTGAGAAGGTCAGAATTATTTTTTAAATTTGGAATGTACGAACACAAAAATCAAAATGATGAGGTCATTGGGAATATAGTTATTCTTACGGACATTACAGAAATATATAAAGCTTACAAAGATTTGTACAAAAACAACGAGTTAATAAAACAGTATGTTATTGAAATGAAAGGAATATTGGATATACGCCAAAGAACAAATCAAAAAAAAGATAACCACGTAATTCACGTTAATAATATAATAAATAATTTGCATGAAGGAATAATTGTTGTTGATAATTATTTCAACGATATTTTTTGCAATGAAGCTTATAAAAATATTTTAGATTTTACGCCAATGGAATTTATATCTCTGAAATTTTTGGACAATTATAAAGTTGAATGTATAAGCGACCCCAAAATGCACATTAGGGATTTTTTGAAAAATTTAAAATACAAAAGCAACAAGAAAAGCGAACAATTTTTATTTAAAAATATTTTAAATGGTGTGGAAAAATATTTTCAAATAACATTAAACTCTATGGAATCAAACAATGAATCTCACATTAGATATCACAATGTAATTACTTTTTCAGATATAACTGATATGAAGCAACAAGAAATTTTGAAAGATGATTTTTTTAACATGGTTTCTCATGAACTTAGAACTCCGATAACTTTAATAAAATCTTCACTTCAAGCTCTTGAAAATATTTGTAAAGATGAGCTAACTGAAAATATGAAAAAATATTTAAATATGATGAATAAAAATAGTTCAAGACTGTTAAAACTTATTAATAATATACTAGATTTATCCAAAGCAGAATCTGGATACATGTCACCAGTTATAGCTTGTTTTGATATAGTAGTTATAACAGAAGATATTGTAACTTCAATCAATATTCACGCAAATCATAAAAAAAATATACAAGTTATCTTTGAACCAAATGTTGAAGAAGCTTATGTATATTTTGATAAGGACATGTACGAAAAAATATTGTTGAATTTGTTATCAAATGCCATAAAATTTACTCCAAATAATAAATTTGTTTATGTTGATTTGGTAATTTCAGAAAATAGTTTTACTTTAAAAGTTAGAGATCAAGGAGTTGGAATACCACAAGATAAATTAAATGATATATTCGACAAATTCATACAAGTTACTTCTATTTTGAGCAGGGGGGCAGAAGGGAGCGGAATAGGTTTGTCTTTGGTCAAAAAATTTGTTGATATATTGAATGGTGAAATAACAATTTATAGTAAAATTGGTGTAGGAAGTGAATTTAAGTTAACTTTTAACAATATGAAAATAGGAAAAGAATTAGACAATGCG
Organism: uncultured Candidatus Neoarthromitus sp.; assembly: GCA_937890765.1. Classification (GTDB taxonomy): domain Bacteria; phylum Bacillota; class Clostridia; order Clostridiales; family Clostridiaceae; genus Dwaynesavagella. The sequence continues at coordinate 133,932 of CALADQ010000007.1, forward strand.
GAAGATATATTTATAAATGATGATATAGATGGAAGAGTAGAACTTTATTTTTCTGATATATATTCCTAAGGTATTTTAGTGTATTTTTAATGTTAATTTTTAAGAGGTTAATTTACAATGAAAAAAAAGATTGTTTTAACAGGTGGGGGAACGGCAGGACATGTTATTCCTAATATTGCAATCATCCCGAAGTTGCGAAGCAAGGGATATGAAATAGTTTATATAGGAAGTAAAAATGGAATAGAGAGTAAGCTTATAGAAAATGAAAATATAAAGTATTATGGAATAAGTACAGGAAAACTTAGAAGATACTTCGATTTAAATAATTTTAAGGATCCATTTAAAGTAATAAAGGGAATTTTTGAAGCATCTAGTATTTTGAAGAAAGAAAAACCAGATATTGTGTTTTCGAAAGGTGGTTTTGTTTCAATTCCTGTTATACTTGCAGCTTTTAAAAATAAAATTCCTGTTGTATCCCATGAATCAGATATTACACCAGGACTTGCGAACAAAATTTCTATTCCTTTTACAAAAAAAGTATGTATAACTTTTCCTGAAACTAAAAATTTTATAAATGAGAGTAAGGTTGAGTTTACAGGAACTCCGATACGAGAAGATTTATTTTTAGGAAATGAAAATAAAGGAATAAAGATATGTGGTTTTAATAATGATAAGCCTAATGTTTTGGTAATGGGAGGAAGTCAAGGTTCAGTTTTTATAAATAATTTAATTAGGAGAAATTTGAATTACTTATTAGATAAGTTTAATATAATCCATATTTGTGGAAAAAATAATGTAGATAAGTTTTTAAATAATGTAGGTGGATATGTTCAATATGAATATGTTAACGATGAACAAGCTCATCTATTTAAGATAAGCAGTATTGTTATCTCCAGAGCAGGTTCAAATAGTATACACGAGTTATTGGCATTAAAAAAACCCAATATTTTAATACCTTTGTCTCGTAATGCAAGTAGAGGAGATCAGATTTTAAATGCTAAATCTTTTAAGGACAGAGGATTTAGTGAGGTCTTAGAAGAAGAGGAATTAACAAGTTTTGAAATATTAATGTTAAAGTTGGAAAATGTTTATTCTAATAGGGAAAAGTATATAAAAAATATGGAAATAGAGTCTATTAATTCAATTGATAAAATTGTTAATATATTAGATAAATATTTAAAGTGAAAAAAGGAGAATTCATTTTTTAGTTGAATTCTCCTTTTATATTGAGAAATTTTTATATAATCCACCACTTAATATATTCAATAATTTTTCGGATAAAATAATTATCCATTTTCCATTTTTTTTGTTTAAAAATACATCTAAATTTGCGTAGGTTTTATATTTTTTTGATTTAAGAGATTTAAGAAAATCTTCATGACTTATGTTTTCAGAATTTTTAAAATAATTTATGATGTGTCTTGATAAATCATAATAACTAAAATTTATATTTAATTTTGATTTATTAAATATAGTTTTTGATGATATAATTTCAAAAGATATTGAGTTAATTAATTCTTGAAATGTATCTAATATTTCGATTTCAGTTTGGGTTTTTGCACTTAATTTTTGTTTATGTATTATTTCCTTAATATTTGCAATTTTGTATTCATTATTTAGATTATCAAATGTTTGTGATTCTCCAATTTTATATGCGTCCATAAAATTTTCAAATTCATTTTTGCTTGCTGTGCTTTTAGTATATAAAAAATAAATTGTGATTGAAGATATAGACAAAACAATTGTTATTAGACTCAATATGAAAAGTTGTTTAAATAATAAAGTTTTACGAGTATATTTCATTATTTACCATTCCTTTAAGTAGAGAATTAATTAATATTTTAGATTTGTATATGATACGTAATCTTTGAAAAGGTGATTATTTATGAAAAAAGCTAATGATAATTCAGAAAATCTTACTGATAGAAAAATTATTAATTCGCGTTTATCTCAAATAAAATTTATGACTAGATTGAATTCCCCAGATCTAGAGTATACAATGTATAATCTCAATAATCTAATAAGCTTACTAGAGAAAGATTTATTTTACGATCACAAATTATCAAAGCAATATTTAGATGATCTTAATAATAAAGCATATGTTATCGACGAAAAAATTAAGAAGGATTGTTTAAATTCAAATATAAACTTTGAAAGTGATTTTAAAGAACTTGCACATAATCTTAGAAAAATTATTTTCAATGGCAATTACAAAAAGGCAATTGAAATAGGAAATAAAATTGGAGAATTATATCAAAAAAAGGATTTAATTTGGTTTTTAATTGCACTTGCTTATGATTTAAATGGTGACAAAGAAGAAAGTGTGTTTTATTATAAACGCTCAATACTTTTGAATGATTCGGAAGTAAAGTACTATTATTATTTGGCAAATGTTTATATAGATTTGGGTGATTTGGAAAATGCAAATAAGTTTATGTCGTATGCTTTAAGAATCGATTCTGAAAGCAAATATATATTAGAATCTTACGCCTATATACTATTGAATAACAACAAGTACGATAATGCAATTAATATATTTAAAGAATTGTTAGATAAAAGTGATAATGTTAACATGGTGAACAGAGCAATATCTATAATATATTTTTTAAAAGGGGTTAATTACTCTTATAAATCAAGCGATGGATATTTGTATAATATTGATAAAAATGATATATTCAACATGATTGCTTGTATAGAAAAAGCTATGCAATATGATTCTAGCGATATGTATTTCAAAAATAATATTTCTAAAGCTAAAAATTCTTTGAAAATATGTTTTGATCTTAAAAGAATTTGGCTTTTGATTATAGCTAGTATGTTTTACATTTTGAATGTACCTTTTATAAAAATTGGAGTCATATTAATTATGTTTTTAATATTCGTTTCAAGTTTTAAGATGGTTTATGTTTTGGAAAAATTTAAAATAACCAATGACGGAACTAAGATAGACTATTTTTGCAATAGAATAAACAAGTTTTTTTGTTTTAAAAAATAGACATTGTGAATTTTAATTTGTGAGGTGTAAAGCATTGACGACTTTATATGAGCATGTAGTTCTTGGCGACAAAATTTCAATGGTTAGTGCTAATTTTAATATACCTTTTTTATCTGGCGATGGTAACATTTGTTTATACGAAAATGGCGTAAGTTTAGTTGACGAATTTGGAAATGAAAAATATATAATTGAGTTGAATGATTTAAATATTAATTACGAAGAATTTATAAATGTTAGAAATTTGAAACGCTATGATAATTTAAAATTGAAAATTACAATTGTTCGTAGAAGATTTTTCAAAAATAGGACCAAGCGAATTAAAGGAAATTATTACGGAAAATTAATTATAGAAATTGCAGAAATAGGAAGTGTGGAATTATTTGATAATCAATTTTTTAAATACAAAAAGTTTTATGAAAAGATAATTTCTTTAAAAGATGGAAACAGCCCGTTAAAAATACATAAAAGCAACGAAAGAAATTCTATATTTAAATTTTTAAAATCTAAGTTTACGTTTAAAAATTAAAATTTTACTTATCTTTTGGCAAGTGTTATAAACATTTGCCAAAAGTTTTTTTTTGTAAAAATGAATATTATCAATAAAATTTTAAAAAATATTATTGAGTTTTAATGATTAATTGACAATGAATAAGTTCCTATTCCATTGTCGTATGTAAAGTCAACAAAATATTTCGTTTCGCCATTTGGATTAAGCTCAATCGTGTCCTTCGATGGGCCTTTTGTTGACAAATATTCGTTTTTATTTTCATCGACTAGCTTTATGTACGTAGTTCCATTTCTTAATTTTAAGTCGTATGAAAATTTCGTAGGTTTCGAAATTGTAAATTCATAACTTTCTGTTCCAGAGAATTTTGAAAAATTTGACGAAATCGGAGTGTCTATTGTTAATTCTCCTAGTATTACTCTTGACTTTTTTGGAGTGTTTGAACACGATACAAGAGTTATTGCCAAAACTATTGCAAGAGTATTTAGTATTAGGAATTTAATTTTCATTAGAGAGCTCTCCTTTTATAAATTTTTTATAAGTATTCCAATATTTTATATAAAGTTTCATAAAATATCAAATTTTAACAGTTATTTTAAAAATGCCTATTAAAGATTAGGAGGAAGTGTTTTGACAAAAAAGATTTTTAGATTTTTAAATTTTATATTTTTGCTGATGTTTGTTTGTAATTACATAATTCTTAATAATTCATTCGCTCAACCTAAAAATCTTAAAAGTTCAGAAGAATTAACTTTAGATTTTGATGTCAGTAACGTCGATCTTAAGTCAGCAACTTTTAGTTGGTCTTATCCAGAAGATATGAAATTTTCTATGGGAGATTATATAAATTTAATTGTTATTGATGAGGATGTTGGGGATAATGGGCAGGTTCCTATATTTTCTGTTGCACACAACATGGATAATATAAATTTAAAATCTATAACAAAATTTGAAACGAAATCACTAGCAGCTTCTACAAATTATAAAGCTAAAATTGAATTGGTAAAATCAAACGGTGATGTTTATTTAGGTGAATATTCTTTTTCAACAGTTGAATTTACAATTTCTGATATGGCTTTTCAAGGAGTTGTTGATAACAAGGCTAACAAAAAAAATATTAGGATTACTTGGAATGTAAGTCATAAGAATTTTGAATTGGATGATGGCGATAAAATTCAAATTTTTATGAAAAAATTTAGCGATAATGATTTTTTTAAAACTCCTATTTATGAAACTAAAGACAAATTAACACGAGCTGACATTGAAGTTCCAAATTTCGAAGAGGATTACGAATTTAAAATAGTTTATGTTATGGGTGAAAAGAAAGTTGAAAGTGAAATTTTTGGTTTGAATGTTTCGGCTGACGGAATTGACTTTAAAGTTAAAGACATAACTTCAAGTTCCGCTAAGCTCGATTGGTATTTTCAAAATGCTGAAGTTTTAAACGCCACTAGCCAAATTGAAATTTTTGCAAAAGAAAGTTCCACAGCGGAGTATGTCAATAAACCAATTTTGAGTTTAAAGGGAAGAGAAGATTTAATTGATGGTGGAGAATATTTTCTTGACGATTTGAAGCCAAACACAAAATACAATGTGAAAGTTAAATATATTGTTGAATATATAAACCAGTTTGATAAAAATTTTCCTGTAACTAAGGAAGATGAATATGAATTTACCACTGGAAAGTTTGCTGTAAAAGATTTGAAAATCACACCATCATCAAATAATAGATGTGTTTTAAGTTGGGATTATGATGGAGATGCCGTTACGTTTTCTGAAGATGATAATGCAAAAATTTTTATTAAAGAGAGTTCGGTTGGAAGTTTTTCACAAGAAACTTTAACAATATCGGAAAGTCTTTTGCAAACTAAAAAAGCAGATTTAGTTTTCCCAAAATTCAATACAAAATATGATGTGAAAATTGTTTTCAACGTTGGAGAAAAATATATAGATAATTACATAAGTTACGTTGTGGAAGTTCCCGAAATAGATTTTAAAATTAAGGAAATAAAAAATAATAGTTTAAAAATTATTGCGACCGTAAATGAGAAAACTATTTTTGAAGATGGTGATAAAATTCAAATTTTTGCAAAGAAGCAAAGCGAAACAAATTTTCAATTTAATCCGATTAAAGAAATTGTGAAAAATCCAAATGAACAACTTCCAATTGGAAGCAATCGCGAAATAGAAATAAATATACCAGATGTTCAAGCGAACTTACGCGAAGAACCTCAAGATAAAAAATACGATTTTAAAATCAACGTAATAAAGAATCAAAATATTTTTCAAGAAAAAATTTACAGCGTTGAATTTAAAAATGATTCTCTACAAATTGTAAATGTATCTTTTATTAAAAAGAATGAAAAAGAAATAGATGCAATTGTTGAGTATGCACCTAGTGATTACGAATTCAACAATAAAGTTACCTCATTAAGTTTGTTTAAAAGCAAGTACGTAGAAGAAAATAATTCTACTTCATCGCCGAACAATACAAAAAAAGAAAATTCACCAAAAGCAGATCAAGAAATTAAATCTGATTTCAAAACGAATAACAAATTCACAATAAAGTTTGAAGATTTTTCAAAATATAAACTAAAGTTTACATACACTCTTAAGAAACAAAGTGGAAGTAGTAGTGGTGCAGATACTTCTGATGGAGGAACATCATCAGAACATTCAGATGCTCAACAACAAGCTCATCAAAATCAGAATGGGCCTAGTTCAGATTCAACAGATATTGGCGCACAAGGTCAAGCTGGAAATATTGAAGGCTCAACAAATGTTAATACACAACCACAAACGGGAAGTAATGGAGATGATAGAAATCAAACAAATGATCATCAGCAATCAAATGAACCCAATGAACAATTGTCACAACAGGATGGGCAAAACAATCATGAAACAAATGATAGAGAAGAAAGTTTAGAACCAGTTACAAAATCACAAATCTTAAAAAAGAGAGAAACGACTTCGTCTTCTTCTTCACCTTCTGAATCTTCATCTACTCCAACTCCAAATGAGACAGAAAAAGTTGAAAGAGAAGTTATTTACGATAATAAATTTGATATTTTTTCATTTGGATTAGTTGATGTGGTGATGAATGAAATAAAATTAAGTTTTGATTTTAAAAATTATTACACCTTCAAAAATAGAGATAAGATTGAAATTTTTGTGAAGAAAGTTGGAGAAGAAGAGTTCAAAGATTTACTTGTAACATTTGAACACAATGGTAGTAGTGTCAATCTTGGTGATATAGAAAATTTTGATTTGGTTGGTTTGGATCCGGGAAATTCTTACGTGTTTAAAGCAAAATTAAGTTTGGCTTCCAACAAAGATGCTATTATCGAAAAAGAAGTTGAAGTTTCAACTGTTCCGATTACGTTGGATGATGTTACGGTTGAACATATTTCTGATTTAACAGGTGTTGTTAGATGGAGATTGGGAAATAATTTTAAATTTGGACCTGATGACGTTTTAAATATTTTTTATAAAAAAGAAAATGAAAGCAGTTATCCTTCAGAGCCAAATGAAATTATTGAAGAAATTAATTTGACAGACAGCGTGTTCATTTACATGGATAACATAGATAAAAAATACGATGTGAAATTAGTTTTTAAGAGTGGTGAAAAAACTTTAGAGAAAGAATTAAAATTTAATACTTCAGTTGATAACTTAGATGCAATGATAAATGATATTTATCAAACTTCTGCATATTTAAAATGGAATTATCCAAAAGACTACATGTTGACAGATGGAGAAAGCATTTCTGTTTTTGTTAAAGAAAGTAGCCAATCAAGTTATGGAGAAGAGCCAGATTATTTTATGGAACAAAATGAAGAAGAGTCAGAAATTTTAGATAATTTTAAAAGTGCAAAGTTGTTTGACCTTTTGCCAAATACAAATTACGATGTAAAAGTTTTTTTAGATTTGGGAGACATAGGCACTAAAGAATTAGAAATAAGTTTTAAGACTGAAGATATTTTAATATCTGATTTGCAATTAACTGAATTTAAACCATACGAATTCAACGTTTTTTGGGAATTAAATTCAGATACAATTGATTTCAATGAAGAGTATGATTCTCTTGATATATATATGAAGATTCCAGAAGAAACTTGGAATGAAGATAATTTGATTTACAGTTTTTCAAAAAATTTAAATAACTTTAATAAAGTGAGATTTGTAGTTGATGACGTTACGATTGTTTATGATGTGAAAATTGAATACAATTTGGTGAACAAAAAGATTTCTAAAACTTTTTCGACAGGACTTTTTTATATTGATTATAACGAACAAGAATATGGAACTGTTGATGTGATAGTAAAATATCCTTCTGCAATTAATTTCAAAGACGGCGATGAATTAATTGTTTACGTCGCTAAGCCAAAACAATCTAATTATGAGCAAAAGTTTTTATCTAAACAAAGTTCTTCGAACGATTTGAAATCTTTAAGAGGAATAATTTTAAAAGACCTTAAACAGACCTCATCCATTGCCGCTAGCTTAAAAAGCAAGTCTGTAAAAATTTTCCCGTCAGAAATTATTTATGATACTAGAGCCGAAAATTCATCAACCCTTGAAATTGTAAGTGAGCTTAAAGGTGGTTCAATAGATATTGACCTTCCTGTTGATTATGAACTCGATTTGAAAGCAGAAATAAGAAATAGCATAGGAGGACGTTCCTATTATGAAAAATTAGATGATGGCACTTATGTAATAGTCATAGATAACATAGTTCCCAAGAAAGTATATAAAGAAACTAAACTTATTGCACAAGACGTAGATGGAAAAGAAGTTGAATTATTTATAGATGAATTTACATTGGAGCCTGAAAATTTATTGGAAGATTTTTTATATAATTCTTATTATTTTGCATTTGATAGATCTCCAGACGAAGGAGGTTACACTTATTGGAAAGGAAAGCTTGAAGAAAATGGAGATATAACTGGAAGATATTTTTTGGTAAATTTAATGTTTGCAGAAAAAGAATTTGCAGATAGAAATTTAGAAGATGATGCTTTGGTAAAAGTTTTGTACCAAATCGTAGTTAATAGAACTTACGATTCCAAAGGATTAAGTTATTGGGTTGCAATATACAAACAGTATTTGAACAAATTTAATGGAGATAGATACGAAGCGAAAAAAACAATAGTTATGAGAATGGTTAACGAACCAGAATTTCAAAGATTGTGTAAGAAAATGAAAATAAAGTGGTGATATAAATATGTCATTGTTTAATTATAATAAACAATTTTTAAAAAGATTTTTAGCCAGATTATTATTGATTTGTTTTTTCATAGACATAGTCCCATTGCCTAAAAATATAAACAAAATTTTGAATAATAAATTTGACGCTAAAGCTTTTGCTAGTCAAAGTGAAGCAATTTCTCCAGGATATGTTATAAGATCAGAGGAGGGAGGAATAACATTTGACTTAAGCAACAGACTTACTGAGAACATGACAGTTGAATCCCTAAGTTTTAAAAATACAGATCCATCAAAGCGTAGTCAAGATAGACCAGAAACAAAATTTAACGGTCAAAATCATAAATGGTTTTCAAATGACGCTTTGTTTAACGGAGACATATACGAAATCGAAACTGTTATTTATGATGCTGAATCAAAAAAATCTTTAAAATTTATAAATTCTTTTAAGTACAATGACACTAATGAAAAATTTAAACCAATTATAAGATTTATAAATTCTAGTGAAAGTGCAGATCGTTTTATTAATAATGATGTTGAAGTTGATTTTTCGGGTTGTTCTGAAATATTAGGCAAATACAATGATTTTAAAATAGATATTTTAAATTCTGACTATACACCAATAGGAATTGAAACCTTAGATATAAGTTTAACAAATTTAAGAAGTTTTTCATATAAAATATCTTTCGTCAATGTTTCAAAATTGTTTAAATCAAATACAGATTATATAATTAGGGTTAATGCTGAAGGGAATATGTTTGAATATTTATTTTCAGCTACCATAAAAAAAGATAAGAGCATAAAAAAAATGTTTGACCCATCTGATATTGCTTGTGTTTTTGATCCTGTTTTTAGAAAACTTAGATTATATATGGATGATTTTAAATTGTTCAATCATCCGGATCTTCCAATGGAAATAGTTTTACAAGATGCTAATGAACGTTTAAGACCTTCGATAACTCAAATTATGTATAATGAAGGATTTATTTCTTTAGATGTACCAGATGAATATTTTGGATTAAAGCAACCTTCAAATGTAACATTGAGATATATGAATTCATTAGGAGAAGCTTCTGAAATTACTTCTTTTCAAATAAGTTTTCCATACACGGATAATATGGCTACTAATTTTATTTGGTTAGGTTTAGAGACAAAGGAAATAGAAGTAAAGGATGGATATCAATTTACCGAAGTTAAGCTAACTGATAATTCTGAAGGATATAGAATACCACATTCATGGGATAATCTACCTAAGGTTCATTATGTTACGATGTATGATCATACAAAAACAAAGCAAATAGGTGGGGAACTTAGAGTAGAAGTTATTAATTCAAAATATGATTTTTTAGAAAAAAATCATGAAGTTTCAGGTGCAGATTTTAAAATTAGATATCATGATATGGCTCAAGGTATAAATACATGTTATTTTAAGGTCCAATCTAGCAGTAATCTCCAAGAGTGGAGAGAAGCTTATTTACCAGTTACTTTTTATGCAGATATAATTCAATTTAGTTTTTTAGAAGTAGATATGGATGAGTTAGTGGTTTCTAAACAAGGAGCAAATTTATATAATTTTAGATTAACTCCTAAGGGAGTAGAATTTAAATCTGGAGATATTATGTCAGTTATTGATGATGAAGGTAACGAGCATAAAGCAAAAACAGTAAATGGAAAAAATTTTTCATTTACTAATGTACCTGTTTTGATGGGTGGTAAATATTTAGTAACTTTAAATAGTGCTACTGGGTTAATTTATTTTAATTCTGTAGATTCGTCAATATTGTTTAATCCTTCAATAATAGCTACAAATATAGATAATCAAGAGGCTATCGATATTAAGTTTGATAATAAACTTTCAGCATTATTAAATTCTACATCTTCTAATAATAATGTGAAAATATTACATGAAAATGGTAATTCAACCGAAAATAATTTTTCGAATATAGTGAGTGGTTCAAATAAATTTAAGTTGAATAAAGGACTTGTAAAAGGTGAAAGATATATTTTAGAATTTAATAATGGTTCTCACATATTTAAAACAACTTTTGAATATGCTCCGCTCAGGGTTTCTTTAGATAAAGCGACGGGCACAACTGCTAAGTTAGCTTGGGAATATCCAAGTAATTATTTAATTATGGAGGGAGATATTTTAAATATATACTTTAAAAAAGATGGATATAGTTATCAAGCTGTTCCAGATGCTAAAATTGTTCATGGTTTTCAAGAGATAGATTTTGATAAAGTAAGAACATATACAATAAAGAATTTGAGTCCAAATATAAATTATACAGCTAAACTTGAACTTATAACCAGTACGGGACTTACATTCTCAAGCGAAGTTGAATTTGTAACTAGTGATTTTAAAATTTTAAATGAAACTATTGATGGATTATCAGAAGAAGGTTCAATAAATAAAAAAAATATCGATATAACTTGGGATATAAATCAAGCTGATATGGAATTTTCTCAGGGGGATAGGATAGATATTTTCCTAAAATTGAAATCTCACGATGTTTTTCCAAGAACTCCAGTTCATGTAATAAATGAAGATTTAAATAGAATAAGGAGAGCAAGCATAGAAGTTCCCAATTTTGAAGAATCTTATAGTCTTAAGATTGTATATAACATAGGTGGAACACGACATTCAGGTAATGTTTTGAATTTTGATGTTAAAATGAAAGGAACGGAGATCAATGCAAGCGAAATTAAACCTTCAAGTTTCATTATCAATTGGACTTATCCAGAAGAAATGATTTTTACAGAAGGTCAAGAGTTAAGATTATTTATTAAAAAATCTAATGATCCTAGTTTTCCAAATGATCCTTCTTTTAATGCGATACAAGGAGGAGAAACGAATTTAAAAAATATCGTTAATTACAAATTTGAGAATCTAAATGAGGACACTATATATCAAGTTAAATTAGAACATAAAATCGATGAAAAAACCGTTGCAGGAGTAAAAGAGGAAGTTTTAAGTAGAGATCAAAAAGAAGTTAGAACGGCGAAATTCTTAATTGATGGTTTTAAAGTGATTCCTGTAGAAGGTAAAAAAATAAAATTAAAGTGGAATGTTTCAGAAAAAGATTTTTCTTATTCAGATCAAGATAAAATAGATGTTTATATAAAAGAACGTTCTCATTCTGACTATTCTAATCAAAAGATTAATAGAAAAAAGGATTTTGATCTAAGAGAAGTAGAATTTGATTTGGATAAATATGATACTGAATATGATATAAAGGTTGCGTACACGCTTTTTGGAAAAGAAGTTTCAGGTTATACAAAGTATGTTTTGAAAATAGGTGAAGTTTTATCTAAAATAGATTCAATAGGAGATAATTCTGTTACTATTAGTTGGACTTATCCTAAAAATTATCAATTACATGATGGAGACAGAATAGAAATAAGTTATAAAAAGAAAGATGATAATGAGTGGATAAATGGGATTGATAATAATTCTCAAACTCAACAAGAAAATGGAAGTTATAAGCTTGTTATTCCTAATTTAGAAAAAGATCAAAATTATGAATTGAAATTTATTTTTACACCTAATGGTTTAGAGCCTAGAGAAACTTATTATACATTTAAAGCTACTAATAATTTTCAAATTTCTAGATTATATTTCAAGAATATAAATTCAAAATCTATAAAATTAAATTGGGATGTTTATCCGAAAAATTATAATTTTGATTCCAAGGATAGAGTTGAGGTACTTTATAAAAAAGTAGAAGATAATTCTGAAAATGGTGACGAGACTGTTGCTGTGACTAAAAGTGAAAGTTTAAGTAAGTTTAATAATTTTACTGTAGAAGGTTTAGAGCCTGAAAAAGATTATGTTTTTAAAATAAAATATACAATTAATAAAACATCAGATAGCAATAGTCCAATCACTGTTGAAGAAACTATAGGAGCTAGAACTGTTTTTGGTAAATTTGATTATTTTACGCTTGATACAGGAGTGAGTAGCGTTAAGTTTGAGGTTGCTTATCCAGAAAATTATGAAATAAAGGCTAATGATACATTAGATATATTTGTTAGGGATAAAAAAGAAGCTTCATATCCTTCTAAAGCTAATTTTACAGCAGTTCATGGAGAAAATGTTGAAGGATTTGGAGAAGTAGATTTAAATGAAATAAATGTATTGGATATTTTAGGTTTATCACCTAATACTGATTATATTGCTAAGGCAGTGTTTTGGCCTGAAGGTGGAAAAGGTGTTAAAGTAGAGAAAGAAGTTAATTTTAAAACTGGTTTAATAAACGGACTTGAAGAAGTTTTTGTTGTTAATTCAAAAGACCATTTAGTTACAGTTGGAATTAAAATGAATCCAGATGAGATAATTTATGGATCTGATGCTGTGTGTAAGTTGTATGTGAAAAAGAAAACTGATCCAGATTTTCCAAACGAGCCAAGTGGAGAAGCAAATGGAGAAATGTTAAATGAAACAAATATAGCGGACGCATACTTTGAAGATTTAAATACCGAATATCACATAAAAGTTATATTAAGTATTGGATCTTCTGTTTACGAAAAAATAATTGATTTTAATTCAAAAGTTGATGAACTCGCAGTTGAAGTTAAAGAAATAAATCCTATGACTGCACAAATTGAATGGAAATATCCTCAAAATTATACTTTAGTAGATGGAGAAAAGGTTCAGATATTTACTAAATATAAAGATGAAGAGGCTTATTCTGATACTCCAGATTTAGAATTGGTTCAGTCTGAAGCATTGAGTTTAGCAGATATAAATTTAATAGAGTTATCAGCGTTGATACCAGACACTGATTATGATGTTAAGGTTGATTTGAAACTTTTAGAAACAGAGTTGCCTCCGGTCACAAAAAGTTTTACAACTGAACATTTTTCAATTGAAGATTTGTCAATTAAAAGTATAAGTGAAGATGCGATTTCAATAAGTTGGTCTTTGGACACTGAAGAAATTGAATTTATGGATAATTACGATAACTTGGGAATTTTTATAAAAGGTGCTGATGATGAAGAATATGATTTTTCAGAACCTATTGTAGAATTTACGGAGGAATTAAATGAGATAAGGTCAGCTTCGTTTAATGTTGATGGAGATACTTCAAAGCTTGATATTTTAGTTTCATATTTAGTTGAAGATTATGAATCTTTTTCAGAATTGAAATTTAGTCCTATTATTTTTGAGGCGAATGTAAAAGGAAGTAATGTTTTAATTTCTTGGGAATACCCTGAAGGTGCAGAATTTACAGACGGCGATAAATTGGATTTTTATTTGAGAACTTTTGATAATCAAAATTATCCACCAGATCCATTGATAAGGCAAGTTCATGGAGAAGATGTTGATTTAAATGAGTTGACTGAAATAGAACTAAGCGATGTTGATCCGGGGTCTTATGTCCTTAAACTTCAATTAACAACTGATAGAGTAAATTATAGTCCAGTTGAAGCAAAGTTTGATATAAATAAAAAAGTTACTTCTTCAGGTGGAAGTTCTCAATCTCAAAATTCTTCTGGAAGTTCTATACCCGTCAAAGTTGTCGATAAAGTTCAAGGAAGAGGTGTAGTTTTGGATTTGGGTTCTGATTTTGAAATAGATTTTGAAGAAGAAATTGCTATTAAGCCAACAGGTTTAAAAGTTGAAGAAGGAGAAACTGAATCAGATATTGTGGTTAAGAATTTGGTGCCAGGAAAAGAATATAAATCAATTATTATTGTGGCGACAACGACAGATAACAAAAAGATAAAATTATCTACAAAAAATGTTAAGATAGAATCAGAAAATCCGCTTCAGGAATTTGTAACTAACATTTATAATTTTGCTTTTGAACGTTTTCCTGATGAAGAGGGGTATAGTTATTGGTTAGATAAACTTATTGAGAAGAAAGATATAACTGGTAAATATGTTCTTTACAATTTGATGTTTGCAGAAAGAGAATTTTCTGATAGAAATTTGCCAGACGATGAACTCATAAAAGTTTTATATCAAATTGTTGTTAATAGAACTTATGATGAGGAAGGTTTGCAATTCTGGATAAAAGAATATAACGAAACGTTTTTGCCTAATGCTAATAATGATGCGTTTGAAGCACAAAAAGCAATTGTTACGAGAATGTTATACGAGCAAGAATTTAGAAATTTGTGTGATAAGTTAGGTATATTGTGGTAAAAATAAAATTTAAATTTGGTCATTAGTTTTATCTAGTGGCCAAAATTTTTTTAGTTAAATAAATTTTTGTGTTATTATAAATAATGTATGTATGACATAGAAACACTTTGGAGGTAGCTTATGAATATTGTAACGATTAATGTAAATGGCATCGAATATAAGTTAAAGGGTGAAGAGTCTGAAGAATATTTAAGTGATATCGCGAATGAAGTCGATATTAAATTAAGAGATATGATTGGAGCAAACACAAATTTGACATTGCAATCAGCGGCGGTTTTGTTATCTATAAATTATTGCGACCAAATACGAAAGCTTAAAGAAGAACAATATGCTTTAGATAATAGCATTGATGTTTGCAATTCCAAAATAAGAAATTTAATTGATGAAAATTCTAATCTTAAAGACAGGGTTATACATATTGAAAATGAAAATGTGCAATTTAAATCTAAAATTTCAAGTTTAGAGGAAGAAATTCAAGCTTACAACGATTTGTTGAAATCAGAAAAGCAAGATATGTTTTCTGATAGTAATGAGATGAAAGAACTTGAAAAAGAAATAGAGATTTTGAAAAATACAATACGCAAATTAAATGATGATAATTTTAAATTGAAAAAGCAACTTAGGCACAAAAAAGATTTCTAGCATTTTGTTTAATTTATTTTTGAAATTTGGAAATGTTTATAATAAAGATGTGCTTTTTGAAATACAAAAAAATTTTTCGGTAATCACACAGGAGTATGTATTCTTAAATCATACTCCATATTTTTTTCAGTTACAAATTTAAATTAGTAAATGTTATTAGTATTTGAGTATTCTTTATTTTTTTGTTTACTATTTCCTTAATCCTTATTCTAATCAAATCAAACTCATCAACTGAAAAATTTCCGTCAACTCCTAATGTAATATAAATTTCTGTAAATTTCCCAAGCCTTGAAATAAATATATCATGAATATCTAGATATGGAAGTTCAGTAATAAGAGACGCTTTAAGATCTTTTTCAGATTTGTGGTTTAGGCGTTTATAAGACAATATATTTATTTGATTTATTAAAAGTTGTAGTGGTTGAATTGCAAAAAATCCTGATAGAAGCAACAATAAAATTGCATCTGATATAGGAAGAAGTGGTTTTAAAATTGGAATTGTTTTAAATAACACAAATGCAATTGCCGTTCCCGCACTTATAATTCCATCGAGATTTGCACCCATTGCCTCAGCTTTCAAAACGTCAGAGCAATTTCCTATTTTTTTGTTGAAAAATTTATAAAGTATGGACAACCCAAAACATAAAATTGTCATTATTATACCGTTTATAATTATTGCTCCAAGATGTATTTCAGGAACTAATTCAGGTGTGTTTAAAAATTTTAATATGGTATCTATCCCAGAAAAAATAGATGCGAGCAAAAGAATTATTATAAGAATTGATCTAAAAAGTACATACAATGTTTCTTTGCTGTACGGCCCCAATGGATATTGTTTAACGCTTGAAGTCGATAATCCTTTAGAAATTTTTACAGCTACTATCGTCGATATAAATTGTATAAATGAAAATAATCCATCAATTAATACTGCTTTCGAATTAGAAAACATAAAAACAATAACTCCAGAAATTGACATCGTAAGGTTTAAAATGTTTCCTATCTTAAGTGCTCTTTGCTCAATTAATAAATCCATTATATCACCTTAATTTTTTAGAGAAATATTTTACGACGTAATACAATTCTAGCACATAAAATTATAATCTTCAAAAATAAACGTCAAAATTTGTACTTAATCATAAATTTTTGTGATAAAATATTTTGAAATTAGGGATTAAAAAAATAATTTTAGGGGGAGAAAATTTTAATTGTTTATTAGAGATAAAGGATTTTATAAAAAAGTTTTGACAATTGCTATCCCTATAACACTTCAAAGTCTTATAACATTTGCAATTAATATGATGGACACTATTATGGTAGGTAGATTAGGAGAAATTACTTTGTCAGCTTCGTCTTTGTCGGGACAAGTATTTTTTATAACTACGATTTTGTGTTTTGGAATAGCAGGTGGAGGAGCAGTATTGTCTTCTCAATTTTGGGGGAGAAGGGATAGCAGATCTATTGCAAAAACTTTGTCGATAGTTCTTAAACTGAACATATTAGTTGGAATTATTTTTGCAATTTTATCTTTTGCAATTCCAGAATATTTGCTTAGATTTTATATTGACGTTCCAGAAGTTATACAAGCAGGGATTCCTTATTTGAAATTGGTTTCTGTAATGTATCCACTCTTTTGTATAACAACTTCCATTTCTGTTATTTTTAGAACAATTTCACAAATAAAAATTTCTGTTGTAGCAAACAGCGTAGCTTTTGTTCTAAATGTTTTCTTTAACTGGATTTTCATATTTGGAAAATTTGGAGCGCCAGCTTTAGGATTAGCCGGTGCGGCAATTGGAACAATTATAGCAAGATTAGTTGAATGTATAATAGTTGTTGTTTATTTATTTTGCGTTGACAAAAAAATTAAATTTACAATTAAAGATTTATTTGGATTTGATAAAGATATTTTCAAAAAATATTTGAAAACTGGAATAAATGTTTTGATTAGCGATACTCTTTTGGTTGCTGGACTTACAAGTTTAACTATGATTTTAGGACGGTTGGGTCCTGAGATGGTTGCCGCAAATAGCATTTGCAATATTGTAATACAACTTTCAACAATATCAATGGCAGGAATTGCGAGTTCATGTTTAGTTATAATTGGAAATTCAATTGGCGAAAGAAAGATAGATGTTGCGAGAGAACAATCTAGAACTTTTCTTTTAATATGTGTTATTGCAGGAATTGTTGCGGCCGTGGTTATAACTTTAACGAAACCTATAGCAATAAATTTTTACAACGTAACTCAAGAAACAAAAGATATAGCGTATAAACTTATGGATGGAGCGGCCTTTATAATAATGTTTCAAGTTCCTTCAATTGGTTTGACAAAAGGAATTTTAAGAGGTGGCGGAGATACAAAATTTTTATTGTTAGCAGATATTATATTTTTGTGGGTGTTATCCATACCATTGGGAATTTTGGCAGCGTTTGTTTTTAATTTTCCAGTGGCATTAATTTATATTTGTTTGAAGTTTGATGAAATAATTAAATTGGTTTGGTGTACGATAAGAATGTTTGGTAATAAGTGGATAAAAGATGTAACAGTAACTTAAAAAATTTTTAAAAGGGGGAAGTACTATTAAATTAATATTTAATTTCATTAAAATTGGAATTGTTTTGCTGATTTTGTTTTTTTTAAATGGGTTTTTTGTTTATAAAAATGTTGTTAAAACAATGCCTATAGATCAAAAACTTAAAGAGCTGAGTTCTAAAAACGATTATGTAGAAATACAAAACGTTTCAGATAGTTTGAAAAATTATTTTGTGAATGTTGAAGATAAAAGATTCTACAAACATAATGGAATTGATTTAATGGGAATAGCAGCATCGTTTATTAGTAATTTGAAGGAAGGTTATTACAAATACGGAGGTAGCACAATAACTCAACAGCTTGCAAAAAATTTGTATTTCAAAGATGGGCGAAAGACTTTAACGAGAAAAGTTGCAGAAATGTTTGTGGCATTTGAATTTGAACGTGAGTATTCAAAAGATAAAATTTTGGAAATGTATTTAAACATAATTTATTTTGGAAATGGATATTACGGAATTAACGAAGCGAGTCATGGATATTTTGGGATTTCTCCAAAAGATTTAAATGAATATCAATCATCTTTACTTGTTGGAATACCTCAAGCTCCAAGTGTTTATAACCTAAATGAAAAAGGAAATTCTTCCATGAAAAATAGGTACATGCAAGTTTTGAAAATTTTAACTAACAATGGAGTCATAACCAAAAACCAAGCTGACCAATTTAAGAAAATATATTTAGCATCATAATTTTTATTGTGATGCTTTTTTGTGTTAAAATGATAGAAAAAATTCAATTAAAAAATTTTGGAGTTAAAGTAAATATGATAAATAAATTTTTGAAAAATTTCGTTACGATGGTATTTGTTCTATTTGTTTTAATGTCCTGT
This sequence comes from uncultured Candidatus Neoarthromitus sp., assembly GCA_937890765.1. Lineage (GTDB taxonomy): Bacteria > Bacillota > Clostridia > Clostridiales > Clostridiaceae > Dwaynesavagella. The sequence goes on from CALADQ010000007.1 coordinate 152,849, forward strand.
TTGTCTGAAAGTAAAAGCAAAAATTCCAGTGAAATTTTTGAAGAACAATCTGTTATAAATTTATGGACTTCAAATTTGAAACCACGATTAGATAAATATATGAAATACGTTATCGAAAAATTTAAAAAAGCAAATCCTATGATTAAAATTAATTGGACGGATTTTTCTACTGAAGAAATGGTTTTGAATTTATATTCATCATGGCAAGAAAATAATTTGCCGGATATAGTTAGTTTTGATGCAAAAACTTTAATGAATGATATTAATGATGAATTGATTGTGGATTTATATAAATTTGATGACGAATTTTTAAATACGTTTTTCGAAGGAATTTTAAAATCTTCTGAAAAAAATAATAGGCTACTTGGTGTTCCATGGTTTACGGATATAAAAGTTTTGTTTATAAACAAATCTATAATGGACATGTCAAACATTGATGAAGAAAATTATCCAAAGAACGAAGATGAATTTTTAAATTTGATGAATGTTGTTAAAAATAATTCTGGGAAATTTGGTAGCGTTATTGAACCCGAGAGCATAAAAAATTTAATTTTCAACGGACTAAATGTTTTTGGAGAAAATGGACAAGTTTATATTCAAACGCCACAAATAATTGAACATTTTAAATCCCATAAATCTAAATTTGAAAATATGGTTGTGCCAAATCAGTTTTTAAATTTTGATGATAAGATATTTTTGTATGCAAACAATGAAGTTGCAATGATAAAATCAAATTTTCAATTTATAAATAGCATAGAAAAAATATCAAAAGAAGTCTATGATAACACGGTCATTTTTCCAATTCCAGTTGGAGAAAATGATTTGCGTTACACCAATACGGTTTATTTGTCCGTAGTTGATAATGGAAAAAATGAAGAGCTAGCTATGAATTTTATAAAATTTATATTAAACGACCAAAATCAATTGGAGCTTTCAAACACAACAAATGTTTTGCCTGTTGTAAAAGAAACTTTCAAAAATGAAATTTCTAATGACGAAAATTCAAAAATTAACAAAGCAAAAAAAGTTGCATTCGATAGTTTGAATAAAGGAAGGGATTTTATATACAACATAGAACACTATAATCAAATATCAAATATAGTTGAAAAATATTCCAGAAGTATTTATTTAGATGGTTTAGAAGTTGAAAGTGTACTAGGCAATGCACAACAAGAGATAAATAAATTTTATAATTAAGAGGTAAGCATATGATTGTTAATGAACTAGAAAAACTTAAAAATTCTGTGATTGTTGATATTGATAATTTTAGAAATGAACATTTGAATGACAAAGAATTTATAAAATATGTTATAGATTTTTCAGAAAGAGGAGGAGCAAAAGGATTTTTGTCAAAGAGTTTGTCTAACTTAAACATTTTGAAAAAATTTACCTCTCTTCCTATCTTTGCAGAGATTGAAGAAAATTTTAACGATATTCTAATTGCTAAGACTTACGATAATTTTAAAAAAATAGTTGACTTAAAACCAAATTTTATAATTATTGATATGTCAATATTTGAAGATAAATTTAAGGATTTGCAAAAGCTCGTTAAAGAATTAAGATTTAATTTTGATGGTGAATTAGTCGCACGAATTTCTACAAAGGAACAAGCTTTTGAAGCATACAGGTTGGGAATTGATGCACTTATGGTTGAAATTTTTGGATATTGTTTTGACGAATCAATTGTATTTGAAGTTTGTTCAGATATAAATATTCCTACAATAGCTAGTTTAAATTCGGTAGATTTTGATCAAGGAAAAAAACTTTTGGAAAATGGCGTGAATATTTTTGTTTTAGGAGAGGACGTTACGAATCCAAACGTCGTTATAAAACGTTTCAGAAAAAATAGAAACTATACTTTTGTATAGTTTCTATTTTTATTTTCATTTATAGACGAAGTGAATAGTTTCCCATTATTTGTTCTTGTCGATTTACTAAGACAAACGCATCTGGATCTTCTTGCTCAAGGACTCGTTTTAATTTTATAAATTCATATTTTGAAATGACCGTTATAATAATGTATGTGTCTGTATCTGTGTATCCTCCTGTTCCTTTCCAATATGTTGCACCGCGTTTCAATTCTTCAACAATTTTCTTGTAAAGAACAGGGTTCTTAGTAAATATAGTTATGTTTTCATTTATATTTTGAGGATACGATTTATCTACGGCTAAAGAATAAATTGCTGTGAAAATTATTGAATAAATAGCTGTTGGCAAAGTAAATAGTAATGCACAAACTCCATATACAACAGCATTAAACAATAAAGCAAATTTTCCAACGCTAAACCCTTTAAATTTTTGTGTGAAGTACAATCCTAAAATGTCTATTCCTCCACCAGTTCCTCCGGATTTTAAAGTTATACCAACGCCAACTCCTGACAAAATACCACCCATTAAACACGCAACAAAATATTCATCGACAATGGGAGTTACAGGTATTTTAATTATTGAAAAAAATATTGTTTGAGTTGCGATTCCGAAGAACGTTCCCCAAAACAATGGTTTTCCAAAATGGAAATATGCCAAAAATAGCAGAGGAATATTTATTATGAAGTTTATTATTCCAGCTATATCAAACTGTGAATTATTCATATTGAGGAGTGTACGAATAATTTGAGAAATTCCAACAGTTCCTCCATTGTACAAATTAGCAGGTACAAGGAAAAGATTTATACCAGCAGCAAATAGTAAAGAACCTAGCGTAATGAAACAATACTCACTAATTATTTTTTTGTTTTTCATAAAATTCCCCTTACATTCTGAAGAGAATTAAAAACGTTTTACTTCTCTTAGATATTTTTTAAATTGTAAAGTTATATAGTACATACAATCAATTAATATTAGAATTTAGTTATTAATATGATATAATTTGTTGTTTTACTGTTAACGTGTTTTTATCAAGCGATTTGTACATTTAAAATATAAAATTCATAGCAAATTATGTCAAGTAAGATGATTAAATTTTTAAAATAATAAAGCCATACTTTCTAATGATGAAGTATGGCAATTAATTTTTTATTGATGATATGACAAGAATTTTTAAAACTTTATTTTCAAAAATATATTCTGTTATGTTATCTAAAATTTGTATGATTTCATCAAAATCTAAATCTAAATTCATGTATATATTTGTGTTTAAAATGTTTTTGGATTTTTTAAAATGATTTTTAGAATTTGAAAAATGATAATTGTTTAGATAAAGTAAATTTATAGAATTTATTAGTTTTAAATTGTATTCAACGCTTAAAAAATCAATTAATTTTGGGTAAAGATTAAATAAAGAAGGATTGTAAAACACAAGGTTATTTATTTTTGTACCACAAAATTTTTTGTACCCTAAATTGTATTCACTTGCTGGAATATTTTTAAAAAATACTTTCACTTCAGAATTTTGGCTGAGTTTTGCAGCAGAAATTATGATATTTTCTATTTCTTCATTTTTGTAATCACAAGTTGAATTTTGAGGTTTAAGATTTTCATTTTGGATGATTCTTAATTTAGGTTTTTGATTGTTAGGCATTATAAAATTTCTCCATATTTAATTGGTGTACAGATATATTTTATTTAAATGTTTGGTTAAGTATGAAAAGGGAAATTATTTTTTGGAATTAGAAATTTCTATAATTTTAGAAATTAACAAATCTAAGAATACAAAATATAAACAATCTGAAGTGAGATTGAAATTTTTAAAAGTTTTGTTGTTGTCTATGTAAAAAAATATGTGTGAGTTGTCGTGAACTTCTTTAAAAAGTTTATCTGATATTGTAATTACGATTTTGTTGTTTAAAAATTTTAAAGTATTTTTAATTGATGATTCATCCAAATCTATTGAAATGTAAATTATTAAATCTACATTTTTATTTTTTGATAAATTTTTTGGAGTTGATGATGTTGAAATTTTAAAATTTAAATTTTTGAATTTTTGTTCTGCGTATTGAGAAATTATTTTTGAAGAATCAGAATGCAAAATACAAAATGAATTGTATTTTAAAATAAGATTTGCCATTTCGTTAATTTTAATTTCGTCAATCCTTTCTGTAAAAACAGAAAACACCTCTAATGAATTTTTAAAAATATAATTTGAAGAATCCATAGAACTTTTTGAGAAGTCTTTCAATATTGAAATTAAATTTTCAAAATTATCTACATTTATTTTTTTGCAAAACTTATTTATGGAATATTCAGTTACATTTAATTTTAAACTAAGTTCCTTTAAGCTCATTTTCGACGCAAAAAAAGTGTTTGACGAAATAAATTCAAATATGTAAAGTTCCTTTTCAGATAAAGAACTTTTAAAATCATTGAACATATCTTTAAACAAACTCAAGTTATCACCACATTTTCAAAATTACTATGTAAAAGGATAACATACTGCATAACTAAAGTAAATTTAAAAAATTTTTATGAAAAAATATAATATATTTACTTAAAGCTACGATAAATTAAAAAACTAGTTTTAATTTATAGGGAGATTTTGTTATGAATATAAAAAGTATAAAGAACATTACAGGCATGATTAGCAAAAAAAGATTTATAAGTGGTCTTTTATTAATTGGTGGAGTTGCTGCTGGAATTCTTGGAGCTAATATGGTAGCTAAAGCTAGCGAAGCAGTTGTTACTAGTAATCAAAACAGAACGCGTTCAAATGATTTTTCTGCACAGTTAGCTGAAGTTGTGGTTCCATTAAGTAGCATAGAATCCGAAGATGAGCTTATAAATTTAGTTTTAGAAAGTGGAACTCAAGTTTTACTCGATGATTCTACAGGTAAAATGTATTTATGTTACGTAAATGAAGATTCTCAAGTTGAAATTGGAGAAATTGATGCAGATTCATTAAAAGAACTTTTACAACAAGAAATTGACAATATGGATGTTGAGCAAGAAGATTTTGCTTTGTATGGTTCAAGCGATTCATATATACCTAGAGAATACTTAAGAGGTGGTTCTTCTCAAGGAAGAAAAAGATTGAAAAGCGAAGAAGGAAGACAAGCTATAGAAAATGCTAGAAAATTTAAACAATCTCAAAGATAATTGTACTTTTTAAAGTTTAAATTAAGACTTTCTCATTTGAGGAAGTCTTTTTGTTTTGTAATGTGGTAAAATTTATTT
>CALADQ010000008.1 GCA_937890765.1 uncultured Candidatus Neoarthromitus sp.
AATTCATTTTAGCAGATGAATTAGATAAAGACAAAACAGGAGATAAAAAACCTAATGGGTTACTTGGTATTTTGCCTCCAGTTTCTGGAGAAGATAAGAAAGGAATTATATACGCGAAGGGTTCACCAAAAAATTTAGTTGATAAAAGCGTTGGAACTGATGATTCCGAAATTGTAAGTGGAAAAGCTCCAGAGAAATTAGGAATGCAAGTAAAAGAACAAATAAAAACGCCAACAGGTACAGGAGAAAGTGAAGATAAGAAGCAACAACCATTAACAGGTGGAGATAAAACGCAATTAGGTTCAAAGGACAGTACACAAGATGACGCAGGAGAAGGAACAAGTGGAAAAACTCCAGAGAAGTTAGGAATGCAAGTGAAGGAGCAAATAAAAACGCCAATAGCAGCAACAGAAAGTGAAGATAAGAAGCAACAACCATTAACAGGTGGAGATAAAACGCAATTAGGTTCAAAGGACAGTACACAAGATGACGCAGGAGAAGGAACAAGTGGAAAAACTCCAGAGAAGTTAGGAATGCAAGTGAAGGAGCAAATAAAAACGCCAATAGCAGCAACAGAAAGTGAAGATAAGAAGCAACAACCATTAACAGGTGGAGATAAAACGCAATTAGGTTCAAAGGACAGTACACAAGATGACGCAGGAGAAGGTGAAGATGATAAACCTAAGATATCATATTTAAAAGTTTCCTTAAGTGGTAAGAAAGGGACATCAAATGTAGAAGGAGAAGATATTAAAAAAATACCTATTTCTTCAGAAGGTAGTGGAGTTCCACAAGCTCCTCCATTATCAGAACCAGGTGAAACTGGAATAAAAGTTCAACTTAAATCAGTTGTTAAAGATGATAAAGATAAATCTTTTGGTGTAACTCCGAACGAGCTTAAAGAAGTTAGTTTGAAACGAACTCCAAGTAAGGATAAAGATAAACAAGAACAGCCTGGTTATGCTCCTACTGATGATGAAATTCGTGAAGCTAAAGATAAATTAAAACCAGTTGATGGGTCGGGTTCAAATGCAGGTCAAAGTGGTTCTAAATATGATCTTGAGTTTTCGGATGCGGGAATTAAAGGCCCAAGAGGTTCAGCTAATGTTCAAAGTGATGTTGAGTTTGACGCGGATGAAATAGATAAAAATAAAAAGGGAGTTGTCGCAGCTTTAAGCAAATATTTTGAAATTAAAGCTGAAGAAGATGGTAAACCAGTAGCGTCCAATTTAAAAGGTAAAATTTCAATGAGTGTTGAAGAGGGTGCAGATGGAGGAAAATCAGTAATTTTGAAAAAATCTTTGACAAGTAATGAAGGAGATATTGGGAAGATAGAACTTTCTAGTGATTTTAAGGGCGAATTAAATAAAGCTATTTTAAATGCTAGAGAGAGACATGAAGAAGATATAAGAAATGGAGTTATTGTAACTTCTTCAAGTTCAGGTGTTTCGTCTTCAACTACAACTACAACAGCATCTGGTTCAAGTGATTTAACTAAAACAACAACAACTAGTTCGTCACCGAGTCCAATAAAATTAAGTTCATCAGTAATAGTAGGTGAAAAAGATCAGGTTTTATTGAAACCAAAGCAAGCACCGAAGCCACAATCACAAACAGGAGATGGTGGAGAGTCAACGCAAGCATCAAAAGCATCAAGTGGAATAATTAGTGGAGCTAGTGAAGATAATAGAAAATTAGTTGGTGGTGAGTCAAGTTCTTCTGTTGTTAAGTTATCAAGTTTAAGATTAGGAAAAGATGGTAAGGTTGTAATTAGTAGTAATGAAGATGATGGATCAAAAATCACTGTGCAACAATTTCTTCAGAAAAAGTTAGAAGAAGCAGAATCTTTAAATGACCAAGAAAGAGCTGATAAAATCAGAAAAGCTTTAGATAGATTAGGTCGTACGAATAAAGGAGAAGGCAAAGATAATTTACAAACATCTTCGGGAGCAAGAGAGTAACATTGAGTACATCGAGTACATCAAAAATTGAAGTAGAACAATCTTCAAGTGAAGAGAAAAAAGTTGTAATTACATCACAATCTTCAAGCTCAAGTGATGGAAGTGGACAACAACATCAATTACAAAGGAAATCTTCAACAAGAGATGCAGATAATTCGAAAGATGGGTCAGCGGAACAGTAATTAAAAATTTTCTGGTAAGAGAGTTGTAAAAAAAATTTTGTGTTTTGGAATTTTAATTAAACAAAAAGGATGTAGCGGTTTGCTATATCCTTTTTTCATAATATTTATGTAACAAATTAACAAATAAATAAATTAATTATATAGTGAGCGTTGACTTTTTGTGCTTTTTAGAAAAATTTTCAAAATATTTAGAAAGTTTTGATTTATCACTTACTTTAATTGTATTTACAAGTATTTTACAAGAAAATGAATTGTTAGGCTTCGGTAAATTCTCAATAAACGAATTGAATTTTTCAATAATTTTTTTTACAGAATCTTCGTCAATTTCATATACAATTTCATTTTCAAATTTTATTGCAGGTAATTTATCGATTTTGTAATTTGATTTTGTGATTTCGTCATTATTCAAATTAAATTCCAAAAAATTTACGTTTGAGTTTTTAAGAAGCTTTAAAAATTTTTGTCTTGAATCACATTCTTTATCAAGATAAATATGTATTAATGACATGTTCACATCTCCTTATAAATTTTACCAAATTCATATACGCTTAGTTTTAAAAAATATTTAGAAAATTATTCTAATAAAATTGTAAAAATTAAAATTGTGTTTAAGAGGGGAAAATTATGATAATTTTTTTATTGATTTTAATAATTGTAATTTGTTTTATTACGTTTTTAATTTTGAAATATGAAAATTCTAAATGTGAAGAATTTTGCCAATACGTTTTAGTTTTGGGCGCAAAAATTTTAGATAAGGACACCCCATGTAAAGTTTTAGAAGAGAGGCTTCTTATTTCTAAAAGATATTTAGACAAATTTCCAAATTCAAAAGTTATAGTAAGTGGTGGAAAAGGAGAAGATGAACCAATAGCTGAAGCTATTGTAATGAAAAATTATTTAATTAAACAAAATATTTCTGAACATAGAATCATAATTGAAGATTTATCAACAAACACATTTGAAAATTTGCTGAATGTAAAATGTTTGTTAAGTTATGAAAATGAAATTTTAATAATAACAAGTGGTTATCATTTATTTAGAGCTAAGATGTTAGCTAAGAGAGTGGGATTTAAAAAGGTATTTTTGATGGGGAGCCATGTTTCATTTCGTTCACGAACTAAGAGTTTATTTAGGGAAATTTTTGCAATTATTAAATCTTTTTTCTTTGATTGGTAATTTTTAATTGGTTTATTAATCTTAAAATTTAACAACACTAGTTCTAAGAAGTTTATGTTAATAATAGGAGAGTGTACTTATTGTTAAATGTTAAGTTATTTTATGATTTTATTTGTCCATTTAGCTACGTTTGTAAATCCATGTTTGATAAATTATCAAAAGAATATCCGATGAATATTGAGTATTTCACAAAAGAATTGCACGTCGGTATTCCTAAAGAAGGCATTAGCACTTCTGAACTTTTACATGTTTTACCTAATTATAGTTTAATACTTCAAATGCTAAGTAATATAGGTATTAATTACGGCATAAAAATTAATGATGTTAAAGTGAAGTACAATACAAAAACAGCATTGATTCTTTCTAAGATAGCTAAAAAATATAACAAGGAATCAGAATATATAAATCTTATTTACAAAATGATGTTTGAAAATTTAGAAAATATAAGTGATTTTGATACGCTTCAAAAAGTGTTTGATATGTTAGGTATGCCATTAAATTTTAGTGATGATGAAGTTAAGAAAAGTTATGTTGACTATTCAAATGATGCTTCTTATGCAATAGATGTTAATCTTACTGGTGTTCCATTTGTAATTATAGATGACAAAGTTAAAATACAAGGTTTAAGGGAAGAAAAAATATACGTGAGAAAAATTGAAGAATGTTTAAACAATTCAGTCCATATTACCTCCATATAAAAGACTGATGTAAATTAAAAAAATCTTAAAAAATAATTTTTAAATACTATGAACAACAATAATTAAGAGATGCTCAGATGAGCATCTCTTTTTTTATTCTATAGGCTTAAACTTAGATTTAAGTTCGTTTAAAACATTTCCAAAATTTTTATCGTTTTGATTTGCAACAGGTTTATTGTTCAAAGTTAATTGTGGAGATGATTGTGGTTTTGGTTGAGGTAATGGTGGAGCATCTGGTATTTGTGCATTTGTATTTGCTCCTGGAAGAGGCGGCGCTGGTGGAATATTTTGTGGAGCATTCTGTAAATTGTTTTGAGGATTTACATTTTGAGTAGTACTTACAACAGGCTTAGTTCCGCTTTGACTTCCATTTCCAAAAATACCTTGAAGTTTTTGTTTCGAATCATCACTTAAATTTAATTTTCCAACTTGATTTTGATTTTTTCGTCCAAAGTTTGGAGAAGTTCCTCCATTATTGTTTAAAATAGAATCTAATTTATTTTTAAAATCATTACCTAAATTTAGTTTTTTACCTGGAGTATTTTTACTTATGTCGGCACCATTCATTTTTAAATAATCTATTGCAAGATTCACTTTTGAATATTTATAATTAATTTGTGGTTTAACAGGTTCAGATTGAAGATTTAATTGAGAAATTTTTTTTAATACAGGTCCAACAGGTCTTCCATTTGAAGATACACCATTATTAAACGAAATTGTTTTTTGCATAACATTTCCTTTTGGAATACCAAGATTTACTTTTGGTTTATTTAAACTACCAACATTGAATTGTATATTTGATTTTGGTTTTGGGGGAACAACTGGCTTTATGAAGGACACAACAGGTTTAGTTGCTTTTGCTGCATTCATAGTTGACTTTATCATTGCATTTGTTTCTGCACATTGAGCTAAAACAAATGTTAATGGAATTCCTAATAACGTAGTTTGTTTAATTATATTTTTGGCTTTGTGTTTTTTCATAAAGATTCAAACCTCCCTGTGAATTTAAAATAAATATTCTAAATTTTTATCTCAAATTTTCATATACAGATTTTAAATCTGGATTTACAATTTTCCCATCCTTAATTAAAACTTTCGTATAGTCTCCTAAATTTTTAGCTCCTTTTGGAAGTGATGGAAGAGGTCTTCTCGCTAAATCTTTGCTATCAAGTTTAAAGTTTACATTTTCATATAACGGTTGAGGAGCTTCGTAGTTTGTAGGCGGCTTAGGAGCAGGTCCTTTATTAGGATTATACGCAGGTCTTTTAACAAGATTTTGTTTTGAACTTACAACATTTTGATATGTTCTAGTTTCAGCACCTTCAAAATTCCAATAAACTGAATTTCTTCCACTTAATGATGTTTTTCCGCCATTAAAACCTTGATACACAGAAGTTCTTGGCCCACTAAATCCATTGTATACTCCTATTTCCGGATTATTATGAGAACTAGGTTGTCTACTCACTGTTGTGTTTAAATTGCTTTTAGGTTTAATATTGACTTGATTAAGTGCAGGAATTTTAGGAGAAACACCTGGAACTTTAAATATTGGTCTTATTTTTATAGTAAAACTTCTTAACATAGCATTGGTTTTTGTCGCATTAGATAAAACAAAAATAGCAGGAATCAAAAGAACACTCCCTGTTAACAGTGGTCTTAATTTGGATTTTTTCATATTTAAAACCTCGCATATCCTTAAAATTTTAAAACATTATAAGTGGATTATCGTAAATGATAGCGAAAATCTTTAATAAAAATTTTTAAAACAAAAAAACAAGAAAGGGGAGAAATTATATCCTCCCCCGTAAATTATAAAGTCAAACAAAGCTCTTTATATTATATTTAAAGCTGAAAAAATCAAATGATGAAGTTAATAAAAATAAAAGTTATAATTCTATTTCAAAAATTTATATTACTATACTTGAGTAACATTTCTTACTTTTAATTTTTTAGGTGAAACTGGTGGAAGATCTTTTTTGTCATTTTTATTTCCAGTTTCCTGTGACATACCAACAACTCTGAAAGTTGGGTCACCGTTACCACTTGTTCCTCTAACTACGAGTGTTCCGTCACCAGATTTTATAACATTAGGCTTTGGTGGAACTTGTGGAGGAACTTTTTTGTCATTTTTATTTCCAGTTTCCTGTGACATACCAACAACTCTGAGAGTTGGGCCACCGCTATCACTTGTTCCTCTAACTACGAGTGTTCCGTCACCAAATTTTATAACATTAGGCTTTGGTGGAACTTGTGGAGGAACTTTTTTGTCATTTTTA